>CAYLNH010000380.1:0-5332 GCA_964384625.1 uncultured Lentisphaerales bacterium
CCATAGCCGCTAACACGGCAGGGCCTACTACAACGCCTTCAGCGTTGAACCGTATTTCCCCCCATCCTGGGGTAGGCTTCGCCAACCCCAGGCTCAAGACTATCACGCCTTCAGCGTGAGGAGTGGCGGCTACAGAATAGCTTAAAACGCTGTAGATAGCGTGGTCGGATCTCCTGCGTTCCTGTCGGCAACTGCGGGGACTGCAGCGAAGGTTAAGTTTTTTCTATCAGTGGATTATCTTGAAAAGAGCCGCGATTTTGGGCTCTGTTTTTGTCTAAGCGCTTGGGCGTGGGATTCTCCGGACGCATCCTCCAGGTGCTTGGGCGTCCGCAGATCCACAGGTGCATCGCGTGGTCGATGGTGAGATTTCAGGGATCTGCTTGCGTTGGGGCAGGGCGAAGGTATGGTGGCTGGCGCGTGGGAAGTTCTCGCGGTGTGGGGCCGCGACGGCTCCCGGGAACGGTGGTACTGGGGTACTCCTTCCACTTGTGAATTGAGAATCATTTGCTATGGGGTTTGAGCCCGATGCTCGCGAAGACCTACTCAGCTGCCCTGATGGGCATTGACGCCTTTACGGTTGAAGTCGAAATCAACGCCACCAAAGCCGGTGAGAAGACGACGGTTGCAATTGTCGGTCTGCCGGATGCCGCGGTGCGCGAGAGCCGGGATCGCGTCAGCTCCGCGCTCGGCGCTTGCGGCTTCCTGCATCCGTTCGGCCACACCACGATCAACCTGGCGCCGGCCGACGTGAAGAAGGCCGGGGCCGCGTTCGACCTGCCGATCGCCGTCGGGATGATCGCTGCCGGCGGGCAGCTCGACGAAGGCGCGCTGGAGAAGACCATGCTCGTGGGGGAGCTGGCGTTGGACGGCATGGTGCGGCCGGCGCACGGCATGCTCGCCATCGCGTTCCGCGCCCGGCAACAGGGGCTGGAGACGCTCATCGTCCCTGAAGAAAACGCACCGGAGGCTTCGATTGTGCAGGGGCTGAACGTAATCGGCGTGCGCAATCTGAACCAGGCGGTGAACTGGCTGCGCGGCGATGAATTGCTGGCGCCAACCCGCACCAATGTGCGCTCGTTCTTTGAAGCCGGCCGCAGTACAGCGCCGGATTTTGCCGACGTCAAAGGCCAGGAGATGGTCAAGCGCGCCATGGAAGTAGCGGCCGCCGGCGGCCACAATATTCTGATGATAGGACCTCCTGGAACGGGCAAAAGCATGACGGCCAAACGGTTGCCGTCGATCCTGCCGTTGATGACGTTGGAGGAGGCGTTGGAGACGACGAAGATCCACAGTGTCGCCGGCCATCTGACGGGCGACACGCCGTTGGTGGTGCAGCGGCCGTTTCGCGCGCCGCACCACACGATTTCCGACGCCGGCCTGCTGGGTGGTCAGAGCAACCCGTCGCCGGGCGAGATCAGCCTGGCGCACAACGGCATCCTGTTTCTGGACGAGCTGCCGGAATTCAAGCGGTCCGCTTTGGAAGTCATGCGACAGCCGCTGGAGGATGGGAAAGTAACGATCTCGCGGGCGGCCGGAAGTTTTACGTTTCCGTCGACCTTCCAGTTGGTAGCGGCGATGAATCCGTGTCCCTGCGGTTACGAGGGCTCGACTCAGCGCGAATGCCGCTGCAGTCACGTGCAGAAGAAACGCTATCGCGCGCGTATTTCCGGGCCGTTGCTGGACCGCATCGATATACATGTGGAAGTCGCGCCGCTGACGGAAAAGGAGATGTTGTCGAAACCGACGGGGGAACCGTCGGCGGCGATTCGCGAGCGGGTTGTCGGCGCCCGTCGGATACAGTACCGGCGGTTCAAGGAGTCGACGACCATGTGGAACGCGGCGATGAGTTCACGCGAAATTCAGGAACACTGCCGAGTGGAGAAACAGGGCGTTGAGATTCTGAAGATGGCGATCAACGACCTGAATCTCAGCGCCCGCGCGTACGACCGTGTGCTGCGCATCTCCCGCACGCTGGCCGACCTGGAAGCAGTGCAGACCATTGGCGCCCACCACATCCAGGAAGCCGTCCAGTATCGAACGTTGGATCGGAACCTCTGGTAGATCATATCGCCGGTTCCGCCGTTGAGGGTCCCGGCGGTCCGGTCACTTCTCGCCGGGCGGCAGCAGGTGCCGTCGCAGGTCGCTTTCCAGGGTCGGCCAGAGTTCGACCGCGGCCTTGCCGTATTCCAGGTAGAGGTAGCCCGACTCGCCTTTGCCGAGATAGACTGCCTGCCGTTGCTCCGATTTCACCGGCGCCGGTTTGAGCTGTTCCGGAGACTGGTAGAGGAGGACGGCGTTGAACTTCGACCGGATAAAGGCAACGACGTCGGTGGCGCCGCTGCGCCAGCCGGTCGGTCCGCCGCCGTCGTGCGGGCCGCGTTTGGCGAACTGCCAGCCTTTCGGCGTGTGCGGCAGGAGTTTCAGAGCGAGTTCGTCGACGCTCCGAAGTTTGCCGGGTGTGACGGTGATCTTGACGGGGTCCGCCGGCGCAACATCCGGTCCGGCGGTGACGGTCGGTCGCCCCGTGTAGCGGATGGTGTAGACCCCGGGTTTGGCGATCAGAAACGCGGAATGCGCGAGGTCGACCTGGCGGCAGACCACTTTTGTCTGTCCGGCTTTCAAGGTTTCCCGCTGCAGCACCGTACTGCAGGGGAAAGATGTTCGGGCGAGCTTTTTGCCGTCCGGCCCGGTGATTTCAAACTGTGAACCGTTCGCGGCGAGCGGGAAGAAATAGTGCAGGTCTTCTTTGCTGTGGTTATGGAGCGCCAATGACACGTCCATGGGCTCGCCGAGTTTGATCGTCTTCTTCAGCCGGTGGAAGGTCAGCCGGGCTTCCGGCAGTGTGGTTTCGGTTTTATCCCCCGCCCCGAAAGCGGTCAAGCCGGCCAGTGCGACGGCGTACAGAATCATTGTCTTCATGGCTGATCTCCGTGGATAGAAATTACCGTCATTGTACAGCATGACGGCGTCGAGGCGTGTTTGTTAACCCTGGAGGCCAGAGAGTTTCCTTGTTTTCGCGACTTCCGCCGCCGCGGCCCATGGAGCACCCGGCGGTGCGGTCGACAACGGTTCAGCCGGATCAGCTGTGTATTGTGAGTGCGGCTCCGGCGGCCATTTCGAGGTCCCGACAGCCGGCGGCCGGCGTTCCGCCCGGGCCGGCGGCCGCGCCGTCGACCGTGGGGTCGCGGACCCAATCCGGCAGCCGGAGGGTGAGTTTCTGGTTGACCGCCGACACCAGCGTTGCCGAGAATTGTTGTTTTGGGACATCCCATTCGAGGTCGACGGTCAGTTGGCCGCGGCAGGCGATGCCGGTTGCCCTGCCTTGCGGCCAGCGTTCGGGCAGAGCGGGGAGCAGTTTGACCAGGCCGGGTTTGCTGAAGACCAGCATCTCGAGGATCGCGGCGGTGATCCCGAAGTTCGCGTCGATCTGGAAGGGCGGGTTGTTGCCCCAGGTCAGACTCAGGCCCATGTGGCGCCAGTCGTTGTGATAGGTCAGCAGATTTGGGCCGGTGCTGCTGCGCGCCAGGATCTCAATGCATTCCAGGGCGCGATCGCCCTGGCCGAGACGTGCGTAGATATTCGCCATGTGCGCCATCGACCAGCCGGTCTGACTGGTCAACCCGACGACCAGGCGTTTCTCGACCGCCACCCGGCAGGCTTCGAAGATCTCGGGGTTGTCTTCTGCGGTTACCTCGAAACCGGGAAACACGGGGTAGATATGCGACTGATGCCGATGGTGGTAGTTGTCCTCGTAGGCCGGGTGCAGCCATTCGCGCATCGCGCCGTCGGCGTTGATCTCGTAGGCCGGCAACTTTGCCAGCATCCCGCGCCACGTCGCAACGTTGTCCATCTCTATCCCCAGGAGTTCGCAGGCATCGCAGAGATTGCTCAGGACCTCCTTGCAGATCGCGACGTCCATGGTGGCGTTCTGACAGAGCAGGCTGTCGGACCCTGCGGGTTTGTTCTCCGGTGACAGGGACGGCGAAAACAGGAGCTTCCCGTTGTCGTCTTCGATCAGGAAATCCTCGTAGAACGTCGCCACCTCTTTAAGCCAGGGCACGGCGCGTTGGCGCAGAAATTCCTGATCGCCGGTAAACAGATAATAGTCGTAGAAATGCTGTGCCAGCCAGCCGGCGGCGGAGATCCAGTTGGTCCAGATCCGCGGGCCTTCGACGCCGTTTGTGGTGATGGCAATGGGGACGAAGATCCCGCGGCAGCCGAAGATCTTCCCGGCGTTATCACGGAAATCGCCGAGCATCTTTTCGAAGTAGTCGAAGAAGGGCAGGGCGGTCTCGGCCAGGTTGCCTGGGAGTGCCGCCCAGTAGTTCATCTGGATGTTTTCGTCGGTGTGGAAGTCGGAGTTCCACGCCGGTGCGTAATCACCGTTCCAGATACCCTGCAGGTTTGCCGGCCAGCCGCCTTCACGGCTGGAGCAGATCAGCAGATGGCGGCCGAAGTTGAACATTCTCTGAGCCAGCGCGGCGGGCATGTCGCCGTCGTAGGCCTGCATCAGCAGTTCGTCGATGCTCGCGTCATCCGTCGATTTCAGATCGAGCTGCATCCGGCGAAACAACGCGTTGTGGACAACGGTATGCTCCTGGAATGCCGCGTCGAAATCCGCGCCGCCGGCGAGTTCCGTTTGCAGCCGCGGGACCGCGGTTGCCGGGTCTTCCCTGATGTACAACCGGGCCCGGATCACGACTTCGTCGGCGCCGTCCACCTCGAGGCAATCGCCGTCGGCCGTGACTGTGCCGTTCACCTGGTCGACCTGGAGGACGGCGCCAAAGGCGAAGGATTCGCCGTAGTCGGCGCGGTAGACAATCGTATTGCCGCCGGCGGTACTGGCGGTTTCAGGCGGTCCGGCTTGTCCCGGATGCCATTCGTCGGCCTGTTTTTCGCGGGCTGTCGGGCGGATCGCAATACGGCAGTGCAGCGCGCCGGCGGCGGTGCGTGTCAGGCGCAGATAGACCGTGTCGTCCGCGCGCGAGACGAACAGTTCCCGCCGGGCCTCGCCCTGGTCATCCTGCCACGCGGTCCAGGCAAGCGCCGTGTCGAGGTCGATACCGCGTCGGTAGCAGCGGAACGGGCCGTTGACCGCGGGCCGAATACTGATTTCAGCGAACGGCTGGTAGGGATCCCGGCCGGCGCTGGTGGAGCCGCTGCGGTCCGCGCCGCTGCGGTCCGCGTGCGCCGCGGGCATCAGCGCTTCGGCTTCTTTTAACTTGCCGGCGGCAATCAGGCGGCGTACTTCCGGCAGCAAGTCGGACACATCATGCAGTATGTGCAGTTTCTAATTCTGTTGGGGTTTGGTTCTTGTTTTGTGGTGGGGTGA
>CAYLNH010000381.1:0-5330 GCA_964384625.1 uncultured Lentisphaerales bacterium
AAGTGCATGTGTGTAAACAAGTGTCGTACAGACCGATGTCTTTGGCAAACCGTACCAAGGACAAGGACAAGGACAAGGCCAGGGCCAAGGCCAAGGTCAGGGCCAGGCGCAAGGCCAGGGCCAGGGACAAGGCCAGGGCCAAGGGGAAGGACAAAGCCAGGCGCAAGGCCAGGGCCAGGGCGAAGGCCAGGGCACCGGTGCCGGCGGCTCGCCAGGTGGTGTGCACGAGGGTGGCGGCCCGGGGAATCCGACTAAGGCCGAAAACCTTCCCTTGCCGGATGAACAGCCGAACCAGACCGTCGAGGAAGAAGATGATGATGACCGCTTCGGCGCCGAACGACCGGTAGAACTCGCCGAGGGGCGCAAAGAGGAAGCAGAGGATGTTGATCTGACCGACCTCGATCTGAATGACCGTCCGTCAGACGCCGGGCGCGAACAGGAGGAGGGCCCGGAACGCGAGGAGATCAATGAGGAGACTGCGAAACAGGCTCGCAGGATCAACCCCGGAGCCATGGCGGGAGCTCGAATCGATCCCTCCGCCAAAAAGACCAGCTTGCCGCCGTCCGCGCGCGAGAAAGAGATCGCCAAACACGATGACCTGCTGAAACGCATGGCTACTGCCGACAAACATAAGTTGCGGGAATACTACCGGATCCTGCGGGATATCGAATAGCCGATGCGTATTGCCCTGTCGCAACATCTCAGACGATGGCTTGTTGCCTCGACGCTCCTGCCGGTTGCTCTCCTTTGCGGCCGGGACGTCGACTTTCCCCGGCCGCACGGGCTGGCCGGTCATCGGTTGGAGCCGCAGGTCCGGCACTTGCAGGAACTGGTTGCGGCCGATCGTCCCGATGACGCCCGCAAACTCGCCGCCCGACTTGAGACCGACGCCGGCGACGCGCCCGCCGTCTGGGAAATCCTGGGGTCGTACTATCGGCAGGACGACAATCCGCATCGGGCTGTTCGCTGCTTCGAGACGGCATTGAAACACCAAACCGCGACTGCCGATATCCAGCGGTTGGCGCGGTCGTTGACAACCCTCTACCAGAAGCTTGAGAACACGCTGCAGGCATACCGTACCGCCCTGATCCTGACCGAGGTGACGGCGGACAGATCCCTGCGGGTCCGCCATCAGCGGCTGGCACGGACGCTGGAAGCGCGGCTGCTGCAGCAGGAGCGCCGGGTTGTCGCGGCTGCGGTTCGCGGGCTGCAGGCGGTGCCGGCGCCCGGCAAGGTTGTGGTGGACGGCAAGCTTGAGGAATGGGACCTCTCGGGACAGGTGACAGCCTGCAATGACGTCCATGCCGAGTTAGATGTCTACAGTACGCGAATCGCATTGATGTATGATGAAGACTATCTCTACATTGCGCTGCAGTTTCGGGACTGGACGCCGATGCAGTCCCGGATCGAGCCGCGTCGTGAGTACGCCCGGGGATGGAGTTCCGACAGCGTCCAGATTCGATTTCGCTTTCCGGACAAACTGAGCAACCTCGATTGCTGGTATTACCGGCCGCGGCAAGAGAGCGTGGTCTACCGGCAGCACGGCGGTGGCAACGGCCAGCCGGTCGGCGGCGGCCCGGAGCGCGTCTACCGCAGTCGCGAGTCGGAGTTGGACGACGGCCTCGAACAGGTGTTTCGGACGCATGAAAACGGGCGCGACTACACGCAGGAACTGCGGGTGCCCTGGGCGATCCTGACGGCGCGCAAAATGAAGGCGAACGACCAGTTCCACTCGCTGTTCCAGATGGGCTGGGGGGAACGCCGCCGCGATCATCAGATAACCGCCAATGTTGCCGCCGGCAAGCGGATTCATGCCGGGCTCTGGATGACTCCCGCGGCGTACGGACCGGTCCGGCTGGCGCCGCAGGGCAATCTGGAACCGGCCAAGCCAGAATGGCAGCTTGCCCTCGGACGGCATCTGGAACAGCTCTGGAGGCGGCAGGCCCATACCCAGGCAGCTCGCGCAGTCACGTTTACCCCCGACGGCAAGAGCGTCGCATCCGCCGGGCTCGACGGGACAATCGGCATCTGGCGCGCCGACAGCGGCGGGGCGATCGGCAAACTTGCCGACCACAAATCCGTGGTCAACGCCCTGGCATTCTCGCCGAACGGCGCGTGGCTGGCGTCGGCCGGTGAAGACAAAGTCATCCGCCTCTGGGATCCGCAGACGCAGCAGATCACGAAACGCCTGACGGGACACACGAAGACAATCTGGGACCTCCGGTTCGGCCCCCGGGGCAAGCGGCTGCTCTCGGGCGGCCTCGACGGCACGGTTCGATTCTGGGACATCGCTTCCAGAGAGGCGCGGGTGTACCGCGCGCCGCGCGGCGTGCGCGCCGTGGCATTGTCGCCGACCGGGAAGCGGGTTGCCGCCGGTTGCCTCGATACCAAGGTATACGTTTGGGATCGGCAGGGGGACCTGCAGCAGACACTCGCTGGCAGCCACCGCTTCGGTGTCCGGTCGGTGGCCTTCCTGGCGGACGGCAGGCACCTCCTGTCCGGCGGTGATGATCTGCGTATCCTCCTGTGGGATGTGCGCACGGGCAAAGTGGTCCGCAAGTTCCTCGGGCATGCCAGTCTGGTCACGCATATCGAACTCTTTGACGACGGCAAGCGGTTCCTCTCGACGGCTCTGGACGGCGATGTGCGGGTCTGGGAGCTGGAGTCCGGCAAGACGGTATTGCGCCGCAAAGCCGGGCGGGCCGGCATCTGGGCGGCGGCGCTGGCGCCGGACAACCGGTCGGTGGCGACAGCCGGGCGTGACGGCTGTGTGCGGCTAATTAAGACGGAGAGGTGATCGACCCGGCGGGAGCGTTCAATCGCGAGGGATGCGAAGGTGGCGATCGCGACTGCCGTAGCCGAACGCATACGTCTGCGGCGGCTGGCCGGGCCGGCTGATGGTCAAAACGGATTTCTCCAGTGGGATGCGGCGCAGCAAGATCTCGATTCGTCCGGTCTCTGCGTTGGCGATTGAGATGTGGTGCCGCGTCTCGCCGGCGACATCCTCGCGGCGTACGCGAATGCCCGGCAGGTCCAGGTTGCCGTCCAGGCTTTGGCGCCAGCGAGCGCCGGCGGCGGCAGCCAGGGCACGCAGTCCTGCCAGCCTGCGTCGCTGCCGCGCGAGCACCGCCACGGAGTCAACTTGAGATGCCTGCAGCAGCCGTTCCGTCCCGCCGGCACAGGCCTTCCCGGAACCCAATAGAACCATCGCCTGGACACGATCCACGCCTTCGCCCTGCAGCCACTGGGCCAGGCCGTAGCCGAGAAAACCGGTGCCGGCATTGATGATGATCGGCGGCTGACCGCGCGGGGCGACGACGACCACGGGGACACAGGCTTCCGCCGGGACAAAGACATCCACCCGCGGCGCGGTCCGGAAGCCGCCGCTGAGCAGCATTGCCGCCGCCGCCGTCAGGACGAGCAGGCGTCGGGCCAGGGCGGGCAGGCGCGCGGGCGAAAGGACGACGGCGCCCAGCGCAATGTAGTACCCGAGGACCAGCAGCAGCGGCGGCCGCGCAATGCTGATCACCCCGCCGTGTGCCGCGCTGAACTGCGCCCAGCCGCGCAGCGGATACACCAGCACCCCCAGAAGCCAGGCAACGGCGCGCGACGGAAACGACCAGCCGATCCACATACTGACGCTGCTGACCACCACCTTGACAACGCTGCCGAACAGAATCAGCCAGGCCAGGACGCCGGCAAACAGATTTGAAAGGACAGACAGCGGCATGAAAAGCTGATTGTGCCAGGCCGTCAACCCCACTGCGCTGAGCCAGAAGATCAGCATCGCGGTCAGCCCCTGCAGCGCCAGGCGCGAAACGCGGCCGCGCCAGGAATGCTCCTGGGCGCGAAACGGCACCCACCGGTGGTGCTCGCGCAGATAGACCGTCAGCCGGATGCCCCAGCGCCAGCCGACCAGCAGCGCCAGCACCAGGATGAACGAGTACTGGAACCCCGTCTGAAAGATCTGCAGCGGGTTGAGCAACAGCAGGATGATCCCCGTTGCCAGTACCGTGTTGACCGGTTTCACCGGTAACCGGAACCCCCGGCCGACCGCCCAGATCGTCAGCATCAGCCAGGCGCGCAACGCCGACGGCGCCGCGCCCGTTGCCGCGACGTATACCAGCAGAGCCGCCGGCGCGATGAAGAACCGCCAGCGATACGGCGTCCGGCAAACGGCCAGCAGCAGCATCACCAGACTGAACGCAATGCCGACATGCAGGCCGGAAATGGCGAACAGATGCAGTTCCCCGCAACGCAGGTACAGCCGCCGGTCCTCCGGCGTCATGCCGGCTCGCAGGCCCAACGTCATTGCGGCAAGTACTTTGGCGTCTTCCGGGTCGTCGATGTGGTCCAGCAGGCGCAGAACAATACTTTCGCGAACCCGCAAGAGGAACGCCGGCAGCCGCCGCCGGCCCCGCGCCGCCGCCGTCGTGACCTGGAGATCGTGGCCGGCGAACAGGTGCTGAATGCCGGTTGTCCGGAGGTAATGCGAATAGTTGAACTGGTGCGGCAGGTCGCTGCTCCACGGCTCCTGCAGGGCGCCGGCAACAAGGACCTCCTGCCCGTACTGCAGGACCTCCCCGGGACGGCTGATGATGACCGTGCCGCGACAGGCCCGCCAGGGGGCGTCGCGGGTCAGACGGACCGCCGTGAGGTTGATCTTGATGCTGCGCTGCGGCTGTAGCCAGGCCAGATCGGGATGCCGCATCAGACGGGTGTCGGTGACCACCGCTTTGGCATGAACAAAGGACTCCCTGCCGGGCATGGACCGCCGGTAGGTCTGCCACGGCGCCCACAAGTGCAGGCCGGTCAACGCCATCCCCAGCAGGAGCATGCCGGCATAGTTCCGCCAGCGATGCCGGAATACGACGGTCAGGCCGCCGGCCGCCGGCAGCGCGGTGAGCGCGACGACACGCCACGATGCCAGTCCGAGACCGGGAACCGCCGCCGTCAGAACGCCGAAAAGCATCCCCGCCGCCGGCGCCAGCGCCGGGTAGGGAACCAGGAACTCGTCGGCCAAGGTCAACCGGCGAACGACACGCCGGACACTGTGGGAATCACTGTTCTCGCCCAAGGGACCACCCTCTTCAAGTCGGACTCCATCCGAAAACGATTGACGGTAATCGCCACCGGCCGGTTGGTCAAGTCGGTTCCCGGGAGAGGGGCGCACGTCACTTCCGTAGGTGTTTCCTGCCAACAATTGGCTCGATCCTACGACCCCAGGCGGTTTACCCGCCTGGTGAAGACGTTCATTGGTGGCTACAAGCCCTCACCCCTCACCCTGCTTTTCGGGCGCTGGGAAGCTGGCTTCCCAGCGCCCGAAAAGC
>CAYLNH010000382.1:0-5322 GCA_964384625.1 uncultured Lentisphaerales bacterium
GCAGATTATTCCAGCTTGGACAGCCTCAGCTTGAGGCGCGGTAAACAGGTACTCAAGGTGTGCCGATTTTCGGGTTCAAGTCCACCTGCGTCCGCAGCCGCATATCACTGACAGCATTACCGTTCTGTTTTCCTTACATCTCGTCCCGACGCTCAAGAAGTCCGGATTCTGTGGCGCCTGCGGACCGGCCACCTGCCGACGACGATTCACAACCGGATCAACAAACAGCCCTTGACACGTATCTGCCGGATATCTAGGTTGCGTCATTCCGCAAACGGGATATGAATGAGGTGGTACTGATGAGTGGAGTACGAGCTGAATCGAAACGGCGCCGGGGCATTCTGATCGGGCTGGCGGTGGTAATCGTGGCGGCGGTGATCGCGTTTATCCTGCTGCGCGACTGCAAGGCGCCGCCGCCAACGGCGAACTTGCCGTTTGACTATTTCCGTGCGAAAGCGGCGGAACTCGGGAACGAACCGTCCAAGGTCCTGGCATTTGTCCGCGACGACATCGGGACCCTGAGCTACCGCGGCAACGCGAAAGGCGCGCTCGGTACGCTCTGGCACGGCGCCGGCTCTCCCGAGGAAAAGCTGGCCCTGGCCCGGGCGCTGCTCGAACATTGCCCCGACGCGGCGGCCGCCGGCCTGGACGACGTCGCGCCGTCGCGCGACAAGAACGCCGACAGCAAAACACCGCCGCTGACCATGAAGATCCTCCTGCGCCTGACGCGGGACGGCAAGCCGGCGGACGAAACGCTGTTCGAGGGTGCAATCGGCGATCTGATCGGTGACGTCCAGACGCTCGCCATGGGGAAAGACGGGAAGGCTGTGCTGACAATCCGCGGCCCGGCCGCAACGACAAGGTCCGTGGCAACCGGTGGTGCAGCCGCCGGTGATCTGGTCTTTGTGATCCAGCGACCGGAAACGGAAAAGCCCTGCACAATCATCCGCGAGCTGTGGCACAAGGATAATCGCGTTGGTCCCCGGGGACCGCTGCCCGATGACCGCCACGACTTTGTCGTCTGGCCCTGTCGCATTACGCCGTATGTTCGCGAAAAAGAAGAACTGCGGCTGGTCGAAGCCGATCGCATCCCGAAAAACCCCAAAGGTATGCCGTCGCCGACGAAGGCCGCCGATGAGCTGCCGGCCGACGCGAAAGCGTACCTGGCACTGCTTGATTACGCTGTTGCGGCTGATGATCTGCTGGCCGGCCTGGAGCAGGACAGGCAGGTCACGGCGCAATTCGATCTGCCGCGGATCCTGATCCTGTCGCACTTCAATGTGCCGGACTCCGTCAGCGTCGGCGGGATGTACGCATTCGATCTGCGGTTGAACCGGCCGGGGTTTGCCGGTGCCGACCCGGCCAGCGCTTACAGTGCCACCGAAGTGCGCTCCTTCATTGAGTCGGGCCTCGAGCAGCACTACCTGGCGGCGTGGACCGGGATGCCGGCGACCTCGGCGTACGATGTGATCAACCGGATGCGTGAGGGCTGTCCGAACAGCTGCGACCGCCGGGCCGGCGTCATCCACGCGGCGTTGTCGGCACTGCAGCAGTACGGCGCGGCCGACGCGAGGGTGGTCTTTGCCGCCCGTGACGCATCGGGGGAGGCGACCACGGGGGCCCGGGTCACGGTCTCGCGCCCGGGCTCCGGCTTTCACCTGCGCAGCAGCGCGCTCCGTCCGGCATTCGTCACCGACTGGCAGTCGCGCGAAAAGGACCTGGCCTTTACCGACGGCAAGCTGGACTGTGAGATCGCCGATCTGATCGCCGCCGGAACGGCGGTTGAGACCTGCCTGATGGCAGCAGCCGTCAGACCGGAAACCCCACCGGGCTTCGTTCTCGATACGGATATCCAACTCGGAGCCGAGCCGCTGGTGGTCCGGAACGCGAGCTTCTCATTCCGCTGGGGAACCGGCGAGAGGCGCACCGAACAGGACATTCTGATCCGGTCGACGCGGAGAAGACTCTCCTATGACTGGCGGGTGCAGACCGGCATCCGGCCGGTGGCCGGCACCCGAACCCTGGAGCGCGCCGAACTGGAATCGGCCACAGTGCACAATCCCTGGTACCGCCAGGGCAAACCGGAAGTCGATAAGGCGTCATCGTTCGTCGTCTCGCGCGAGGTCTACCGGCAGTTGAAGGCCGGTCGGAAGGTCCGGATGAAGTTTCTCGGCAGGTACGGCCTGAAGGATGATGAAGATGGCCCGCGCCCGGTGGCCTGGGACGGGGACGTGACACCAACCGGGACGGGGACACATCGAGTCGAGATCAATGGCAAGATGGAGACCATCCCGCTGCTGAAATGCCGGATCGGCAAAGACGAAGTGGCGATTCTGGACGACCCCACGTTCCCGATCGGCATGGCCGACAAACTGGTGAAGATTACGACCGCCTACCGCCTGCGGGTCGTTGACGAGACCGGCATGGGCATTGCATCTGCCCGCGTTTCGTTGAAGCAGCATTCCGGTTCGCACCAGGCCGGTCTTGACGGCCGGCTGCGACTGCTGCCGGACGCAACGAGACCCTACGGCAAGGAGGTCCTGGAAGTCGAGCTGGACGACGAGAAACTCGGCGAACAGACGGTGGATTTCACGACGTTGGGCCGCACGGAAGTGGAGATCAAAGTGAAGCGGCCGGTCCAGGAGCTCGTCTGGATCAGCAAGTCGAACCAGCGAGAGCTCAACCGGCTCAAGGTTTCGGATCAGGTCAAACGGCACGTCACACGGACCATCGCCGCAGGCCGCATGGCACTGATCCCGCGGCGAATGGTCAAGACCGGATTTGGTGAAACCATCGGCTACTACGCCTTCGATCAGCAGACCGGCTATATCGTGGGCGTCACCGAGACCGGACTGAACGGTTCCGGCAACATGGCGCAGGCCTGGGGCGGCGCCTTGGGATCATTGGCGGGCGACCTGAACGATTCAAAGGGCGACATGGGCGGCATGGGCCCGATCCACATGTACCGCGGCGCGCTCACCGCGTGGTGGACCTACTGCCGCTACCGCATGCAGGGCCTGAATAACGAAGAAACCATCATCCGGCTGCTCACCGAGATGGACGCCTGGGAGGCCTACACCAACATGCTCACCGGCGTCAAGGACTGGGGCGGAGAGAAGCTTCACGGCAAGATGCAGGAACTGATGAACTCCGGGGCGGCCAACACCGACGGCGCCGGCGCCAAGGCGGCGTTCAAGGTCGGCTATATGCAGTCGACGGCGTTTTTAGGCATGTACATGGCAGGGAAGGACGGTGCCCAATGAGTACGCAGTCTTCAGTCTTGATGTTCCCGACAGAAGTCGGGGATGCGCGGTCGAGACGACCGCGGCCACGCTCGGAAGCAGACTGTCTGAGACGGTCCGCAGGACTTCTATCGGGTGCATCAGTCCTCAGTTTTCAGTCTTCCGTTGGATGGCTGATGGGATTGTTCGTGCTGGCGGTCGTGGCGTCGGCGCAGGAGCCGCCGGTGGTGCAGGAGCAGGAACCGAACGGCTGGAAACAGAAGGAGAAGGACCTGCAGGTCATCAAGGCCGGCACCACGTGGGCCGGCGCCCTCGACGGTCGAAAAGACGTCGACCGTGTCGTGGTCGAGTGCGACGCCGAAACATTGTACAGTTTCGTTATCCACCTGCCGGACGACCCCAAAGTCCAGTTGCGGTTCATGGTCGACAAACGGATGTACGAACACATTACCGTTCGCGGCGGCGGTCGCCGCCCGCTGATCGACGCGTTGCGTCTGCCCCGGGGCCGGAGCATCATCTTCCTGTCCAACAACCGCGACCGCAAGACCCCGTATCGGCTTGAGATGGTGCTTGAGAAAGAACTCGGGAACCGCGACGCCGAGTCCAACAGCAAGCGCGAATGGGCCACCTCCGTGGAACCCGGAGAAACGGTCCGCGGCGTCTGTTCGAGGCCGCGTTCGGACAATGACTACTTCCTGCTGGACCTCGCCAAGGCAGGCCCGTACGAACTGCTTGTCACCAAGAAACCGATCGCCGCAGATCCCGCCGAGCACCCCCGCATCAGCATCAACCTGCGAACTCCCGCAGGCGGCCGCCTGTACAGCTACAAGGTTGTGCGCGACAGGCTGGGCCAGCGATTCTTCCCCGTATTGCCCGAAGGCAAGGTGTTCGTCCGCATCATTCAACTCGGCCAATACGGCGACGCCTATCGGTGGACGCTGGCGCGTCATCAACCCAAGCTCGCCGAGGAGGAAATCGCCGCGGCACGAACGGCCATTGCGGCCGGCATCAGCTATTTGAAGCAGCAGAAACCGGCGGACGCCAAACGCGAATCGTCCTACCACATCGCGATCGAGTCATTGGCCATGATGGCGCTGTGCGAAGGTAAAGACCACAAACAACGGGCGCAACTCGTCGATGAATGCTATGTCCAATGGTTGGCAAAGCGTTTTCAGGCGGACGAAACAGCCACCTGGAACGGCAAACCGGTGCGCACGCCGCAGCCGAAAATCTACCAGCACGCGATTGCCACTCTCGCTCTCGCTGAAGCCGCCGGCGCCGGCAACGCCAGCGCCCGCAAGCTCTGTGAAGAAGGCGTCAAGTACCTGCTCGCCGCACAGCAGACGTCGAAGAAATGCAAAGCCTGGAACGGGCCCGTCCAGCGAACGAACACAAACTACGGCGGCTGGCGCTACGAGGGCAAAGCAACCGATGCCGATCTCTCGGTAACCGGCTGGTGTATGATTGCTCTGCTTGCCGCCGACGCCGCGGAAGTGCGGCTTCCCGGCATGCGGAACGCGGTGAAGCTTGGCCTTGACTACGTCAAAGCCTGCGCCGTGAACCAGGGCTTCTGCTACCAACGCGGCAAAGGCGGCGGCAATAACATCCGCAACAGCATTGCCGGTCTGTTGCTGAAGCTTTGTGGTGCACGCTGCGTCGGCTATGAGTATGCCCGGCACGACGTGGATCAGCATCTGCCGGCCTACAGCCAGGTGGACGACGGCGAGGATTATGCCTGGTACTATGCTTACTATGCCACCCGGCTGAACTACCTCCGCGGCGGGAAAGCCTGGGAGACCTGGCGGACAGCGATGCTTAAACAGCTTGCCGACCACCGGAAACCCGACGGTTCCTGGCCCTGTTATGAGGACGAAGGCCGGTTGGGCGACCGCTTCGGCACGGCAATGGGCGTGATGATCGCCCGCATGTGTCTGAACGACGTGCCCAAGTACCTCCGTGCCGAGGCCAAAGGATTCTGACCGCGGTCACCCGCCCGTCGGTGGTTTGTGGCCCAGCCACCTGCCGGGGCGCATGTCAGTTCTGTAGGTCATCCCTTCGTGTTGTGGCAAGAGCCGCACCA
>CAYLNH010000383.1:0-5144 GCA_964384625.1 uncultured Lentisphaerales bacterium
CGTTGTAGTAGGCCCTGCCGTGTTAGCGGCTATAGTTTTTTGGGAAATGCTATAGTCGTCTCCGGAACTTCGACCGTAACGCGCGCCCCGCTCCGGCAAGCTGCAGCTCCGGCGCGAAGATCCCCACGGCTGCGCCGGGAAAGTATCAGCCTCCCTTCAGTCTCGCCTTCGCCCCGCCTTCCCCGCCTCTGGCCCCGGAGATGACAAAACGTTTTTACCATCTCCGGGGCCAGCGGCGGGGTTGATGGCGGACCGGCTGAGCAGAAGGGGGTGTAGACACTCCCCAAGCTCAGCTTGGGGCTTCTTCGCGGAGAGCAGCAATCCGATCCCGCATCCCTTCCCTTGACGGAGGAAGCTAATCCGCAAACCGCGGCAGCGGCACGTTCTTGAAATCGACGTAACCGGCGTAAACCCTGAAGCCCTTCGGCAGCCACAAGATGATTGCCGCGTCGGCAGCAAGCTTCTCCGGGAAACGGATGCGGCACACCGTCGCCGACGGCTCATCCTTGAGCCCGGACTGCTGTATGCTCAAGGGCCGGATCATCGTGCCCGACTTGGTTTTCGCATAGCATTTTCCCTTGTCTTTCAGGAAGTCCGCGCGGATGCGGAAGGCGCCGTCCCGATTGCTGATCAGTAAGATGTACTCGCCCTTCTCCGTCTTGCCGCCCCACTCGACCGTCAGTCGGTCGTCAATCTTGACAACCCGGTCGTCCGCCGGATTGTCAAGCCGGATGACGGCGCCGGTGTCGTAGATCTCCGCGAAATAGTAAAAGCGGACCAGGTCAATGTTGCGCGCGACCGGAACCAGATCCAGCGGGATGCGTCCCAGAACGCCTGTGGCATAGCGTTTGCCCGCCGTCTCCAGGTGTTGCGCCCGCGCGTCCTCCACCCGGCGGACCAGCACCCGCGAGGTTTCGGCGCGAACGGTTTCGAGGCCGCCGACCACACAAGACTCCAGACTCATCCCATGCCGCAGCAGCTTCACTTTCGGCTCCTGCCGCGCCCGCGCCACGAGCCGCAATTCGAACGTCTCCTTGCCTGTCCGGTTTTCGGCGGCATAGACCAGACGACCGTCGGCCAGCAGTTCCACCTGGTCGATGGAGACACGGGCCGAACCGACGACCTGCACGCACTTGGGCGGCGCCTTCTCGGCTTTCGCCCAGACACTCGCCTTGCGTGGTTCACTGAACGTAACGTCAGGATGCGACCCCAGTCGATCCAGCACTTCCCAGAATGATGCCTCAACAATATCAACCGATACCGTTTTCGGATCATCGACCCCGCGCAGAATCTGCAGCGGGTTGCCGGTCTTCTCCGTCACTTCCGCGGCAATCACCTTGAGTGGCTTGTTCTTCGCGTTGATTGACAAAGTCGATCCTCGCATCTGCGTCAACGGCGCAAACCCCTTCGGCGCTTCCGCCGTCGCCGTCGCCGCCCGCGTCGCCGGCAACGGCAGGTCCCGCAAGGCAAACGCCAAAGCCTTTTCCTCGGCCGCAATCGGCGGGAACAGCAGCAGATGCTCCGGAACCTGACCCGGGTGAAGTGAAAAAATGAACTCCTGGCGGTTGCCGTAAACCGACTTCGACGGACGCAGCCGCACGCCGTTGCGACACACCAGAACCGGGGCCAGCGTCATGCCCGCAGTCGGCCCGTGCTCAAGCCCGTCCGGAACGGCAAAACGGAAGACCTGCTCCGTCACCCGGCCCTTGTCCGTCGCCTCGGCGCCGGTAAGCTCTACCTTGCCGTTGACAAATTCGACGGTCGTCCCGGCAGTCTCGAGGTCCGCCAGTTTCACCGGCTCCAGGATCGGCGCCAACCGCATCTCCAACCGCCCCCTGACCTCCTTCAGATGTGTCGCATTCCCCGTCGGCACGTCGAAGTACGCGTGGCGCACAGCCCCCAGACAAACGCCGTTGTCGATCAGTTGGCTCTCTCGTCGGCGCGGCGACTTCACGCTCTTCAGGAGGTCCTTCCCGGCATTGTCGGCTACCCGCGTCAAGCGAATGCTTGCCCGGCACACGTGTAGACCGGGTTCGACGTCAATCACAAACTTCAAACCAACGGCATGATGATGCTGGTCCATTACGCGGCCGGCGGCGGCCAGAGCAATCAGCGCCTCCTGGTTCATTCGGAATTCGGCCGCGCGAATCCGGGCCGGCCCCACAAAGGCGACGTGCGGGCTGCGCCGTCCGTCGTCTCGACGCAAGGCGATGGTCAGCGGCAGCCGCCCGCCCCGCGGCTCCACCGGCGCCTGTTTGCTCATCACCTCGAAGACCTCCCAGAACAGCATCTCCTGCGCCGCAACCGTCACGGTCGGTTCTGTCTTGACGTCCGGTTTCTGCGTCGTATAGGCCCGCAGGTCGAAGGCGATCCCGGCCTTCTCGGCGAGCGCGGCATACCCGCGCTTCGCGCCGGCCTGCTTCAATTCCAACGTCACCTTCGTCCCGCGCGCGGACGCACGCCAGGCTCGCTTCAGCGCCGCCTTGTCCTGCCCCGACACAATCGCCGCAGTCAGCAGCAGCATAAACAGAAAAGCAATACCCCCGGAACGACCTCGAAAAACACTGGACATGGCAGCGCCTCGCTCGTTACTGGATTCTCTCACAGCCGGCCGCGCCCCGGCACCAGGCGCCGGGCTTCTCCCGCGAACCGACCTCGGCAGTACTATACCGGACAACCGCCGTCGGCGCAAGCACACCGCCAACACAGCAAGCCGCCCGTCCGCCGCCGACGAGCTTGTAACGCATGTCATGTCTGTTGTCGGTTTGCGCTTCGCAAGACCCGAGTCGTCCCGCTGCTGCGGAACACACAAGACACGTGCCGGCCCGGTGAATGAGTTCATCCGGGAGGAGAATCGCCCCACGGGCCCGCGCGGCATTCACTGCAGCCCCGTCACAGTTGCCCGTCAACCGCCCGTTCCCAGCAGATGTCGCCAGTATGGTTCACACACGTCTGCCATCCGGCGGTAGCCGAGGTCACTCGGGTGCGAGCCGTCAACCGTCAGTTCCGTGTCGTCACCAAACAACTCACGACCGGTCTGATACAACAGGTTCTTCGTGCCCTGCTCCTGCAGCTTTCTAAACACGGCATGGAACGCTGCCCACTTGCCTTCACGCCGCGGCATGTCGTTATGCAGCCACGCGTGCGCATGCACGCGATCCTCCACCATGAGCATCGGCGTCTGCGGCTGTGCCGTCAGCAGGTGTTGCATAAACGCTTCGGCATTCGTTTCAATCAACTGCTTCGACATGTTCGCCAGCGGGTCGATCACAAACGCCGCGGGATCGAGCTCGGCGATGATCGCACCGAGTTCGGGCTCCATCCGGGCGCTGCCGGAAAAGCCCAGATTGATCACCGGCACATCCAGACGGCGGCCCAGAATGCTGGAGAAAATCATGCCCGGACGGGAAGCCGACGAACCATGCACGATCGATGTGCCGTAGATCGCGATCGTCTTGTCGGTCCGGGGCGGCAGCCCCTCGAACGCAGCGTCCTCCGGCACGCCGATCTCCAGTCGTTCAATCGAGAAGAAGCCCGGCAAATAGAGCATGTACTCCCGCATCTTCGCCGGAATCCCTTCCACCAGGGCCGTCTCGCCCGACGGCACAAAGCCAAAACGGCTGACGCCCGCCCATTGCCATGTTCCGCTGTCGTCGCGGGCATACAGGTCCAGGTACTTGCGATAGTGCAGCGACGGATCTCCCGGATACCGCAGGATCGTTCGCGTGTGGATCGCTGTCGCATCCGTTCGGAAACGCACGGCCATGCCGGCACTGCGCCGGCTCAAGTTCCACACAGCCTCGGTGACTACGCCTTCGGCATGCGCGGGCAGGCGGTCGTAGACGTGCTTTGTATTCTCCCACCCCTTGCCCTCCACGCCGATGTCCTGAACGTCGTAGTATTTCATGTCGTTATCCATTGCAGTAGTGCGGCTGCACATCGCAGCCGTCAAGATACGTGCCGTCAACAATGACGGCTGCCGCAACCGGACTGGACCCGGTTCCCGTCACGTGCAGAATGGACGCATCCGTATCCAGCGCCCCGCACGGACCGACCATGGTCTCCAGACCGGCGCGCCAGAAGACCTCGTCAATTTCACCCGTCTCCCACACAATGGTGCACTGGCCCGGCGCTTCTGCCGTCGGCGCCCTGGCTGTCGCGGTCGCTTCCGGCAAGCTCTCGCCGGCATACGGGACGATCACAGACACCATGGTGACGCCGAACTCTTTCATTGGCGCCGCGGCCAAACACAACTGCGGCGCCGGCGTGGCACACTGGTTGTCTGTCGGGTGTTCTATCCAACCGCGCATCGGCTCTGTCTCGCCGTTGTACAGGGTCATGGCCATTCCTTCTGCCGGCAGAGGGAACTGCAGCAACACCCCGGCGCCGTCGCGGCTTGCCCAGGCCCGGTTGTCGCCAAACTGCACCTCGCCCGGAGAAAACTGCCAATTCAACTCCAGCGATGGTTCCTCGTGCTCTTCTCCCCTGCCCTTTTCATTCCAGCGGGTCACCTCATCGATGACAACGCCAAGGCGATCATGGCGCCAGTACAGAATCCTGGTGTGCCGTGCCGCCAGACCATGTCCCAAGCCTTGCGAGAACCACCAGCCATACGGCGCGTTCCAGTAGCCGCCGGAATAGCGCGACACCACAGCGCCGGCGCCGGTCGAGGCGAATGCTTTGAACAGATCGACATCCGTCGTGTTCTGATTCCAGCCATTCAGGTTCACCGTACTGTGGGCGCGTGTCGATTTGCCGTAGGGCCCGATGGGATCGCTCATCTCGTAGGAAAGCCGCGCCGGATCAACCAGGATCGGCACCCCGTGCGACACCACAGAAATTGCGTTCCGCGCCAGATGCCCGTGCGCACTGCCCCAGCGAAACGCGTCAAACGTCACACAGGTTGCGTCCTCGCTCCAACGGTCACGCAGGAATACCTGGCGTGCCTCTGGAAACACAAGGCTGGGGGCCAGGTCCGCTACCGGCAATTCGCACTCGCAGCGGAATGCAGCGCGGTCGCGCAAATGCCGATCGTACGCCCCATCGGTGCCGCGGCTGTTGACGTCATTCAAGGCGAATACTTTGCCGTCCGTAATGCGTCAGTGACGGGGTGTTGGTGAAGCGGGCCCGGGGAGCTTTCTCCA
>CAYLNH010000384.1:0-5068 GCA_964384625.1 uncultured Lentisphaerales bacterium
GGAGGTGGCTGTCTGGTGTGGGTGACCGATCCTGAAACTCCGCACCGCAAGCTCCTACGCCGAGGCTTCGGCGCTCAAGAGGGTGCGGGATCTCTATGCGGACCGCGAAGGGCAGTAAACGAGGGCTTGCCAGAGGATGCTTGTGACTATTGCTTTTTGGTTTTGCTGACTAATAATGAAAAGAATGTGTCGTGTGACTGCAGGGGCAGTCGAGGCAGGGGGCAACAGAGGAGCAAAGTGGTTCAACGATGAAAGGTCCGGCAGCGCATCCCGAAGCGGACGAACCGCCTGGCCCCGGGCCGGAGCTGTCGAACTGGCAACTTATTCGCCGGTTGTTGGCCTTGAGTTGGACGTATCGTTGGGGCTGCATCCGGGTGCTGGCGCTGCAGCTGGTGGTGCTGACCTTTGCTCTGAGCGGTCTGGGGTTGACGGGGTTGGGCATTGACTGCATCCGCCATCACGTGCAGCCGGATACAGCGGCGCCGCGTTGGCCGTTCGGTCTATCGCCGCCGGCCGCCTGGCCGATCTATCACGTGATCATCGTCATTGCCGCCGGCGTTCTGCTGCTGGCGCTGGCCCGGGCCATTCTGCGTTATCTGTTTCAGGTGGAGATCGCGCGGCTGGTGCAGGGGCGGATCGTGGTGGATCTGCGCACCATGGTCTACAACAAAATGCAGCGTTTGAGCTTCCGATTCTTTGACCGGAACGAAAGCGGTTCGATCATTAACCGGGTCACGCGCGACGTGCAGTCGACCCGGATGTTCATCGACTCGATTATGGTTCAGGGGCTGACGATGGTGCTGTCGCTGACGATTTTTACGGCGTACATGTTGGCGATCCACCCGCCGCTGACGTTTGCCTGCCTGGCGACCACACCGGCTCTCTGGATCCTCTGCGTCCGCTTTTCACGCGTCGTCAAACCGGCGTATCAGCAGAACCGCAGACTGGTTGACCGCTTGATCCTGGTCCTGTCGGAGAGCATCCAGGGGATGCGCATCATCAAAGGCTTCTCGCGGGAAGAGCAGACGCGTGAGCGGTTTGTGACGGCCAACGAAGCGGTGCGCGATCAGACCTTCTGGATCTTCGGCAAGATCACGACCTACGGCCCGGTGATCACCTTTCTGTCGCAACTCAATCTGGTGGTCCTGCTGGCGTACGGCGGTTATCTGGTGATGCAGGGGGAGCTGCTGCTGGGCACCGGGCTGGTGGTGTTCAGCGGTCTGCTGCAGCAGTTTGCCGGACAGATCTCGATGCTGGTGCAGTTGACCAACCGGATTCAGGACTGCCTGACGGCGGCCCGCCGCGTCTTCGAAGTCCTCGACACGCCGATCGAGATCAAGACGCGGGAGGCGGCTGTGCGGCTGCCTCTGCACACGCCGTGCGCGGTCGAATTCAAAAATGTGACGTTCGGCTATCGCGATGCTGAACCGGTGCTGCAGGACGTCTCGTTCAGGGCGGAAGCAGGCGAGTGCATCGCCATTCTGGGCGCTACAGGAGCGGGGAAAAGTACGCTTCTGAGTCTGATTCCGCGCTTCCACGACACGCACGCCGGCGAGGTTCTGATCAACGGCACGGACGTCCGCGAGCTGGATCTGGAAGACTTGCGCCAGAGCGTCGGCATCGTCTTTCAGGAGAACTTCCTGTTCAGCAACAAGATCGCTGCGAACATCGCGTTCGGGCAGCACCAGGCCGACCGGGCGCAGGTCGAGAAGGCGGCGCGGATCGCCGCCGCCCATGACTTCATCCGGGAGCTGCCGTACGGCTATGATACGATTCTCGGCGAAAGCGGAACGGGTATTTCCGGCGGCCAGCGGCAACGCATCGCCATCGCCCGTGCCATCTTGTTGGAGCCCTCGATTCTGTTGCTCGATGACCCGACGGCGGCGATTGACGCCGAGACTGAGCAGGAGATCATGGTCGCCATGGAAAACGCCATGAAAGGGCGCACGACCTTTCTCGTTGCCCATCGGCTCAGCACCTTGAAGCGCGCCGACCGCATCATCGTCCTGCAGCGCGGCCGCATCGTGCAGCTCGGCCGCCATGAAGACCTGCTGCAGGAGGACGGCGCGTACCGCTGGATGGTGAGTCTGCAGGTGGTTGACGATGAGAGCCGCAAGGTCCTGTCCGAACAGGGCGTGGACGTGGAGGAGGAGGGCGTGTCGCCATGACGGATAAGAGGAAGAAACCGCCGACGCTGACTCTGACGTACCACCTTCGCGACGAGGAATTCGAGGAGCGGGATACGCCCCTGGAGTTCGGGCTGATTGCCCGGCTGTACCGGTTTACCAGGCCGCATGCGTTGATTCGCAACGTACTGTTCTGCATGGTCGCGATTCGGTCGATTCAGTTGCCGTTGCTGGCCTGGGCCATCGGCGCGGTGATCAACGGTCCGATCGCCAACCGCGATCTTCGCGGCACACTCTGGGGAGCGTTCGGCTTCATGGCCCTGATGGCGTCGACTCAGTTCATCCTGCATTTTCGCCAGAAACTGGCGTTGCTGCTGGGCGAATGCGTGGTCCACGACCTGCGCCGGGAAATCTTCCAGCACCTCCTGAACATGCCGATCGGATTCTATGACCGCATGAAACTCGGCCGGATTATCAGCCGCATCACGTCGGACGTGGAATCGGTCCGGCTGGGCGTGCAGAATTCGCTGTTCGTCACGATGGTACTCAGTGGACAGATGCTGGTCTCCGCCGTACTCATGGCGTACGTCGATCTGACGATGTTCCTCATTCTGCTGGCGATGGCGCCGATCATCTATTTGATGAACCGATTCTATCGCCGGCGCATGAGCGAAGCGACCCGGGAACGGCAGGAGAGCTTCAGCCGGGTGACCGCCACCCTCGCCGAGTCGGTGAACGGCATTCGGGTGACGCAGGGCTTCAACCGCCAGGACCTGAATGCCGACATCTTCGGCCGCCTCGTTGCCGACCACGCCCGCTACAACGTGTCTACGGCCCGGGCCACCGCGGTCTTTATCCCGCTGTTGGAACTGAACACCCAGGTCTTCACTGCCCTGCTGCTGCTGGTCGGCGGCTATCGCGTGCTGGCGCCGGACATCGATATGTCGGTCGGCAACCTGGTGCAGTTCTTTTTCCTTGCCGGCATCTTCTTCCAACCGTTTCAGTATCTCGGGCGCATCTTCGAGGAAGCCCTCGGGGCGATGGCGGGGGCCGAGCGCGTGTTCCATCTGCTCGACACCCCGCCGGACTGGGAGGACGCGCCGGACGCCGTGGCTATCGAGAAGATCAACGGCAAGGTCGAGTTCCGGCATGTCGGTTTCGAATACGAGCCGGACCATCCCGTGCTTACGGACATCAACATCAAAGTCGAGCCGGGCCAGATGATCGCGCTCGTCGGGCAGACCGGCAGCGGCAAGAGCACCATTACCAACCTGCTGGCGAAGTTCTATCTGCCGACAGACGGCGAGCTCTTCATTGACGATCGCGAAATCCGCCGGATCACCGGGGCGTCGCTGCATCGACAGATGGGCATCATCCAGCAGGACAACTACCTGTTTACCGGCACGATCATGGAGAACATCCGCCTGGGCCGCCCCGCTGCGACTGATGCGGAGGTCGTTGAAGCCGCGCGCAGCCTGGACTGTCTGGACTTGATCGAGGCGTTGCCCGAGGGGTTCCAGACGGAGGTCGGCGAGAAGGGCGGCAGCCTGTCATTGGGCCAGCGACAGATTGTCTGCTTTGTTCGCGCCATGCTGGCGGCGCCCCGGATCCTCGTGCTGGATGAGGCAACGAGCTCGGTGGACGCAATGACCGAAGCCCGGATTCAGAGCGCTCTCGACCATCTGATGAAAGGCCGCACAAGCTTTGTCGTGGCGCACCGGCTGAGTACGATCCGGCATGCGGACGAAGTGCTGGTGCTGGATCACGGCGCGATCGTCGAACGCGGCAGCCATATCGAGTTGCTGGAACAGAACGGCACCTATGCCAAGCTGTATCGCCAGTTCATCCGCGCCGACCAAGAACAACAGGCGTCGGGTGAAGGTTCTCGCTAAGAGCCTGTCGGTATGTTCTGATCCCGGCGGGCTCTTAGAGTTTCATGTCGACGGAGAGCTCTGCGGCGAAGGCGCTTTCGAGGCGGTAGTCTTCCAGTTCGTCGCCGTCAGCATCAAAGAACGTCAGTTCCCGGTGCCGGAGATACGCGAATCCGATGCTCACCCGGATGTCCTCGCGGATCTGCCAGTCCAGACCAAGTTCGGGGCCACGCCCCGCCAACCGGGCATAACCGCCGGGCTCGATATCGCTGCGGTCCGCCAACCGGGCGGCGGGCGCGGGATCAAAGCGGTAGTTCAGGCCAGCGGCGAATTGGTCCGAGAAGCGATAGCGCAGCTCGGTGACCGGCATGCCGATACTTGCCGACCAACCCTTGCGGCCGCGGCGCCAGGCCAGTCCCAGTACCGGCAGGATCACCGGGTCAAGCCTGGAATGGACCTGCGCCATGAGTCCTGCGACTACACTGAAGTCGTCCCGGCGACGCATCGCGTAAGCCCCCGCCTGCAGATGGAAGGAATCCTCGATTTCCGTTTCGAAAGCGGCGCCGACGGCAAGCCGGCAGCTCAGCATCCAGTCCCGGGTGAGCGGCATTCTGCGGGAGGTCGAGACATTGACAGATTGCAGCAGGTCCCAGGGATCGCTGCCCGTGCCGAACGGCAATGCGTTCGGCGCCTGCCAGTCGAAGTGGCGGGCGGCATAGCGGAACGTTACGGACTCGACCGTTGCCAGTACGGTGGTGACGTTAAGCTGAACACCGCCGTCAAAATGCCTGAAATCCGCTGCTTCGACATACTCCCGGCGCAGTTGGAGCGCCAGCCTGTCCCCGGCCTCAGGGCGTTGTGCCCGTGCGGCGGGGGGCAGCAGACCGAGCAGAACGACGATGACTGGCGCAGTTGGCACCTTGGGAAAAAGCATAGTCCGCAATGTAAAAGGCAAACGGCGGAATGAAAGCGGCCGCCGGATCATGGGTAAGCCCTCGTCTGCTGCCCTCTGCATAGAGTCCCGACTCTCAAGAGGTTGGGAACCTGCGGTACTTGCGGATCTGTCACCGG
>CAYLNH010000385.1:0-5048 GCA_964384625.1 uncultured Lentisphaerales bacterium
ACGCGACTCTTGAAAGTCTCTCAAAATGTGAAGTTATTTCCGCGCGGACCCTTGGCGTGTCCTACAACCCCGAGTCCATGGATGCCGTGGCCGAGCAATCCAATGTCCTGGTCGACCAGGAGTTCGGCCGTTTTGCCGGCCACAACGGGATTGCCTTCAGCAACAGCTCCGGCGATCTTCTGTCCCGTCGTTTTGACCGTTCCTATGCCGTGGACACCTGGGAAAAGACCGTGACCATGTGGGTCAAGCCCAAGGCCGGTGCGTCGGGCTATAACATCATGTATTCCGAAGGCCAGTCCGTCGACGGGTCGTGGACAACGACAACCGATGTCCGCGTCCAGCTCGACGGCAGCAGTTCCTACCTGCGCATGGCCCGAACCGATTCGACCGGTTCGTCCCATTACTCGATGTCGGCCGACGTTGATCTGTCGTCGGACAATTGGTACCACCTTGGCTTTGTCTCGAATCCTGACGGTTCGCATCAGCTCTTTGTTAATGGTGAGGATATTACCAGCAGTACACCATCTGTCCCCAATGGCCGCCGCCCACGAACTGCGAACGACTTCCCGGACAAGTACAGTCGGGCATCCATCTGCTCTTCATACTGGGGCAATCCGCACGACGACTTCTACTATTCCTCGCAGGCCGTGTTCAACCGCGCTCTTACAAATCAGGAGATCTTCGATCTCTACCGCGGCGGCGCCAATTAGCCCCGCTCACGAAACCTGCCCGGCGATTCCCCAGCCCACCGTTTGAACGCGGCCGAAAACGCGAAGGCGTTGGCGTACCCGACTTGATCGGCAATCACTGACAGGGGATGATCTGTACTGCACAACAGCTCGGCGGCCCGCTGCATTCGCAGTCGGGACGCCGTCTGCATCGGACTGGCTCCAAGGACCTCCTTGCACAGACGGTTGAAGTGCACCGGCGAGACACAGGCCAACGCCGCCATTTCCGCCACGGTCCAGCGATGAGCCAGGTTGGCGTTCACCTCGGCGAAGACCTGGTTCAAGCGATGGCGGATCTCGCGTTCGTGCGGGGTGCCCGCGGCGCGGAATTCGCGATGCAGGTGCTGCAGCAGAAGCTGCGCAAACAGATCGCGCGCCGCGGCGCCGTCGTCAACGTCGTGATACTGTGGATCCAGAATGCAGGCGAGGATCAACCGCGCCAACTGTTCGCCGAGACCTGATGGCCAGACGCCGTGGCTGCGTTCAAGTACGCCTGACCATTCCGGAGTGTTCGCCAGATGCACCCAGGCTATGCGCCAGTCGGCGCCGTTGTGCAATCCGTAACGGTGCGGACACCCCGCCGGATTGACCAGCAGGTCGCCGCCGGTTAATTCCCGGCTGAATCCCGGTGCGTCCACCCAACCGGTGCCAGTCAGTGTGTAAATGAGAACATGCTGGTCTATCCCCGAGCGTTCTGCTTGATACGAACCTGCCAGATTACTAACGCCCGCCAGCATGACGCCGTGCCGCCGCAGTCGCGGCGTCTGCTGTACTCGTAAGAATTGCTCACGGCAGCTCCGTCCGATCCGCATGCTGTTCCGAAACTTCATGTTTCCGCTCCTGCTCCGGCTGTACCATGAGCATCCCTGCTCATGCCCTGACTCCGGCTGTACCATGAGCATCCCTGCTCATGCCCTGACCATTGATGATAGTTTTAAATATTCAAATGAGAGTATCACAGATTTGAATCCTGCTGACACAGCCTAATTTGACTGCGTAATTTCAGAATCATACCCATAATACGGAGAAATAGACAATGACAGTTCCACGCAGTGAATATCCCCGCCCGCAGTTTGTCCGCGAAGACTGGATGTGCCTCAACGGCAAATGGCAGTTCGAGATCGACCAGGGCGACAGCGGCCGCGAACGCGGGCTGTGCGAGCGCGAACTCGATCGCAAGATCGTCGTGCCGTTCTGCCCCGAGTCTGAGCTCTCCGGCATCGGCCACACCGATTTCATCAACGCCGTCTGGTACCGCAAGGACGTGGATATCCCGCAGGACTGGTCCGGCAAGGACGTCCTGCTGCACTTCCAGGCGGTCGACTACGACGCCACCGTCTGGGTCAACGGCACCGAAGTCTTCCGCCATCGCGGCGGCTTCAGCCCGTTCACCTGCAATCTCGCCGGGGTTGCCGAACCCGGCAAGAAAGCGACCATTGTCGTCCGCGCCCGGGACTTGCACAATTCCTCGCGTCCCGGCGGCAAACAGTCGAACCACTGCTACGAGAACCGCGGCTGTCACTACACCCGCACCACCGGCATCTGGCAGACCGTCTGGCTCGAGCCCGTGCCCAAGGTTCACTTGAAACGTCCGCGCATCACGCCGGACGTTGCCAACTCCTCCTTCATTGTGGTTGTCCCCGTGAGCAACAATAAACCAGGTCAGAAGGTCCGCGTGACATTGTTTGCGGACGGCGCCGAAGTCGTCTCCAAGGAGGTCCTTGCCGATGCCGACTTGGCGCCGCAACTCCTCCTTGCGGTCCCGGCCGACAAGGTGCGGCTGTGGTCGATTGAGGATCCCTTCCTGTATGACCTGAAACTGGAATTGATCGACGCCGACGGCGTCGTGGTCGACAGCGCGACCAGCTACGCCGGTCTGCGCGGCATCACGATTGACGGGCAGAAGGTCCTGATCAACGGCAAGCCCGTATTCCAGCGGCTCGTGCTGGACCAGGGCTACTATGCCGACGGCATCATGACCGCGCCGAGCGACGACGCGCTGAAACAGGATATTGTGCTGTCCATGGAAGCCGGGTTCAACGGGGCGCGCCTGCATCAGAAGGTGTTCGAAGAACGCTTCCTCTATCATGCCGACCAACTCGGCTATCTCGTCTGGGGCGAGTTCGGCGACTGGGGCCTGGATCGCAGTAACCAGTCCGCTACGATTGTTGCCGAGTGGCTCACGGTTTTGGAGCGCGACTACTCCCACCCAAGCATCATCGGCTGGTGTCCGCTTAATGAAACGCGGCAGGACATCACGGATCAGATCGTGCCGCTGGACGACATCACACATGCCATGTACCTGGCGACGAAAGCCATGGACACGACCCGGCCGGTCCTCGATTCTTCCGGCTACAGCCACCGCGTGCGCGGCGCCGACATTTACGACTGCCACGACTACGACCAGAATCCGGAGACCTTCCGGGAACGCCATGCGGGCACACCCGACGGCATCGTCTACATCAACGGCCGGAACGAGGAGCGCGGCAGCGAGTGGTCCATTCCTTACGCGGGGCAGCCGTATTTCGTCAGCGAATTCGGCGGCATCAAATGGAATCCGGCGGCAGCCGACTCCAAGGAGTCCTGGGGCTACGGCAATACCCCGAAAGACCTCGAGGAGTTCTACGATCGCTTCGAAAAGCTGTGTGGCGTGCTGCTCGACAACCCCGGCATGTTTGCCTATTGCTACACGCAGTTGACGGACGTCTTCCAGGAGCAGAACGGCGTGCTCAACTTCGACCGCACGCCGAAGTTCGATATGGCCCGCCTCCGCGCGGCCCAACAGAAGACGGCAGCGATCGAAGACGCCTGACGACTCCCGCCGCGAAACGCATGCGGCCTTCGGTCCCTGCACTCCGAGTAGAAGCCCCAAGCTGTGCTTGGGGAGAGTCTCCACCCCCTTCAGTTCAGGTGCCCCACCAGAAATCCCGCCTTTTGTTCCGGAAACGGCAAACCTTTTGCCGTTTCCGGAACAAAAGGCGGGGGGGCGTGGGGAATGCGAACCGAAGAGGAGTCTGACACCGAGGGTGTCATTGTGCTACAAAAGCGTTGTTAACATCCGGCAACGACGGAAACGTTGCCATTCGGTCTTCCTCGATGACTTTGGCGCGGTACTTTCTGATGATCTACGATGCGGATAGTTGATGACGGCAAGGGCCACTATTACGGAGGAAGCGAGAAGGTCCGGACAGCTATTGTCACAGGAGTTGCGGATTCAGTCGCAACTGTAACGAAGCAGCCCATCCCCGACATTCCGTGTGTTGTAGTCGCCGTACTCAGTAGGGTCCTTCACGATCTCGGCGTGACCATCCCCAAAGGCGATATCCATGGATCGCCCCGGATTGTCGCTCCATTGCCACGGCTTCTTCTGGTCTTCGCTGCCAGCTGAACGGACGAACCATTCCACCCCGCGCCACGATGTTGCCCCGTCATAGCGCGTCAGATCCTGTTCCGGCGGATGCGCCTCCGCCCACGCACCATTGCACCATCCAGTCAGATCAAGGAAGCAGCCGCGGTGCTCAACGATGAACGGAGTCTTCTCCGGCGCCCCGATCATCTCATGGCGAGTCGCTGAAACGCGACCGTCGGGAACGCTGGGGTTCGTGAAGTAGCCGTTCATGGTATAACTGGTCCGATTCCAGCCTTCGACGAAATAGTAAATTCCTGTGTTGCCCATTGGGTCGGTGTCGGCAATCTCGCCCATTCCCGATCGGTTGTCCGACGGACAGCGGAAGACGCTCATGTCGGGGAGATACCCGCCACGCAGCACGAACCACTCAAACCCGACCGCGCCGCAACCCGTGCCATCGAACCCGCTGTGCGGCGGCACGCTCTCCAGCGCAAAAGTGCCGCCGTAGTGCGCCTGGAAGCCTGACTCATTTGCACGCGCTCGAGCTGATGCCCAGCGCATGTCATTGTCGTCGGCATCCATGTTCAAGGCGATCATTATCTGTTTCTGATTCGATAGGCATACGCTCTGCCGAGCTTTGTCCCGCGCCTTCGTCAGCACCGGCAACAGCATCGACGCCAGGATCCCGATAATCGCCACCACCACCAGCAACTCAATCAGGGTAAACAGTGATTTGCGTTTCATTACATTCTCCTACATACAAAGCCCCGTTTTGTCGCTATCGGTAACAGCTCAGATGAGCAGATCTCTTTAAATATACGAAATTTCGAGGTGAATTGCAAGTTGCGCAGGCGGAAACGGGCGCATGTCACTTGCGTAGGTGTTTCCTGTCGACAATTGGCTCGATCGTACGACCCCAGGCGGTTTATCCGCTTGGTGAAGAAGTTCATCAGTGGCTACAAGCCCTCACC
>CAYLNH010000386.1:0-4983 GCA_964384625.1 uncultured Lentisphaerales bacterium
ACGGCCATAAAGGCTTGCCAATCAACATGCCAACTGAATATTGTGGCCATAGGTTAATATGCGCTCAACAAAGAAGGATGCAAGCGCAATTGGAACCTTATTTAGTGGCTACATGTCCGCCGAACATGGACTCTTTTGAGCTCAAATCAGAGGAGTTCAGGGCAAAAACGCTGGAAGATCCGCTGAAGAACAGTGTGGCGGGCAAAGCGATTCTGTTGAGAACCAGCGGCAGCATCGAATGCTGTTCTGATTTCTCTGCGGCAGTCGTCTCCGAGAATGGCCGGCTCCAGGTGGAAAGTGATCTGACGGGTCTCGTGGAAAACCAGACCGGGGGATCTCACGCTTAGGAGCAGAACATGGAGCTCGAATTCCAAACTGACTTTGATGCAGTAAAATCGCGTTGGGACGCGTTTTGGCGCGGCGAGAATACGCGGCCGATGATCGGCGCGACCTTGCCCAGGGAAGGCGTGGATCCGCAGCCGCGGCCGCGCAGCTATGAACTGACCTTCGGTGAGTTCGAGCCGGTGATCGACCAGGTGTTGCGTTGGGCGGAGACGCATGATTTCCTGGCGGACACCATCCCGTCGTATCAGGTGTCGTTCGCGGCTGATCATTTCGCCGCGTTGCTGGGTGCGGAGATCGTGCACAACCCGGACAGCCCGGACACGCATTGGCTAGAACCGTTTGTTGAGGATTGGGATGATGTCCAACTGACATTTCAGCGCGACGGCTACTGGTGGGAACGCACTGTCGAGTGCATCCGCGCGTTCCGCGAAAAATGCGACGGCAAACTGGTTGTCGTCGGCACCCACCTGGAAGGAGGTCTTGACGCGTTGTCCGCGGTGCGCGGGCCCCGGCAACTGTTGTTTGACCTGATCGAGTGTCCGGAGAAAGTGAAGCGCGCCCTGAAGCAAGTGGAGACGGCCGTGGCCGAGGTCTATCAGGCGCAAGCCGCGGAACTCGACAGCGCGGCGGTCGGGACGCTGAACCGTTTCGGGATGTATTGCTCCGGCATGCTTGATGTGCCGCAGTGCGACTTTTCCTGCATGATTTCACGCGGGATGTTCAATGAGTTCCAACTACCCGCGCAGCGCGCAGAACTGGAGAACCTGGACCACTCGATCTATCATCTGGACGGCCCGGGAGCGGTCCAGCATCTTGAAGCGTTGTGTTCGTTGGAACGCCTGGACATGATTCAATGGCAGCCGGGCGCCGGCAACTACGATGAGGACTGGTCGGATCTCTACCAGCGCATCGACGATCTGGGCAAGGGCCAGTTCCGCTGGTTGGGCGGCGCTGCGGGCATGCAGACCATCCGCGAATGTTGGCGCCAACTGAAGTCGCGCAAGCAGTACTTCAAACTCGGCGGTATATCGCGCGCCGAACTGGATGGGTTTCTGGAGAGTTTCTAGGGATAGCCGGCGTTGCGGTAATCAGGATCCGCGTCCGGGCCGAAGCCCAATTCCCGACGGCGTTGGCGAAATGCGGCAATCGCCTTGGTGTAGTCGGGATTGTCAATCTCGTTGCTCATCTCCGCCGGGTCCCTGGCCAGATCGAAAAGGACCTCCTTCGCGCCTTCGCGATCGAAGGAGATGTACTTCAACGCGTCGCGCTTGATCATCACATCACACCCGTGGCATTGGCTGACGGCTTCATTGTGATGCTGCTCTTGCCAGCCGCTCGCGTCGCCGTCCATCAACGGCACCAGCGAGCGACTGTCAAAACCGGCGCCGTGAACCGTATCACCCGCTTCGGGCATGGGCACGCCGGTCAGTTCGCAGAGGGTGGCGAACAGGTCGCAGAGGCTGACGTTTTCATCGACCACCGCCGGTTTGAAACGTTTGGGCCAACGGATGATCAAGGGGATGCGCGCACTGCCCTCGAACATCTGCGTCTTCTCCCAGATGCCGTGCTCACCAAGCATATCGCCGTGGTCCGATGTGTAGATAATGATCCAGTCATCGAGATCTTCGCCGACGTGCTCGAGATGTTCCAGGACGTCGGTGAAATGTTCGTCGACGGTCTCGACCATGCTGTAGTAGGCGGCCGTCGCGCGGCGGGCATCACGATCCGAAACGTCGACATCGGGACCGCACTGAGTGCGTGAGAGTCTCGGGTGGTCGAAGCGCGGTTCGTTGTTCCACACCGGCACGCGCTTCAGATAGTACTCGAACTTCTCGGCGTCGGCGAAGTACGGGTAGTGAGGCTGCAGCAGCGATACCTTCAGCAGGAGTGGCCGATGGCATCCGGGACGATCGTACTCCGGGTCGAGGAAATGCCGACGAACAAAAAGATGCGTACTGTCAATAACGGCTTCGTCAAACTCCTGGTAGCGCCCGTGGGCGATGCCGGCGCGCATGATCTCTTTGTTGTTGGTCCACTTGCCGATGCCCGGGGCCGGTTTGTACGACTCGAACTCCTCGGCAACGCGGCCGTCGATGACGCTGTCGTGGATTTCGGCGTCGGGAGCGAGCCGGTTGGTCCAACCCTGCATCTGGTCGGCGCCCATGTGATGCAGTTTGCCGACGCATACGGTGCGGTAGGCGTATTGCGCGAGACGCTTGGCGAAGGTCATGGAGAACGGCGGCAGGTCATGGCCGTAGCACTCGCACCTGCAGGTGCGAGGCAGTTGGCCGGACATCATGGCCTGCCGGCCCGGGACACAAATGGGGGAGGGCGCATAGGCATTACGGAACGCCACACCCGTTTCCGCCAGCCAGTCCAGCGTTGGCGTGCGGACCACAGGATCGCCTTCGTAGCCAGTCACCGAAGCACGGTGCTGGTCGCTCATCAGAAACAGAATGTTCGGTCGCTTCGACATACAAAACTCATTTGCTGAAAGTGAAAGATGCAGCTACAACCATGCTGCGCCCGGATGAGTTTGCCAGGTGGAACCGCTGGATCGCCGGTATCTTGTCGGCTCCGACCGGGCTGACACCGCAAACCACTGGGAGAGCCGTTACCTGTTGATGTCTGTCGACACCCGTCAATTCGGACACTGCCGACTACGATGCCGAGAGATTAACCCGAAGACTGCATCATTGCCTGCTGCGTCGACGCAACTGACTGCAATTCCTGCGATACAGCTTTCTTCAAAAACGACAGCCGCTATTCAAGCAAAGCCCACTGCAACGCCTTCAGCGTTGAACCGTATCGCTACTCATCCCTGCGGTAGGCTTTGCCAACCCCAGGCTTGAAACTATCACGCCTTCAGCGTGCGGAGTCCCGGCCTCGGAAGAACTTGAAATGCTCTACCCGGCCGTTAGCAATCTGTCAGGGCGCGCCGACCTACTTCGCAACTTGCATCCTGCCCCTTGCTCTACGGCAGGGCGAGCGCTTTGCCTTTCTCCAGAAGGACCTTCTCGGCCTCGATGTTCCAGAGGCCGTTGTTGGCGGCGCAGAGCTCGGCCAGTTCGGCGTAGAGGGCGTTTTGTTGGCCGAGTTCGGCGAGATCGTCGATCGCGACCAACGGCATGTCGATGTGGGTGTAGATCAGTTTCTTGCCGCCGGGGATGTCCGGCAGGTGCAGCGTTGTTTCCGCTGCCGCGGTCATGCCGCCGACGTGCGTGATCATCATTGACGGGTTGATCTTGCCGGCAGACATCATATCCAGGGCTTCCTGCATGTCCACCGTGCGGCCGCCGCTGGTGCCGACCAGGTGCGTGCCCTGGTAGTGGACGTTGTAGAAGTTCAGCTTGGCGGCGAACTTCTGGTCCGTCGGGCCGGCGAAGAAGTTGAGACAACCGTCGCGCCCGAGAATGGCATCGCCCTGTTCGACCACCGGCGCGACCGGGGCGTATACGAAGACATCGTCGTAGCCGGTGCCGTCGGTGAGGTCCAGCAGATTCTGAACGGCATCGCCGTCCCTGGTATTGAGATAGACCAGTTTAACGCCGTTGGCTTCGGCGTCATCCGGCGTCAAAATGCTTGCGGCTCGATCCAGGCGCGCCTGATCGATGTCGGTAACCACCACCAGGCCGGGCTTGCGAGGGCCGTGCACCAGGTAATCGATGGCGCCCATGCCCATCGGGCCGGCGCTGGCGAGCAGGGCGCACTTGCCGCCCTCAACGATGCCGAACTTGTGCTCGTAGTCGCCCGGCGGAATGTGATATTGCGCGTGGCAGGCGCCGATGATGCAGCTCATCGGTTCACTGAGCGAGGCCATGAAGAAGGCGTCGCCGTTGTACTTGAGCAGGCAGTTCATCTCCATGACTTCGTTCGGGATCAGCACGTGGGTGGCATCGCCGCCAACAGTGTGGAAGGAATACCCGGGAGCATCGAGTGAGCCTTTGTACATGAGCGCCGGCTGGATGCCGAACTTCTCGCCGGGCTGGAATTGGTCGGCCCACTTGGCGCCGACCTCAACGATGCGGCCGGAGAACTCATGGCCGATAATGGTCGGGTTCGCGGCGCAGTCGTCGGGTACGCGCTTGTGGTCCGGGCCCTGTTTGGCGGCCTTATAGCTGGACATGCAGATGGAGTCGCTGATGACTTCGGCGACGATCTGATCGTCAGCCATATCGGGAAGGTCAAAGGTGTCGAGGCGGAGGTCCATCTTGCCGTGGATCCGCAACGCGGTCGTCTTCATATGGTGCTCCTGGGCATTTGCGTTCGTCGTGAAGACCCGAAAATACAACTGAGGCTGGATTATACAAGGCAACGGCGGCGGGCGTGACAGAGAGCCTACATGCGCAGTCCGCCGGCAGCGGGCCCGGCGTTGAGGCGGGAGGCATAAAGCACATACGTTCCCGGGGCAACGGTTGGTGGACCGTATGCGGAGTTGCAGACACGCCTCCTTCGGCTCTTTTCCCTGCGCCCCTCACTGCCCGACACCCGGCCCGCCCGGCACACATTGAAAGGTGTGCCAACTTGCACCCGCCCACAGTGTCGCCGGACACCCGGCCCGCCGGCACACATTGAAAGGTGTGCCAACTTGCACCCGCCCCACAGTGTCGCCGGACACCCGGTCCTCCCGGCACACAT
>CAYLNH010000387.1:0-4868 GCA_964384625.1 uncultured Lentisphaerales bacterium
AAAGAATATGGAGGCAATAACACAGATGTTCAAGTTATTTGCGGACGACGCCTAATGAACTTCTTCACCAGGCGGATAAACCGCCTGGGGTCGTATGGTCGAGCCAATCGTTGGCAGGAAACGCCTGCGGAAGTGACATGCGCCCCACCTGCCGCTGCAGCCTTGCAGTGCGTGAATCGGACGGCAGATTAGGGGCATGGCTTTGGATAGACTGCCCAATACGCCGGGGGTCCAGGTCAGGGCAAGCTGCCGCGAACTGGACGAGGTCAACCCGCATACCCGGCATCATCACGAATTCTTCGAGATCCTCTGCGTCTCGGAGGGGCACACTCACGTTCTGATTCGCGACCAGGAAGTGCGGGCCGGCCCGGGCGACCTGTTGATCTACTACCCCTACGAAGACCACCACGAATTTGTGCAGCCCGGGCGGTTCTCCATTGTTTGCCTGCGGTTCGCGCCGGAGAAGACACGGATGGCCGGCGGTTTCCCCGACAAATCCGAAGTGGGTCCCGTGATCCATCTGCCCTGGCCGGAGCTGTTCCAGAACCTGTTCGACCAGATGATCGTCGAACAGCAGATGAGCGACCCATGGAGCGACGTCATGATGCGCGTCCACCTGACCCACTTCGTGGTGCTCCTGCAGCGCGCCCTGAACTGTGACTCCGACGAAACCGGCGAACGGCACTCAGATACCCTGCTGCGCATCCGGAAGGCGGTTGAGCTGATCCACCATAGTCTTGACACGGACCTGCGGCTCAAGGATCTGGCCGACCAGGCGTACATGAGCGAGTCGCATTTCAGCCATACCTTCAAGGAAATGGTCGGCGTCTCACCCAAGCAGTATGTCACTCGGGCCAAGATGCTCAAGGCCCAGGAGCTCCTTGAGACGTCGGACCTGAGCGTTAAAGCGATCGCCGCCAATCTCGGCTACGACGACCCCGGCTATTTCGCCAAGGTCTTCGCCAGATCCGTCGGTGAAAACCCGTCGGAGTTCCGCGAGAACCGCAGAAAATGACCAGCCTTCCGCAGGTTTTTCCTCTACTCTGATCGTTCCTGCTGTTTACGTTTTCTTCTTCAAGGACTCGATTGTCGGGTTCACTCAGTGAAGGAGAATCGCAATGGACACCATTCGCATCGGAATCATCGGCGCCGGCGGCATTACCCACGGCCACGCCAAACGCCTGCTCGCCATTGACGGCGTCAAGATCACCGCCCTGGCCGAACCCAGCCAGGCGTCGGTCGAGAGTTTCAATACCGACATCTTCCCCGACGGCGATGCACCAACGGTCTACACCGAGTACAGGGACCTCCTGGCCCAGGAAGAGCTCGACGCCGTCCTGATTGCGTCGCCGCACACCTGTCACTTCGACCAGATCATGGACTCCCTCGATGCCGGCCTGCACGTGCTCGCCGAAAAACCGATGGTGTGCAGCACCGAGGACTGCCTGAAGGTCATCGAGAAGACGAAAGCAGCCGGCAGGCACCTGGTGGTCTCGTATCAGCGACGCTTTCAGTCGCAGTTCCGCTACATGAAGCAGTTCATCACCTCGCCGGAGTTCGGCAGGATCAACGTTCTCTCGGCCTTCCAGAGCCAGGCCTGGCTCGTCGGCACCGCCGGCAAATGGCGCCAGAAACTGTCGCTCTCCGGCGGCGGCCAGATCAATGACTCCGGTTCGCATATCGTCGACGTCCTGATGTGGGCCCTGCCCGAGCCGGTGACCGCCGTCTCCTGTATCAACGACAACCGCGGCACGGAAGTCGACATCGATTCACAGATCATCTTCCGGACGGCCGCAGGCACGCTGGGTTCGCTGACCGTCCTCGGGTCCGCACCGCACCAGGGCATGGTGGAAGACATCACCATCAGCGGCGACAAAGGCTGTTCACTCTATATCCGCCGCGGCGTCGGCGACATGAAAGTAATGGCGAGCAGAGAGGTCAAAGGCGCTCTCGAAGACATCAGCGAGGAGATGCAGAGCTGCGGCTCCACAGACCCGGATACGCATTTTATCCAACTTCTCCGCGGTGAAGTCACGGAGAACGAATCGGCGCCGGAAAACTTCCTGCCGACAATTCAGTTCACCGAAGCCTGCTGGCGTTCCGCCGAACAGGGCGGCAAGTTCGTCGAAATCAAGCCGGCCTGACAGCCGACGCTCCGCGTCTAGTTCAAGAGTTCAAGAGCTCAATCGACGCTGCGCGTCTAGTTCAAGGGCACCAATGACCAACGTGTCCGGCATAGCTCGAAGAGCGACGACGGATGACCAATGACCAACATGTCCGGCATAGCTCGAAGAGCGACGACGGATGACTAATGACCAATAACCCTCCACTCCATCATTCCATTCCGAGGCAACACCATGTACGTAGGTTTATTGACCGTCCCGTTTCGAGATCAGAAGAACTTTCGTGAAATCGCCGAGTGGGCGGCGGCCGAAGGCTTCGGCGGCATCGAAGTCCATACGATGCACCTGCCGGCCAAGGAGGTCCTGGCCGATGACGGCAAGGCGGTCAAGCAGGTCCTGGCCGATACCGGCATGCGGATCTCTTCGATTGCACACTACACCGGCATCAACCGCAACAACACCATTGAGCAATACACCGGCGAGATGGAAGATGTTATCCAGGCTGCTGAAGCCATCGGCGTCGATGTGGTCTGCACGCTGGCCGGTTTCCCGGACGACGGCAAAGACAAGCTGGCGACGATCAAAGAAACGCTGCCGGGTGTTTTCGGGCCGCTGTCGGAGAAGGCAGCCAGGGCCGGCATCAAGATCGCGTTTGAAAATTGGTTCGCCACGAACCTGCAGGGCGTCGACACCTTCCGGGCGCTGGTCGAGGCGTTGCCGCAGGAGAACATCGGCTTCAACTTCGACCCGTCCCACCTGCACTGGCAGGGCTGCGACATCCTCGCCGCAGTCGAGGAATTCAGCGACCGCATCTTCCACACGCACGCCAAAGACACGGCAATCTACGCGGACAGACTGGCGGCCGTCGGGGTGCTGGGCCGCGGCTGGTGGCGCTACTGCATCCCCGGTTTCGGCGAGATCGACTGGGGCCGCTACATCCTGGCCCTCAAAGAAAACGGCTACGACGGCACACTATCCATCGAACACGAAGACCGCGCCTTCAACGCCGAAGACGGCTTTCGCGCCGGCCTGAAGTACCTCAGTCAGTTCGTCTAGATGGGCTCAGCCTAAGTTTTCCAGTCAGGGACGGCGCCTTGCCGGACCGGCGCTTGGCCCCGCTCTTCGAGTTGCCCGTTTTCGGGCTCGGAGGGCGTTGGCGAAATGGTCATGTGCTGCAGCACACAACCCTTCCACCGCCTGCCGCGAGTCGCGAACCCCGGGCAATCCGTGGCGGAAAGACTTCCGCCGAGACCATCTAGATCAACTCATAAACTTCGCTACTGCTGCCTGTCCGGTGTCGCGGGAAAGTCGTCATTGGGCGCCGCCTGAGTCTCGCGATGAGCGACGTTGCCGCAACACGGCGGCACGCCGTTCCACCTGGTGACAACGTGGTCACGGGATGAGATGCCGTACAATGACCGCTCGCCGCAGAAGGCTTGCGCGTTGTTCAAGCTACTCGTGCCGCTGAAAGGGTTGGAGGCGATATCCGGCCTCACAGTCTCCACGATTTGTCTGTTCAATCTCGAGAAAGGGCCCCGCCAGCTTGTCTGCCGGGTGAATCTGGTCGACAGCTACTGGTTTTTGTCGCCTCCATTCTCCTCGGTTGCTTTCGATTCTGTTCGGCCAGCCAAACAGATTCGAAAGCGAACGAGGAAACGGGAAAGCGCGGTCCAGCAGCACCCAACCACGCCGTCCTGCCGCACAAGGCGGCAGGTGGGCAAGAGGTTTTTTGCGCCAGGCAAATCAAGGCGGACCTCAAGAACACGCCGTCGCGGCCGAACATAAGGAGTTCCCAGCCTCCGCAGGTTGCGTGTCGCCGCCGTCACTTCGAACCGGACGTCTACCGATTCTTCCCGGCGTTCTCGGCGATGCGCTTCTTGTTGAACTCTTTCCGGCGCTTCTGCCGTTCCTGCAGCATCTCGTTCTTGTCCAGCCCGTGTTTCTCCATGTATTCCTTCATGGTCAACCCACCGAGTTCGGGCAGGGGTTTGGCTTCCTCCGGCTCGAAATGCACATAACCGCGGCGCCGGCCGGACCGGCGATACTCGGTCCGCGGGGTCGCGGCCCGGGGACCGACGGATTTCGGCTTGCGGGAGACCGTTACCCCCATGATGATGGAGATGATCAGCAGCAGACCGAGGAAACTGCCGCCGAAAATCAGCATCAGTTTCTTCCTCTCGTTCATCGGCGCCTTGGCCGGGGCCATCCGGCGCAGGTCGCGTTCGGTCTTTTTGCCGATCGCCTTGGTCTTCGACTTGCCGCGCTGTACCGGCTGTGTTTTCGGACGGCTGGTCTTGCCGGTCGGCAGCTTGATGTTGTTCTGCGTCCGCGGCCGGGCGGGTTGCGTCTTCTTCTTGGGGGAAACCGGAATCCTGGCGCTCTGGGTCTTGGACTTGGGCGGCACAGGCTCCGTCTTCCGTCGGGGCGTCTTGGTATTCGGCAGCTTTACGTTGGTCTGCGTCCGGGGGCGGGTCTTGGGTTTGCCGGCATGTTTGAAGGACCGTTGGGCCATGGGTACAGTCTTCTCCCTTCGGTTAACGACACGTAGATGAAAAATCTAGGCTCAAAACCGGGTTTTGTCAAGTAAACCGGGGACGAGGGGGCGCATGTCACTTCCGTAGGCGTTTCCTGCCAACAATTGGCTCGATCCTACGACCCCAGGCGGTTTATCCGCCTGGTGAAGAAGTTCATTAGAGCTCGTCCGAAATTAACATGAACAATTAGCGGCGATTTTGTAGTTCCATT
>CAYLNH010000388.1:0-4864 GCA_964384625.1 uncultured Lentisphaerales bacterium
CTGTTCAAAAGCTCAACGGCGGGCGTCGAATCCAACTGAATTTTGGCACAATAGTCATAAACCTTCTGCTGCGAGCCGTCATTGCACTCAATCTCAAGAACTTCCAGCCGACACCGGCTTTGAAGTATGACAATACACCGTCACCCGGTTTACAGCTGTAAATCCATGATCTCAAGCACACTGACGCCTCTCGTTACGAAGTGTGTGAATTAAACAGGCTGGAGCAATGTTCGGGGTTCGCCAGCCTGATTCCCGGCAGTCGTCGAAGAACTGCAGGAGGACCCGGCGATCGCCGGCGCGGCGACGAGCATGCCGAAGGGCCGCATTACTCTGCTGTTTCGGCGGCGCCGTGCACCGTAATCGCCAGCTGTCGGCCGGAGGCGTGGTCGCGGTGTTCACACAGATAGACCCCCTGCCACGTACCCAGCAGGAAACGGCCGTCGCGCACCGGAATGGTCAGTGACGCACCGAGGACAGAGGCCTTGAGATGGGCCGGCATATCGTCGGCGCCTTCATAGGTGTGACGATAATACGTTGCGCCCTCCGGGATCATCACGTTGAAATGCCGCTCGAAGTCGCCGCGTACCGTCGGGTCCGCGTTCTCATTCAACGTCAGACTGGCGGACGTATGAAGAATGAAAAGATTGGCTACGCCGATTTTGATTTCGTCGAGCCGCTCAATGCGACGTTCGATCTCGCGCGTGACCAGATGGAAGCCGCGCGGATAGGCCGGCAGCCGAATGCATTCCTGAATCCAGGTTGTCATCGCAGTAGTTTCCATAGGCAGTTCCGATGAAGAATACTTGCGTTCATTTCATCGGAAACTCAACCGTTGGGTCAGGATTTCGACTGGATTTGCAGAGAGCAGGAAACCCCGGGAGGCGGCATAGCCGCTTGAGCGCCGACGCCTTTGGCGAAGGAGTTTGTGCGACGACGGGTCCGCGGATGGCTGGCCATCCGTTGCACATCACGTGCCTTCGTCCGTTCCGCGGCGGTCTGCCGCCGCCGTAGAAGGAATCCCGCGTGCCCGCCATAGCCGCTTGAGCGCCGACGCCTTTGGCGAAGGAGTTTATGCGACGACGGGTCGGCGGATGGCTGGCCATCCGCTGCACATCACGTGCGTTCGTCCGTTCCGCGGCGGTCTGCCGCCGCCGTAGAAGGAATCCCGCGTGCGGGATTACTTCAGGAGGTCCTGCAGGGCCGCACGAAGTTCCGGATGCTGGAATTTATAGCCGGAATCCTGCAGCGTCTGACAGCTCACCCTGGTGCTGGCCAGCAACAGTTCTTCGCCCATCTGCCCGAAGAGGAGCTTGACGATAAATGCCGGCGTCGGCACAACCGCCGGTCGATGGACGGCGGCGCCGAGGGCCTTGGCCAGTTCGGCGTTGCGCACCGGATTGGGCGCGGTCAGATTCACCGGGCCCTGCAGGTCGGCGCCCGTCAGAACATGGCGGATGGCGCCGGCGACATCGGCCAGTGTGATCCAACTGAACCACTGTTTGCCGTTGCCGACGGGGCCGCCCAGCCCCAGCCGAAACGGCCGCAGCATCTCCTTGAGCGCGCCGCCGTTGGGGCTGAGCACCGGGCCGATCCGTAAATTCACCGTACGAATGCCGGCGGCGGCGGCGGGTGCAGTCGCCGCTTCCCATGCCGCGCAGACGCCGGGCAGGAACTCCTCATCCGGGCCGATCGCACTGTCTTCGGTGCAGACCTCATCGCCGCGGTCGCCGTAAAAGCCGATCGCCGAGGCACAGGCGAAAACCTGCGGTTTCTGCTCGGCGTGCGCCAACGTCTCGGCCAGCAGCGAGGCGCTCTGCACCCGGCTGTCGCGAATCAACTGCTTGACGTCGGCGCTCCAGCGTTTCTTCGCGATGTTGTAGCCGGACAACAGGACGGCGGCATCGAAGCCGTCGACGGCAGACGCGTCGAGCGTGCCGGTTGCCGGGTCCCAGGCGATCTCGTCCGGGCCGTCGGTCTCGCGGCGGACGAGTGTGTTGATCGTGTGGCCGTCGCCGGCAAGGCGGTCCTTGAGCGCCGATCCGATCAACCCGGACGCCCCGCCCAGAAGAATTCGCATATCAGTTCAGCCTCGGGTCGTCGGGGAACTTCGAGAGGATCTCGTAGTTCGGCCCCATCCGTTCCAGGGTTTCGCGCCAGTGATTGACGTTGTCTTTGCGGAAGACGAGATCGACCGATGCATCGGCCACGTACCAGGCATCATGCGCCAGTTCATCATCCAACTGTTGTTCGCCCCAGCCGCTGTAGCCGAGGAAGAAGCGGCATTCATGCGGCTCCATCACGCCTTCGGCGAGCAGGCCGTTGAGTTTGCGGAAGTCGCCGCCCCAGTAGACGCCGGGGATGACCTGGTGGCTGCCGATCTCGATATCGTCACGGCAATGCAGAATGTGCAGCGAGTTCAGATCGACCGGGCCGCCGCGGAAGACATCGCAGTCCCAGCCGCAGGTTTCGACCAACTCGGAGATCTTCAATTCGATCGGCTGATTCAACACCAGGCCGAAGGATCCCTCCTTCCGGTGTTCGCACAGCAGCACGACGGTCCGCCCGAAGTTCGGGTCGACCATATTCGCCGCCGCCACCAGCAGCGATCCGGGCCGGGCTTCCTGTTTCTTGCCGTCAGTCATCGAGTGTTTTCCTGTCGTTGTATAACTATGACGGGACCGACGCCAATGGTCAAGACCGATGGCGCCGGCAAGGTAAGCCCTCGTTTACTGCCCTTCGCGGTCCGGAGTGCGGCGGCTGCCCGCCGCTTGATCTCCGGTCGGCTCCGCCCCTTGCTGGTCTTGCCGGAATGATCCTGCCGGTATGCAATGCCGCCGGAGCAATTCCGCCGACCGCGGCAACCCGCCGGATTTCCCACGGGAATTTCCCAAAAAACCACTTGACACGGACTGGATGAACGGAAATAGTAGCATTGTTCACAACATCCCCCCGAAGGCGCCCGGCTGACCAATTAGGTCAGTCGGGTTTTTTTTTTGGGTCGCGGTGCGGGAGGTCGGGTTGAGCCGGGGGATACCCGCGAATGGCGCTGAGTTAAGACGTGTTTGGGGCGATTGGCCCCTCCTTCAGCGCCGACGGCGATGCCTCAACAGTGTGGCAGCCCCTGCAGGGGCGCAAAGACCCAACCAGATGCGCGTTAAATCAACGGTCTCCGAAGCCGGGACCTATGCACGGAAAAGACGTTGCCGGTCCCAAATACCCCTGATGCAGCGCCATCCCAAGCTAATCCCAGTCCAACAGCCGGCGTTGGCCCGTGAGTTGACGGATGTCGGTGACGTCCTGGGAGACCTCGAGACAGCCGCGGTAGGCGCCGGCGGCGGCGCGCATGGCGAAGTAGCGGATATGCAGGAAGCGCCCTGCCATTTCGATCCAGAATTCGGCCTCGTCCTTCTCGCCGGCGCGGAAGGCGCGGAGGATCTTCTCGACCACGTCGATGCTCTTCGGCGGGTGGCAGTTCTGGACCTGGCGGCCGATGACGCTGGGGCTGCGCGGGAAGATGCGGTCGGGTACGTCGCTGTAGTAGCAGACCACGTCGTTTTCGTCGACGAACGAGAGATCCACCGGCAGATGGCGGAGCATGAGGTCGATCTGCTCGAGCTTGAGCTTGCCGGTACCCAGGTTGAGTTCGTTGGCCGGGGTGGCGGCGGCCTCGGTGGCGGCGGCGGTGTCCGTCCAGCCCTCCCGCGGGGTGATCCAGGCAAAGCCGATCTCGCGGTCGCCGGCGGCAATCTGCAGCCACTCCTGGTCGGACAGCGTTTCAAAGGCCATGGGGAAGAGGATCTTCTCTTCCTTATAGACCATCTCCAGGATGTCCCGAAAGAGCGCCGGCCCGAGTTCATTGAGCTTGTCGAGGTCGCATTCCGCCGCCGCCGCGGCGAACTCGCGGACCGCCCGGCGGATGTCGTCGTCGACGCCCCACATCACCTGGGTGGGGCCGGTGACGCCGTGTTTCTCGAGCAGGGGAAACAGCTGGTTCTCCTTGCGCTGGTAGTGGATCTCAAGCTTTTGCAGGCGCTTGACGGTCTCGGGCAGTTCGCCGCAGGCGCGGTCCTGGAGCTGGGTCTGCAGCTCTTCGACGATCGACTCGAGCACGCGGTTCTCCTGCAGATAGTGGTCGACGGGATGGCCCGGCGGGACATCCGGCAGGTCCTGGTCGTCGAGGGCGCCCTTGAAGACTGCGGTATGCAGGTCGCACAGCTCCTGGATTTCGCCGGCCGGCACGCCGTCACGGATGATCGCCTGTTCGAGCTCGACGATCTGGTTGGGGTCGATCTCCGTCAGGAGTTGGGCGAATTCCTGTTTGAGCTCGTCGGCGTCGCGGCCGGCATGCAGGTCGATCAGGATCTGCTTGAGACGTTCGACCTTGTCGGCATCGTCGGACTCGGGTTCGTCGTCCTCGACGCCTTCGATGACCACGGCCTCGCCGGTGCGCCGCATGATCTCGCCGGCGATGGTCTGCTGCAGTTCCCGCAGGGGGACCTGGCCCATGGCGGCAACGCGCGAGAGGGTGGCGAACCGCGCCAGTGTGGACCGCGCCACACGGTTTTTCAGCAGTTCATAGCGGCTGTTGTAGGCGGCCAGGCAATCAACCAGAAAGTCATAGCGTTCGATAAGTTCCAGAATCCGGGTATTGGCTGTGAGTTTCATCAGAAGTCTCCTTTTCGACAGGTTCAATACGCCACCATAGATGCAGGCCCGGTCTTTGCCAGTTCGCCGCGATATTGAACGTTGCGCTGCTCGGCCAGACCGCGATCCCACTATCCCCTGCCGGCCAGCATCGTCCGGGTCGATGCTTCAACGGATCTTCCATCGTTTTTGCCCTGAATTCCGCTGATTTGAGCTTAAT
>CAYLNH010000389.1:0-4788 GCA_964384625.1 uncultured Lentisphaerales bacterium
CGCGCCGCGGCGTGAGCAGGGATGCTCACGAGACAAGATGCGCGGTCGAGACGACCGCGGCCACGATTGCGCGGTCGAATCGTCGTCGCCAAGGCTATGTCCGGCGAGGAGATTCCGGTTCTACGACTCTCTGGCGTACGGGCAGGCCAGGATGCAGCGTTCAAAGTGACAGGGCCGGGCCTTCGCCAGGGGGTTGACGCCCTTCAGCGCTTCGGCCAACGCGTCGGTCGTGATCTCTTCCGGCGGCTCTACGGTGTAGTGCCAGCCGATGAACTCGTTGCCTTCTTCGGCCGTCAGCGGAAATCGCTTGGCCCAGTCGCAACGGCCGCCGTCGATGCGCTGGAATGTCTCAACGCTGCCGTTCACCTTCACCGACGCCTCCTGTTTGAATGCGCAAGTCAAACAGCTGTCGACGCATTTGCTGCAGCCGTCGCACAGCACCGGCTTGGCGTCGTCGGATAACGGCTTGTCGCATTCGAATTTCGCATCCGTGACGACGGCGACGAAGCGCAGGTTGGCGCCGAACTCCGGGTTGATCAGGAATCCACCCTTACCGAGCCGTCCGAGACCGGCGGCGACGGCGGCAAAGCGATTGCTGAAGCCGTCCGGCTGCGTGCCGCGCGGCGTGCCAAGCACGGTGGTCGTATTCGTCAGATCAAACGTCAGCGCTGCTTTGTAGCCGGCTTGCCGCAGGATTCGGGCAGTGTGCCAGGCGGCTTTGCCGAGTTGGCGCGCATTCTGATATTGGGCGAAGGCGTAGGGACCGACCGCTTCCGCCGGTGGCCGCGCCGTGCAAGCGACAGTCTCCGCGGGAATCCGAAGCCCGAGTACGATGACTGACTTCGCGCCGGGGATATGGTCCTCGGGCCGCAACACCCGGCGCTGGACCGTGTTGACTTCGGCTTCGTACTTCAGGAAGCGGACGCCTTTCTCCTTGATCATGAAGACGTCCTCGCCGTCGAACACCGGCTTGAGCGATTCGACCGTGTCGCCGAGCAGCGCCGCCGACGCGACCCCCATGGCGTCGACGTCATACTTCCGCTGCAAGAGGTCCTTCAGTCTGGCGCGCGATATCAGTGCGGTTGCCTGCGGCTTTGGTACGGACAGGCCGGTGGCCGGCAGTCTGGCGCTGGTGATCACGGTGTGCGTGCGGACATTCTCACCGAGAGCCGCATTGATCTTGGCATTCGGGAACTTGGTGGTGACCACTGCACTATGGCCCTGGCGTTCGAGCAGTCGCGCAATGTCATAGGCCGACTGATGAACAATGAACTCCCAGACCTGGTTCAGTGTGGCGCCCGTCTGCTGCACTGACAGCTGGTTGCTGTTCGGCCGCGCGTCATGGAACAGCCCGATCGTCATCGCGCTCTGCGCATCCGGCAGGAAGTCCTTGAGATCGATGTTCTGTTCATCGAGCCAGTCCTGACTTGGAACAACGACGAATTCGGCACCGTGGTCAGCGGCAATGCCGCGGGCTGTCTCGAAGACGCCGCGATGCAGATCAGCGTCGATCGGCTTTGTGTCGCGCTTGCGTCGCGGTGCGTTGGTGTAGCTCTTGTCGAAGTAGCGCCGAGCTTTGGGCAGACAGTAGCGCAGACAACTGCCCATCTCGCCGCCGCGGATACCATGCTCCTTCAGGGCGTCATAGATGACCTCCTCGTTCACGACATCCGGGATCTCGAGGTCGAGGTCGAGGTCGAAGTGTTCGCCCCAGGAGCAGCGCCAGAGGTTCTTCTTGACATACTTGTACTCTTTGTCCTCGATCTTGATGACGTTCCAGCCGTCAAGCTCCTTGGTCAACGCGCCGGACATGCAGTGCCTGGCGCAGAGCATGCAGTTGTCGCAGACGGATCCCGGCTCCAGCAGCGGGCTGCGCGTCAACACGGCATCGGTGATCACCGTGACCCAACGCTGACGGGCGCCGTACTCGGGGGATATCGCCAGGCCGTTGTAGCCGAACTCCGCCAGGCCGGCGGCGACCGCGCTGTGCATGTGGGACACGTCCGGCGCAAACTGTTCGGTGAGCTCCTTGTATCCCTTGTACCGCCAGATGTTCGACGACACAATCGGCACTGCCCGGAAGCCCTGTCGTTCCAGGTGGAGCGCCATGCGGTAGGACATCTCGTCCAGCCGGTTGTTCATGTGGTACTGAATCGCGTAGGGGCCGATCTCCTGCGGGTGCTTCAGGCCGCCCAACTCGATGCAGGCATCCGGATGGTGCACCGCCATCATGACCACGGACTTCGCGGTCGGCATGATGCCCTGCGGGCTCATGCGGATTGGCGCGTGTTCGTAGCGCTCGATATTCGCAACGCCAACCAGGTCCGCGAAGAGCTCCTTCGTGGCGAAGCTCTTGACGTTCATCGTCAGTTCAGAGTCGACGTTGTCGGTGGAGGAGGTCTTGGTTTTCGTGATTGCATTCATGAGAAACGGCCCTGTTTGAAACAGCTCGGTCCGAGTTGATTTAGGAGGGTTCAGGGTTGGATGCTTTGCATCAGGAAAGGAGATCCTTGATCTGTTGAGCGGCGGACTTCAGTTGCCTCAGGAGGTCCTTCTTGCGCCTGGCGTTCGTGCGGAATTCCGGCATGTACATGCCGAGCGCGGCAGTGCCCGTTTCGCTGTCAAGATCAACGGGAACGGCGAGCGCGACAATTCCGCTGTCTGTGACGGCTTCGGCATGACCGGCACGGCGAAGTCCGGCCAGGGCCGCGTCCAGTTGCTTCCGGCTCCTGATGCCGTTCCAGCTCCGGCCCGGCAGGCCGAGCCTGGCGATGGCCGCGTCGGCTTTCGCCGCCGGGGCCGTCGCCAGCAGAACCCGCGTGGTCACCAGGGCATAGCCGTCCGCTTCCGACATGTGCTCCGGGTTGACGTTGATGGTCTCGCCGCCGACGACCCGCAGGAGGACCTTGCGTTCGCCGTGGATGAGAACGGTGAAGACCAGGGACTCCCCGGTTTCCGCGGCCAGGACGCGCAACAGGGGTGCAGCGATTTCCGCCAGCCGCCGGCAGGCAACGGCGCCGAACGTGAGATCGCCGCATTTCGGGCCGGGGATATACAATCGGCCGTTGCGGCTGACATAGCCGCAGGCCTCCATGGTTTTCAGGATGTTGCGTACGGTGGTCGCCTGCTCGCCCAATTCTTCGGCGATCTCAGACAGCCCCATACCCTCGCGATCAAGGCTCGCGAGCACGATCATATCGAGCAGATCCAGCGCTTTCCTGACGGACTTAACCACGGGCATTCCTTCATTATTGTTGAATATGGCTCAATATACATGAATAAAGGCGTGTGTCAAGCGGATTTTGCGGTGGCCGCAGGACTTGCAGAACAGGCTGGAGGCCGGAGAGTAAGGCATCTCTTCGGGTTGCGCCCCTGGGGCCGCGGTCCGGGATTGAATCGGCAGGAGGAAGAATGGACTGTTCGGCAAACGCGGAGGTCAACGTAGAGGCGCTGCAGCCGGCAGTCCGGCTCGAGTACGATATTGAAGCTGACTGGCAGTTGCTCAGCCGCTGCAACTTCAGCTGTGAATATTGCAATGCCCCCGAGGGCCGGGGGCGCCGGCCGCCGGATCGCCGGGGAACTGCGGCCGAGTGGGTTCGCGGCTTCGGCGCCACCGGGAGAACCTGGCTGCTGCACCTCACCGGCGGCGAACCGGGGCTGCATCCTGAACTGGTGGAATTGTGTGCGGGCCTGACGGCGGCGCATTATCTTTCGCTGAACACGAACCTGTCGTGCCCGTCGCTTGAGGAGTTTGCCGAGCGCATCGACCCGAGCCGCGTGCATTTCATCAACGCGGCTCTGCATGCGTCGTCCCGGCCGGGCCCGGCGGCCATCGATCAGTTCGTTGAGCGTTTCCGCTACGTCCGATCCCGGGGGTTCCTGATCTTTGCCAGTCAACTGATGACGCCGGAGATCATTCCGGCCTTTGACCGGTGGCGGGCAGACCTGGCGGATGCGGGTATCCGATTGTATCCGAAAGTATTGCGCGGTCCCTATCGTGACCGCATCTTTCCGGCTTCCTACAGTTCCGCAGAACGGGATCGCCTGCACGCGTTGATCACCGCTGCGACCGATGATTTCACCAAGTTGATCACGCCGCTGGACGAAGCGCCCACGGTTGATTTGCGCCGGGATGCGATACAGGTCGATGGCCGCCCTGATTATCGCGGCCGATGGTGTTGCCCCGGTTGGCGGCTGGTCCGGATACGTCCCGACGGCGCGGTTTACCGTTGCGGTCGACGCAAGCCAATCGGAAACATCCTCGACGAGAAACTGCAGCTGCTGGACGGCCCGCGCGTTTGCACATCCCGGTCTTGTCCGTATTTCTGTGAGAAGCACACGACCTGGACAGCGCGGTCAAGCGGCCGGCAGAACAGGTTCGGCCTGCATCGGGTCCTGCCGGGGCTTAATCGGCGCAGTCCGGTGCTGGGGGACCTTGCTTGCCGGTTGACCAGAGCTGTTCTGGGATAGCCCGGGCCGGCCGGATGGGAGAACGGCTGCGGGTGACCGATCCCGATGGGCCGTGGGCCGGAGCGATGGTCGATGGGCCGCCTGCTTGATTGTGCAACACGCATCCCCGTCTTCCGGCAGACCGGACGAATTACGGGGCACTGGAAGACGGGGAGATTCGGCGCGAACGACGGGTTCGCAGGCTGAACAATGCTCCAGCGGGACGCATCCGCCGGGGCCGGAAGACGGTGAGTCGCCGTCATTGACCCATTACCTGTACGAAGGCCGGCATACGGCGTGTAAGCCCTCGATTACTGCCCTTCTTTGCCTCGAGTCCCG
>CAYLNH010000390.1:0-4736 GCA_964384625.1 uncultured Lentisphaerales bacterium
CAGTTCCCGTTTTCCCGCCGCTTTGGCCGGCGCGCCGGCCAAAGCGGCGGGAAAATGGGGGAGGTGTGCGTCGGGACTCGAGGCAAAGAAGGGCAGTAATCGAGGGCTTGCCTGCCGGCGGCGCGCAGGCTTGTATTGCCGCTGCTGGACGGTATACGTGCTGATGCGACCAAGGAGAAACCAATATGTCGACCTCGATTCCGCCAGACCTCCTGCCGAACGGTGAACGCTTCGCCTTCTGGGATGACGCCACCGACTATGCCAGGACTTATCATGTCGCCCAGAATCATCCCGCCGCCGATGACGACAACCCGGGAACCGGGGACCAGCCGTTCCGGACCATCAACCGCGCCGCCGAGCTCCTGGGGCCCGGCGAAAAGGTCCTGATCCATGACGGCGTGTATCGCGAGTGTGTCCGGCCGGCGCGCGGCGGCAGCGGCCCCGACCGGATGATCGCCTACGAAGCTGCGCCGGGCGCCGCCGTGGTGGTTTCCGGGGCGCGGGAATGGCAGCCGGACATGCAGCCGAGCAGCGGCTGGAACGCCGGCCGACTGCCGGCGGATGTTTCGATCTGGATGGCCGATCTGCCGGCCGCCTGGTTCGTCGGCTATAACCCGTTTCTGGTCCGCAACGCCTACGAGTATTTCGACACCTACGCGGCCCTGGACGACAAGGACTTCCTGCGGCGCGCCATGCTGCGCCGCGGCATGATCTTCCATGAAGACCAGCCGTTGAAACAGGTCTACCGCTTTGCCGATCTGGCCGCCGGCGCCGGCTGCTTCTGGGTCGAAGAACCCGGCTGCCGCATTCACTTTCGCCTGCCGGAGGATCTCGGGCCCGCCGACCTCGTGCTCCAGGGTTCCGTTCACGAACAGGTCTTCGCCCCCGCCGCCGAAGGACTCGGCTATATCCGCGTCGCCGGCATCCGCTTCGAACACGCGGCCGACGGCTTGCCCGTGCCGCAGCGCGCCGCAGTGAGTACCGGTCGCGGCCATCACTGGATCATCGAAGACAATCAGATTGAATGGGCCAACGCCTGCGGCATGGACCTCGGCGCTCAGCATTGGAGTGCCGCGACCCATGATCCCTGCGGCTGCCACATTGTCCGCCGCAATCGCATTCGAAACTGCGGTATCTGCGGCATCGCCGGGTGTCACGGGGTCCATGATTCGCTGATTGAAGACAATCTGGTGGAGGACATCGGCTTCCACAATCTCGAACGGATGTGGGAGTGCGGCGGCTTGAAGTTCCATCGCGCCCGACGCTGCCTGATCCGGCGCAATGTCTTTCGACACCTCCGTCATGCCGGCGGCATCTGGCTGGACTGTTCGAATGATGATTGCCGCGTCACCAACAACGTTGTTGCCGATGTCGAAGCCCTCCTGGGCGCCGTCTTTTCCGAGATGAATTTCGGCCGGAATCTGATCGATCACAACATCTTCTGGGATATCCGCAATCCCGCCAGAAACAGCAATCCCGAAAATGCGCCGGGGGTGAAGTCCGACTGCAATGAAAAACTCATTGTGGCCAACAACTTCATTGCCGGCACCGAAGGCGGCGGCGTCATGATCACTCTCAATCAAGCCGACCGCAAACATACCGGGCGGACCGCCGTGGGCAAGGCCAACCAGGTCCTGAACAACGTGATCGTCGATGTGCCGCTGCGCCTCCGGTTCGGACGCCGCGAAGAGAATGTCAGCGACGGCAACCTCTACCAGACGGCGGACGACAGTTGCAGTTTCAACATCAAACACCCCGAACCCGAGAACTACCAGCACCTCGCCGGCTGGCAGGAGTACTTCGGCCTTGATCAACATTCGGCGCAGGCCCGGATCACCGCTGATTTCGATACCCGGACTCTGACGCTGACCTGGAGCGTCGCCGGCGACGGGCCCGCCTGTCAGCCGATCCAACTCGGCGACCGCGCCTTTGAAGGCGACGTGCCGGGGCCCTTCGATCCCGATCAGTGGCGGCAGTCACTCAACGGCGGGCAGGGCGCCCAAACCTTTCCCGTGCGGGATGAATCAAGCAAGAAGGATTGATGTATGTTGGACGTTTCCCCGCTGTTCCGGCCGCTGGCAATTCGCGGCAGGACCTGCCGCAATCGAATTGTCGTGCCGCCTATGGTCAGCCTCCGCGACATCATCGGGGCGGACGGCATCGAGTGGTACCGTCGCCTCGCTGCAGGAGGTCCCGGCCTGGTGATTGTCGAGGCGACCGGCGTTGACGGCTTCGGCAAGCGGCTGACCGCCGCCAGTCTGAAACCCCTCGTCGATGTTGTTCACGACGCCGGCGCGCTGATCGCCATCCAGTTGTTCCCGATTCCATTCGGCTGCCGAGAGGGGCGCTTCAGTGAACCGAATGCCCTTTCGCCGGCCGACATCAAGGAGGTCCTTGACGGCTACGAGACGGCGGCGCGGGTCTGTGCCGAAGCCGGATTTGACGGCGTAGAACCCCATGGCGCCCACGGTTTCCTGTTGAACCAGTTCTTCTCACCCGAGCGCAATCAGCGCCCCGATGAGTACGGCGGCAGTCTGAGCAACCGCATGCGCCTGGGACTCGAGATCGTTCAAACCGTTCGCCGGACCATGCCCGACGATCGGCTGGTGCTCTACCGGCACACGCCCGTCTGGGAAGGCTACGGCATGGAAGAAAGCCTGCAGTTCGCCGCGAAACTGGTCGAGGCCGGAGTCGATGTTCTCGATATCTCGCCGGCCAGCGATGATGCCCCCGCCGATCGGGCCGAAGCTTTTCGTTGTCTGGGCGTGCCGGTCATCGCGGTCAACGATATGGATGTGGTCGAGCGCGCCCTGGACGCGCTCAACGAAGAGCGCGCCGATCTGATTGCCGTCGCCCGCGGACTCATCGCGGACCCGCAATGGCCGAACAAGGTCCGGGACGGGCGGTTGGACGAGATCACAACCTGTATCAAGTGTGACGCCATGTGCTTCGGCAATCTGGACAAAGGCATCCCCATCGCCTGTGTGCAGTGGGACTGATAAGAGGAAAACACAAGTGAAAACCATGCATGTTGCCGTGGCCCAGATCCATTCCGGCGGCGGCGTCCGGGATGTCCTGAAACGGATGACGCGGCAAATCCGAATCGCCGCCATCGCCGGCGTCGACGTTATCCTCTTCTCCGAGTGTGTTCTGCAGGGATACGACTACGATCTGACGCGGAAACAACTCGAACAGATCGCCGTCACCGCCGGCAGCCGCCCCTGCGGCCGGCTGAAAAAACTGGCGGCGGAGTATGGCATGACGATCATCGCCGGTTTCTTCGAGAGGGAGCGCGGCGCCTTCTACAACAGTTGTCTGATCGTCCATCCGGACGGCTCGCGGCAGGTCCAGCGCAAGCATGCCTTGACTGCCGGAGAGAAAAGAGCCGGCCTGACCCCGGGGCCGCGCGAACGCGAGATCATCGATATCAACGGGATCAAGTGCGCCGTCCTGATCTGTGCCGACGGCGGCATCGAAGGCATCTACAACGATCTCAAACAGCAGGGCGTGCAATACCGGTTCTGCCCGACGGGCGGCGGCGGCAAGATGTCCGAGATGATCAACGAACGCAGTCTCAGCCGTAAGAAGACCCGGGACCGTTACATCGAAAACCGGCCGCGGGTGTTCAATGCCGACGCCATCCTGGCGAACGACCAGTACCCGGACATGCCGTTCGCCTCCGCCAATGCCCTGGGCCCGGTCGGCAAACGAACCTGCCACCAGGGACACTGCATGATCACCGGTGCCGACTACGTCATGCGTGCCCAGATCCCCGGCACCATCGTGCTGGAGCATCAGGAGGATCAGATGCTCCATGCCTGTCTGAACTTGGATTGAATCCCGCCATGCATGCCGGCAACGGCATGCAGCCCCGGCTGCCGGCGTCATGCGGGGAGTTGGTGGGAAGGTGGACAATATGGCAAAAAAGCCCGTCTCCGCATCAGGCGGATAAAGCACCTGGGGTCGTCGGATCGAGCCAATTGACGGCAGCAAACATCAACAGAGCTGAGATGCGCCCTGTTGTGCCGGGAGGCATGTCCCGCGGTGAAAGCCGTTACGGATCCAGACCGAGGAAGGAACGCCAGGCGTAGAGATCCTTGCCGACCAGTTCGACACGGCCATCCGTGTACAGCGCGTTGTAGTGCTCGTAGCTGTAGTTGATGCCGTCCGGCCAGACACTGGCCGGGAAGACGGTATAGGGGGAGTCGACGCAGATCGCTTCCCGCGTTTCCGCTTTCTCGTTGATGATTTGCGGATGGCCCAGGCGCAGGTCCGTCTGGCCGTCGCCGTGATGGCCGGTGTTGTCAACCAGCCGGTCTTCCTCGCGCGGTACGTGGCGGTACATATACAGATAGGTGGACGTGATGCCGCCGCCGGCGGCGCCGTTCGGTTGCCAGTAATCCTGCCACGACGCCGGGAATGCCGGGCAGAAGAGCAACTCCGGATTGTCCAGGTAGGGCGCGCCGTCGTGCATCTTGTTCAGGCGCTGCGACAGCCGGCCCTCGGACTCGCCGGGCCAGTCGCCGGTGCCGTTGCGAAAGCGGAACGGCTCGATCAAGTCGTAGTCGTCCTTGTACTCCTCGATCACCAGTCCCAACTGCCGTTGCTGCGACATGCAGACGGTCGCCAGGGCCATGCCCTTGGCGCGTGACAAGACTGGCAGCAGAATCGCCATCAAGATGGCGTACCTGTTTACCGCGCCTCAAACTGAGGCTGTAATTTTTTTCTTCATCAGC
>CAYLNH010000391.1:0-4728 GCA_964384625.1 uncultured Lentisphaerales bacterium
TGGAGAAAGCTCCCCGGGCCCGCTTCACCAACACCCCGTCACTGACGCATTACGGGAAAACAATGGACATCAGGGCACAGGTACGCTTGCCTCGCTCGCGAAAGACGGACAGCACGTTCGCGTTCTCCCTGCACCAGGAAGACAGCCGGCCGATCCCTATTTGCCTTTCTTGATGATCTCCCCGGCTTCGGCGGCTGCTTTGGTCTCGGGGTATTTCTCGACGATACGGTCGAGATACTTCTTCGCCGTCGCCGATTTCCCTGCTTTCAGGTATTTCTTCGCTCGTCTGAGATAGCGGGTCGCCATGATCTCGTTCATGACCGCTTCGTGGGCTTCGATCTTGGCCATTGCCGCAAAAACCTTCGGGGCGACGTCCCGGCCGTAGCTCTCCAGTTGTTTCAGCTTCGCGTAGCCATCGTAGAAGCGCTGCTCTTTGATCGCCGTCTGGACTTCGGCATAGCCGTCTTCGAGCTGTTTTTCGAGTTCGGCGCGCTTCTCCGCGGCGGCCTTGTCGCCGTGGCTCTCGGCCAGGAAGTACTTCCGGACAGCGGCGCCGTATTCCCGCTTGCGGGCGTGTCTGTCGCCGGCGCGGGTGATCTTGTCGGCCTCCTCCTTGAGCGGTTCGTCCAGCAGGACGAGCGCCTTTTCGAACCATTCAGCGTTCGGGACCTTGTGCCCCAGGCCCGGAACCTGCAAATAGTGCCCCTGTCCCGGCAACTTCGTCCGGTACGTCTGGTCGTAGACGGCTTTGGTGTTTTCCCGGTTGAAGTCATTGTCACCGGTAAGCAGAACGTAGCGGCCTTCCTTCTTCGCCAGGCGCACGTATTCCCGCTGCGGCGAGAAACTCGCCGACCAGGAATGATTCTTCTTCCCGGGCACATCGACCTTCTCCCAACTGTTGCAGCCGCAGACATACAGACCGCCCTTGAACACGTCCGAATAGCAGATCGCCGTGTGGCTGCTCACTCGGCCGCCGCCGGAAAAGCCCGCAACATAGATCCGCTGCGGGTCGATGTTGTAGCGTTGGGTCATGTTGTGGACGGCATCCAGGGCCAACGGAATCCGGCGCAATACCGTATTGTGCCGGTTGCCGGTTTTGTCGGCGCCGATCCAGATCACATGGTGTTTGTCCATAATGCCCGGCCAGCCCCGGGGCGGACCGCCGTTGTCCCCGGCATTGATCCAGACAATCAGGCCGAACGGCTTCCAGCGGGCGTAGTCCTTCGGCACATAGGCGCGATAGGATTCCGCTTCGATCTTATAGACCTGTTTCGAGGCCCGGTTCTCGGGTTTTTCGCCAACCCGCTTGTAGACGTCCGGCGGCCGCGAAAGCTTGCTGTATTCATCAAAGCTGACGGTGAAACTGCCGGTTCTGGGTTCCCCGTCCGCCGGCTTCTGCTGCCCCAGGCAAACACAGAAACAAAGACAGCAGCCGATCAGAATCACACGTTTTGTCATTCCGGCCCTCCGGTTCGGCAAACGTTCACCTTGAATACCCGCAGAGTGCGTCGGTGCACCGTGCACCGGCATCCAGATAACGTGACCGGGGAAACGTCTTGTCGCAAGCCTGCCGGACTCGTTTTGTCTGCGGCACGGTCAGCGGACAAGCCACAAAACGTTCCTGAACACCCAGACCCCACCCGGTAAACCACCACCTGATTCCGGCGCCGGCCTTTATTGTTCGACGTACCAGAAAACGGTGTAGCTGGCCTTGGCCCAGCGTTTGACCAGGTTTGCGCCGGAGTATGTGGCGCCGCTGCCGTCGCCCAACACCTGGTTCAGCCGCAGGTCGTCCTTGACCATCGCTCCCGCGGTATGGGTGTTCTCGTAGACTCGGGTGGTGTGGTTGAAACGCGCCAGGTCGCCGAAGACCGCCCGGTTCAGCATCGCTCCCAGCTTCAACGGAGAGACCGCTTTCCACGGGCGCGGTGTGCCGTCCGGAGCAAACGGTTGATGGACATTGGTAAACCCGGCATATAAACCGTAGACCTGGGTCTCATAGAACTCCTTGCCGAAACGGTGGGACGGCCAGGACCGCCGCCATTCGTCCTGCGGTCTGAACGGACACCAGTAGACCGGGCCCGGCTCAATGTAGGATTCGACCTGATGGCGGAAGTCGAGGTTGTCGGATTCGTTGGACCACTGCCAGTCCCAGCCGGCCGCGCCGAAGGCCCGCCGCGGCCAGCGGCTGTCGTTGTCCTCGGCGTACATCGTGTACGCCAGATAGTGCTGGCGACATTGCGACAGACAGACCACTTCCGTGGCTCGGACCTTCGCCCGGTTCAGCACCGGGAGCAGGAGCGAAATCAAGATGGCGATGACTGCCACCGCCACCAGAAGCTCAATCAATGTGAAGCTTTGCCGAATCCTGGACCTGTCGAAGGGGTCTCTCCGACCGCTGGTTTCAACCTCATCATCCCACTCTCTCATCGTCTCATCACTCCATTGCTCGATTGGGAATGATTCTGCATATATGTCATAATCTAATCGATCTTGATTGCTTGTTAATGGTAAAAAATGAACTATAGATGTTAATATCTAAACAGTTCGAGCTGCCGATGACCACCAAGACGTATGTCCGGCATATACTCCAACGGGAAATGGGGTTTCCGCCGGTGCCGGTCGGCACCGACTTCGCAATCAAGCGGGTCGTGCGTACCGTGCGCGGCAGTCAGTTTCGCGTCGTCGACGACTGCAACTATGAATCGGTGGTTGCTCTGATGCTCGCCGGCACGGCGGTATTCGTCAGCGCCGGCCGCCGGTTTGTGTTGACGCCGGGCATGGTCTACCTCCAGCGGCAGGGCAGTTCGACGTCGATTCGGGCCGCCTCCAGGGAATTCGAACTGCATCTGGTTGCGGTGGACGGGGGAGCCTTTGTCACCTGGCTGGACACGTATCTCGCTGGGCAGCACGCTTTCTCCGTGGCGCACCCGCACCGCATCGAGCAGATCCTGCAGCAAATGATGGCCGAAGCCCGGTCCGGCCGCATGCACCGCGGGGAGATTTGCAGCGACTACCTGCGCATCCTCGTCCGGAAAATCGCGGATGAGCGTTCGCAACGCAGTCGCCGGGGCAAGTCCACGGCGTTCCGCACCTACCTGGCGTGCCAACAGACCATGGACGAACAGTTCCTGAGCCTTGGCAGCATCGCGGAGGTCGCCGAGGCGCACGGGATCACGACTGCCTACCTCTGGCGACTGTTCAAGGAGTGCGGCGGTTGCACGCCAAGCGCCTATCTGCGGCGTCGGAAGATGGACGAGGCAGCCGAGCTCCTGGCCACCACACCCTTGCTCATCCGCGAAATTGCCGACCGCCTGGGCTATGCCGACCAGTACGTCTTCTCCAAGAGCTTCCGCCACAGTTCCGGTCTCTCACCCAGCGAATTCCGCCATCGGCACAGCCGCGCCTAGGCCGGTCAGGGCGTTCGATTGCGACGGCCCGCTGGTTCGGTTATATTCCTGTGCCGCATTGACGCTGCAAACCGGGGAATAATCGCTCGTAGCTGAACCAAAAGGAGCGTCCCGCCGTGAAACATATTCTGGCTCCCCTTCTTCTTCTCGCTGCTGTTGTCCGTGCCGACATCGACGAGACCGCGCCACTGCCGCAACCGACACCGAAAGAGGTGCGGGCCGAAATCACTGCGCTGATTGCAGAAACGAAAAAACTGCGCCTCGGAGTGATGGAGGATTGTATCGAGAAGTCGATCGGCATTGGTGCACCCGCCTACAACAACGGCGACATCGAAGGCTGCTACAACTTCTATCGCATCACCGCCGAGGCCCTGGTGACGAAGTTCAGCAAGAAGGACATGGCCACGACGGCGGCGGCGACCGCCATCGTGACGTTGACCAAAGCGTTAGCCAGTGCAAACGGCTATGACAAGGCAGATAAGAAGGCCTGGGCCATGCGGTACGGCTTCGACAAGGTTATGCTGCGTGTCGACCAGCTGAGAACGGAAGCGCAGTACCATATGCAGACCGGCACACGATACCTGGGCCTCATCGGCAATCTTCGTGAGGCGGAAGATGCCTTTCGCTCAACAGTGCAGATCGTCGATGAACTGGGAGGACCAAACGGCGAGGCCGTGCCGTTGCGGCTGCGGCTGGCGGCCGTCGCCCACGGTCGGGCTCTGATCGGCCGGGAGAAGTGGAAGGAAGCATCCAAGGCGTTTCAGAAAGCGCTGTTGTACATCCCCACATGGCCCACATTCGACTTCGACCCGAAGGATTTCCTCAACCGCCCGGCCGACGGGGACGCCGTTCCCAAGGCGCTGATCGCGGCGGTGCAGAGGGAAAAGGATGATGCGGATCTGCGCTTCCTGCTGGGCTATGAACGCTTCTTCTTCGGAGAACGCGAAAAGGCGTTCGAGTGCTTCCGCGAAGTGCTGCAGAACCACCCCGGACACGCCGGCGCCCTGGTTTTTCAGAAGCTCGATCCACAGTCGAAACTGCAACAGCAGATCAGCGGCTGGACCGCACAGCTTGGCGACCGGAATTCCAAAGTCCGCGATGCAGCCGAAATGGCCTTGAAGAAACAAGGCGTCTGGGCGCGCCCGGCTCTGCTGGACGCCCTTAAGAAAACAAACGATCCCGAGGTCAAAGCCCGGGCGCGCGCCCTGCTGAAACGGCTTGGAAACTAGCGCGCCCTGCTGAAACGGCTTGGAAACTAGATGGGCTCGGCGGAAGTCTTTCCGCCACGGATTGCCCGGGGTTCGAGGCTCGCGGCAGG
>CAYLNH010000392.1:0-4683 GCA_964384625.1 uncultured Lentisphaerales bacterium
TTCCACGCCGCGATTCCTCCTCCCCAATGTAGGAGCGGCTTCCACGCCGCGATTCCTCCTCCCCAATGTGTCCTTACACTCAATCACGACCAGCGGGATGCCGTTGACGAACAGCACGATATCCGGAATGATGCATTCCTTCACGCGCCCGGGCGTATCGATCCGGAACTGGTTGATCGCCAGGAAGTGATTCCGTTCCGGGTGCTCGAAATCGATCAGCCGGACGTTCGGGTACTCCTCGCCGGTCACCTCATTCTGATCCACCTGCACCGGAACAACAGCTTCAGGGTAGCCTCATTGATTTCCCGCAGACTATTCCCCGGCTGATGCAACAGCTCGTCGTACAACTCGTCCAATTGCCGGTCCGTCAACCACTCTTGACCGTCGTCAGTCAGGTTGATCGAACGCACGGACGCGGTGAAGACGCTACGCAGGATGATTTCGCGGAAGTCACCACGCAAGCTGACGGCGGGGTCCGTCGGGAACGCCAGCGCCTTGATCAATGACCTGCCAGCCGATGCCGGCCAGTTGCTGAAGAAATGGTTTTTCGACGCTTTTGTATTCAGACATGATGGAACCACTGATTCACACTGATCAACACTGATGCGCAGGCCCGGCCAGAGCTTCGCCGTTCGGCAACGCAGCCGACCAAGCCTGCGAATTCACTCGTCTCTTTGCTGCGTACAAAACTCGTCCAGCATGCCGTCGTCCAGAGCGCTGCCGCGATTCCGGTACGGTACCGCACGCGCCGGCCCCATGCGATAGCGCGGGCAGGACTTCGGCCCGTAGCAGAATGTTTCGAACCGGTATTTCTTGATGTCCCGATCGAAATCCCACTGAATCTCGACGTTCGCCATGTTGGCCCAGTAACACGCCATGCACTTGCGTTTCCAGACCGCCTTCGACAGCTGCCGCGCCCCACGTTCCTCATAGACCGCCAACGGCGGCGCCACATCAGCATCCGGGTCGGGACGCTCCAACACCTTCAGTGCGCCGGCCCGATAGAAATCAGCGAACTCCCGCTTCTCATACTTCTTTGGCCAGGCCGTGCCGCGGGCCACATCGCCGATGCGAAACTGATGTTTTGCATGCTGCTTGTCGGACACGGCCACGACGAAATCCCGCTGTTCGCCACCGGCCTCGCCGCTGATCCACAGGTTGAAACCCAGGTGATAGTGCGTGCGGTTATCGACCACATACCGCCAGACCCGCGTCCGCGGCTGCACGCTCTGGATCGCGCCTTGCCACTTGATCTTATCCGGGCTTCGCATTTTACACGTTCTGCCTCTCTTCTGCTCGCTCTTTCAGTCGCGCGTCTCAATCACTCTCGACACGCCGGACCCGCACACGGCGCAGGTGCCGTCGAGTATGAGAGCATTTCCGATCGTCACGCCGGATTCCAGTTTCATGGCGACACGGGTCCGGCATTTGCTGCACCAGACCGCGTCGAGAACCCGCCGCTGCATGGTCGCCGGGATTTCATACCACCGCGCCGCGGCCTCCGGTGTGAGCTCCGGGAATAGGATGCTCTTATCATTCCTGTTTCCTGTCTTCTCTTTCACCGACTCCGCCTAACGTTTCTTCTTCCTGGCTTTCCTCTTCTTCTGCTGCTGCCGTTTGCGCTTCGCCTGGTTACGTTGCCGACGATCCGGCCGGCGACCGGGTCGAGGCTCATCCAGGTTGATGAACCGGACCAGCGGGAGCGGGTTGGTCTCCTCGTCGAAAGGCAGATGGCGTTTGTCCTCAGGTACGGCGTCCAGATCGACAATGCCCATTACAATGTAGTCTGGCGTGCCGGCGCCGCGTGTCGCCAGAGAAACGAACTGTTCCATGGTCCGGCGATCCAAGACAACCACGGGGCATTGCGCGCAGAAATGCCCGGCTGTATTTCCGACGGCTTGTATGCTCTGCTGCCCGGCCAGCCAGGTTGCCAGCACATAGGTGTGGTGTTCCGACTCGAGTGCGCCGCCGCAATCCGGGCAGGTCGCGACACCGCCGGCTTCATCGCTCCAATACATCTTGCGCGGCGTCGCCGCGGGAAACTTATATCGACTCATTCAACTCCTTCTCGATCCTTGTATACAGCAAATCACACTTCCCGATTCCAATCGTTGTACGCTTCGGGACACGGTTTGGGTGACGGTTTGAACACATGGTCATACGCCACGAGGTGGCGTTCATCTCGCAGCAAGGTGGCGTAGAGGATCAGATCATCGTCCTTTGCCGGATCCCAGCCGAGTTCCCAGGCCCGGCGCACAGCGCTGCGTACAGTACGCGGCCCAACGGACTGCCTCAGCTGATCCGGCTTCAGCTCCGGGAACTCCAGCAACACAATCAACTTACCGGCGGGCGCATCGCGAAGCTGCACAGCGAACACCATATGCGGCCCGACAATCCCATGGTGATCAGAATGTGCCCCGACCTGATCCCAGCGGAAGCGGACACCGTCCACGGTAGTATGCCGGCATGTGCGCTTAATGGTCATACTTCATCCTTCATATTTCCAGAAACGTCCCAGCCGAGGCCGGCCAGTTGCTGAAGAAATGGTTTTTCGACGCTTTTGTATTCGGACATGACAAAATGCCTTGGAATCCACGTGAGCGTGGTTACATTATCAGCGGACTGGGAATTCCCGGTCGGTGGGCAGTTCTGGTGAAACCGGAACTGTCCATTTGCTTTTCAGGGGAAGACCTTCCACGCCTTCACGTTGTCCTCATTATAGATCTTCGGCTCCAAAATCTCGCATGCCTGGTTGGGTTGTACAACGACTTTACTCATGCTTCTTCGCCTCCGGCAGTGGCGGCAAGGAAACGGTCGAAATCATCATTGTCGTCCCACAGCTCGGATGCCCTGCCGAATACCTCATCCAGGTCCTCAATTGGGGCGACGCCCTGTTCCGCGGCAAGCTCTTCCAGGCTTTTCGTTTCCCAAAACCGTTTATGCTCGTCGTTCATATCTCACCGTTTCCGCACCTTGTTTGCTTCGCGGTGGAACGCCTTGATCGTCGCCAACAGATGAATCAGCGCGTGCAGATCCGCCGTGTCGTCGCCGGCTTCCATCGCGCGACGCAGTTCATCCATGACCACCGCTATTGCCCACGGCTCTTCAAAACTGTTGTCCACATCGATCGCCGCCGACTCGCTGTTGCCTTCAGCAGCAAAATACTCGCCGGCGCGGGCGACGGCGCAGAAGTCCTCTTCGAACTCGGCCTTCGAGATCACGGCCATCGGCCGCCTGCCACCCGCCGTAAATGCGTCATACAAGGCCACCATGGAGCGAAGCGTGACCTCGTATACCAGCTTGTCGACACCGTCATGCGGCAGCCCGAAGCAGTAGCGCATGACATAAGGCTGCCGGTGGTAGATCTGTTCCAGTTCCTCTGCCACTTCCTCCGCACTCATGGCCAGTGCATCACGGTAGCTCTCGCCCATCTGCTTCCGGCTGCAGATCGTGCGCGCCGTCTCGAAAAAACCCGTCCCGGCGATGCCGCCCTTGTCATCGGCCGGATTGCGAAGCGTGCTGTCGAGGCGGGCGGCTTCCATCGATTCCGATGTCCATTCCACATGCACATTGCCCTCAGGCGTCGTGCCGCAGACATGAATCAAACGGTCGTCATCGGGGTATCGTTCGCGCTTGCGTCGGCGCAGTTGCTCGATCAACGCCTCGCAGTCGTAGGAGGCCAGGTCCGCACGCGCCTGCGGGTTATCCGCTTCGAACGTTGCCAGCAGCTGCAGGTACTGCGCAGCCCCCGCGTAGATTCCGTCCGGTTCGATTTCGCGATTCCAGGCGACCTGCGCCAGCGCCAGCGCGCAGTGCGCGCCCTCGCCGGACGTCATCTCCAGCGGCTGCGCCAGGATCTCCTGGGCGAACTCAATCATAATCGCCGACAACGCCGGCCGTTTCGGCGTGACAGGTTTTCTTTTCCGTTTTCGTTTCCGTTTCTTGCTCATAGCTCTCTATATAACCACTGATTCACACTAATCAACACTCATGCGCAGGCTTTCAAAGACAGAAATAGGGGACGGGGACTTTTTCAATGAGCCGGCTCATAGAAATAAGGGACGGGGACTTTTTCAAGAAAAATGCAAGCGCCGGACAGGAGGTGGGAGATGATTTTCAGGCGGGGAAACGGAGCGGGAAGCGCTGTTGGCGACTTGGGAATCTGGCTGTGGCGGGATTCCGGAGACCTCCGGCCAATGGAACTTGCCCGAAGTCCCGCGATTGCTGCGAATGCAGGCAGCGGGTATCCGGCTTTCGCGCCAGCCGCCATAAAGTCCCTGTCCCTTATCCGGCTCTAGTGGACCTGATCTTTCCCAAGTGCATCAGGGAAGCTGCCAAACCGGAAATGCCACTGTTTGTCGGCCTCGTTCCACAGCAGCTCAATGGAAACCCACCTACCGAGTCTCTCTCGCGCATCCTTGGAACAGACGAGGTAGGCTTTGGTCGAGCTCCCTTCGAGGATGAACCAGTTCTTAGGCGTACCCGTTTCCTTTAGCGCCGTCTTTGTGAGCATGAGGCCCATCGGCGCTGCCAGTTGCTTGGCAGCGTAGTTGATGTCGCGTTGGGCTTTATGCGGTCCCATGTCGTCAAACATCCGCTTTGCCATCTCGTCAAACTGCTTCTTCTCCGATGTGCAGTTTCTAATTCTGTTGGGGTTTGGTTCTTGTTTTGTGGTGGGGTGAT
>CAYLNH010000393.1:0-4609 GCA_964384625.1 uncultured Lentisphaerales bacterium
AGAGGGTGCGGGATCTCTATGCGGACCGCGAAGGGCAGTAAACGAGGGCTTACGGGATTTCTGAAATTCCCTTCCATTCAGGACAATTCCGCCTATATTACAGGTTCTCTGCATGTTATTCTGATCCTGCATCATTTTTATGGTGGAGCCACCGGTGAACGAGAAACGCAATACCGTCATTGAGAGTCTCGGCGTTTATCTGCCCCCCAAAGAGGTCTCGTCCAAGGAGATCCTGCTGGCGTGCAAGAACGCGTTGCGCTATCCGCTGGAACGGCTGACCGGCATCAAGAACCGGCGGATGGCCGGCGAGGTTGAGTTCGCCATCGACCTGGCGCGGAAGGCCGTGCAGACATGCCTGGAACGGTCGAAGTATACCGCCGACGAGGTCGAACTGCTGATCTGCTGCAATATCAGCCGGTATGACGGCCCGAACTTTCAGTTTTCTTTCGAGCCCAGCACTTCCGTCCGCCTGCGGGCGCAATTGGGCATGCCCAATGCCCTGTGCTTCGATATCTCCAATGCCTGCGCCGGCATGTTCACCGGCACCTACATCGCCAACGCCTTTCTCAAGTCCGGGCTGGTTCAGAATGCGATGGTGGTCAGCGGCGAGTATATCACGCACTTGACCCGCACGGCGCAGTTCGAGATCAGCAACGAGCGCGACGAGCGGCTGGCCTGCCTGACCCTCGGCGATTCCGGGGCGGCGGCAATCATGGAGCTGGGCGACAACGACCAGGTCGGTTTCCATGACATCGATATGTACACGCTGGGCGCCTACAGCGACTGCTGCATTGCCAAACCGACCACCAGCGAAGCCGGCGGCGCCATTATGCTGACCGACTCCCTGCGCATTCATGCCGTCGCCATCGGCGAATCCGTCAAGCATGTGATCTCTGTTCTGCGCAAGCTGAAATGGTCGAAGAAAGACCTGAAACACTTCATCATGCACCAGACCGCGCGCTCGGCCATATCCGAGCTGTCCCGGCAGGTCAACGAGCTTTACAAAGAGAAGTTGCTCGACACCAGCAACATGGTCTACAACGTGGCGGAACGCGGCAATACCTCGAGCACCACGCACTTCGTTGCCATCTGGGACAACATCCGAAACGGCAAGATCCAGAACGGCGACAGCCTGGTCTTCGCCGTCCAGGCCTCCGGCATTACCCTGGGTACGGCGCCCTACACGTTTGACGACTTGCCTGAGCGCCTGCGCGAATTCGAGACCCGCGGGACGCGGCCGGCCAACGTCGAAGTCATCACCGACAGCAAGACCGAAATCGACCGGCAGCGCGTTCGTCTGGAAAGCCTTGGGACCATTTCCAAAGAGGAACGGGCGCTGGTGCCGCGCAATGCCATCGCGCTGGCCAGTTCCGCGGCCGTCGAGTGTCTCAAGCACTCGAAACACCAGCGCGATGATATCGATCTGCTGATCCACGCCGGGGTGCACCGCGATGAATTCCTCAGCGAACCGGCGCTGGCAGCCCTTATTGCGGGCGCGGTGAAGATTAACGCGGAGGTCGAGGCGATTGCGGAGCACAAGACGTTCGCCTACGACATCATCAACGGCGCCGTCAGCTTCCTCAACGGCTGCTACAACGGCGTCGCCATGATCAACTCCGGCAAGGCCCGGAACGTCATGGTGGTGGCCTCCGAGATCGAGAACAACCTGGAATTCGAGAAATACGAAAAGCTCAACCTGCTCGAAACCGGCAGCGCCGCAATTCTTGATGCCAGCCCGGACAGCCGGGGCTTCAGCGCGTTTCACTTCAGCTACTTCACGGACTTCGTCAACACCTACTACTCCTTCATCGGCCAGGAGAAAGGCCAGTCTTACCTGGACATCACTCGCGACGAGAAACTCGAAGAGTTCTACCTGGACTGCATTCCGAAAGCCGTCCGCACCTTCCTCGCACGCGAAGGCGTCAACCCCCCGGAATTGCAGGCGGTCTTCCCGCCGATGATCTCTGAGGAGTTTGTCGCGCGCCTGGCCGAGCGGATGCAGTTGGGTGACGAGCAGATCGTCTCCGTCGCCAACGGCAAGGACTACTTCACATCGTCTTCCGTGTACGGTCTGCAGGAGGCCCTGGCCACCGACCGGGTGAAAGCCGGTGATCGCGGACTGCTGATCAATGTCGGCACCGGCATTCAGGTCGGCTGCGCGCTGTACGAGTTCTAGGCAACTCCAGCCGGCGATCTTTCTTTTGATTCAGTTGTCCAACGGATAGAAGCGGTCCACATTGCGTACGCCCGGGGGGCCACTCCGGCCAGAAGACAACAACGCCAATGCACATTCTGCAGATACTCGAAGCAACCGGGGGCGGGTCGCGCAAGCACGTGCTGTTGATCACCAAAGCGCTGGTGCAGGCGAGGCATACCGTGGATCTGGTGCTTTCTCCGTTGCGCGCGGATCCGGACTTCAGCGACGACCTGGAGACGTATCGCGGGCTCGGCTGCCGAGTTGAGCTCTGGGAGATCCCCAAACTGCCGGGCCCGGGCGACTGGTCGTTACTGCGCCGACTCAAGGCGTTGGTCCGCGAGCGCCGGCCGGATGTAATCCACAGCCACTGCGGCAAAGCCGGGTTTCTTTCCCGGGTGCTCGGCAAGTTGCTTGGCCGCAACTCGCCGGCGATTGTGCATACGCCGCACTCCTACTATTTTCAGGGGTTTGTCAGCCCGATGAAGCGATGCCTGGCCATACGCTTGGAGCGCTGGCTCAGTCGTACCGGACGGCTGTTCTGCATCTCACAGGCGGAGACCGAAACGATCGCGAAGCACCGCATCGCTCCGGCGACGCGGGTGGATGTCGGCCGCAATGGTCTGCCGGCAGACTTTGTCGACGGCTTGATGCCGGCGGCGGCAGCCCGACAGGAACTGGGCCTGTCTGAAGATGTCGTTGCCGTGGGGGTCTTTGCCCGTTATGTCGCGCGCAAAGGTCATAAATGGCTGCTGCGCGCTATCCGCGCGATGGACCCGGCGCTACGGGCACAGACTCGATTCCTCTTTATCGGCCGCGGGCCGGAGGAAGAGCGAATCAAACAACGCATCGAGACGCTGGAGTTGAGCGATGTGGTGTCCTGCCCCGGCTACCGGTCGCATGTGGACCGACTGGTCGCCGGCATCGATATCGCGGTGTTGCCGTCGTACTACGAAGGACTGAGCTACCAACTGCTTGAAGCCCTGGCGGCCGGCGTCCCGGTAGTCGCCAGCGATGTCCCCGGCAACCACCTGGAATTGCCCGACAATCCCATTCGCTACGTGCCGGCCGACGATGTCCTGGCCATGGCAACCGCGCTGGACGAGTTGACGGGTGATGGAAACGCGCGTCGCGACCTGGGACAGGCCGGACGCGAGTGGTCCGCCCGGCATTTCTCCCTGGCCGACCAGTTGGCGAAAGTGCTGGACAGCTACAATGAAGCCTGTAAGACGCGGGACTGACAGCGACAGCCGAAAGAACATCTCGCGGATCTTCGTCATGACCGGCAAACAGGATTGCGTATGATTACCATCGACGGATCATTCGGCGAAGGCGGCGGCCAGGTCCTGAGGACCTCGCTGGGGCTGTCCATGTTGACCGGCAAGCCGTTTCACATCTACAATATTCGTGCCGGCCGGAAGAAGCCCGGCCTGCTGAACCAGCACCTGACCTGCGTGCGGGCCGCCGCTGAGATCTGCGGCGCCGACGTCCGCGGCGCGGCGCTGCGGTCGCCCCAGGTGTTCTTCGAACCCGGTCCGGTGCAGCCGGGCGAATACCGTTTTGCCGTCCGCACGGCCGGCAGTGCGGCGCTCGTTCTGCAGGCCGTACTGCCGGGATTGCTCACGGCCGAGGGACCGACGACGCTGCACCTGGAAGGCGGCACCCACAACAAGGCGGCGCCGAATGTCGACTTCCTCGACCAGGCTTTCCTGCCGCTGATTCGGCAGTTGGGTCCGGGGGTGCGCGTGTCTCTGGAGCGTCACGGGTTCTATCCCGCCGGCGGCGGTCGCTTCCGGGTGGCGATCAAGCCCGTTGACAAACTGCGGCAGCTGGAGCTGATGGACCGTGGCCGTGAGCAGCGGCGGCGGGCGGTGGCACTGGTGTCGAACCTGCCCCGGGACATCGCTGTCGACGAAGCGCGGATGGTCGCGAACAAGCTCGGTCTGCCGAAAGGCGCCGGAACCGCGGAACAGGTAGAATCCGACGGCCCGGGGAATGCGGTCATGCTGTTCGCGGAATTCGAGAACGTGACGGAAGTGTTCACCGGTTTCGGCGACCGCGGTCTGCCGCGGAAAGCGGTTGTCGAACAGGTTCTGCGGCAAGCGCGCCCCTACCTGGGATCAAACGCGGCCGTGGGCCAGCACCTGGCCGATCAGCTGCTCATTCCCCTGGCCATGGCCGGCGGCGGTCGCTTTTCCACGGTCGAGCCGTCGGCCCATACCCGCACGAATATCGCGGTGATCGGTCGTTTCCTGGACGTCCCGATCGAGTGCGTTGTGGACGCCGGCCGCTGGCAGGTCCGTACCCGAACGGAAAGCCGGCTTGCGTAATTCAGAAGCCCATCCAGATGGGCTCGGCGTAAGTTTTCCAGCCAGGGACGGAGGCCAAGCGCCGGTCCGGCAAGGCGCCGTCGAA
>CAYLNH010000394.1:0-4602 GCA_964384625.1 uncultured Lentisphaerales bacterium
CCGTTTTCCCGCCGCTTTGGCCGGCGCGCCGGCCAAAGCGGCGGGAAAACCGGGGGAGGTGTGCGGACTTCATACCGGTGACAGATCCGCAAGTACCGCAGGTTCCCAACCTCTTGAGAGTCGGGGCTCGAGGCAAAGAAGGGCAGTAAACGAGGGCTCTTACCCCTTTTCATTGCCGCTGCTTGCATTGTCCTGCAGTCGGCCTATCTTCTCAGCGCGAATCACCCGATTCGACGGCGTTCGGACACGATGCAATATCGTGCCGTTAAAGTCCGGATGTCGTTCTTTGTTTGGTGCGACTGGTGTTCGCAGGTCGGCAAGACCGTGGAATTCGGACGGTATAAGTGCCTGGGCTCAGGCCCGGGGATTTATGCCGCAATTCCGCTCTTCCCCAACCTGCCGCTAATCACAGTCGCGGAACTGTATAGGCGGAACGGCCCCGCGGCCCGCCCGCGAACCCTCTGTAAAAGGCAGGATGCCAATGTCCATCCACACTGTCTCCATTGAACTGACGCCAGATCGCGTCATCACCATCGAAACCGGTAAACTCGCAGGCCTCGCCGGCGGCTCCGTCACGGTCCGGCAGGGCGACACCATCGTCCTCTGTGCCGCTTGTGCCGACGACCCCCGCGAAGGCATCGACTTCTTCCCGCTCCAGGTCGACTACCGCGAGAAATTTGCCGCCGCCGGCCGCATGCCCGGCGGCTTCTTCAAACGCGAAGGCCGTCCCAGCGAAAAGGAAATCCTGACGTCCCGGATGACCGACCGGCCGCTCCGGGCGCTGTTCCCCAAAGGCTTCAAAGACGATACCCAGATTCAGGCCCTGCTGCTCAGTGCCGACGGCGACAATGAAGCCGACACCCTGGTGATGCTGGGCGCTTCCGCCGCCCTGGCGATCTCCGACATCCCCTTCCTCGGCCCCTGCGGTTCCGTCCGCGTCGGCCGGGTCAACGGCGAGTTCATTGCCAACCCGACCCACACCGAGATGGAAGAAAGTGATCTCGATCTGCTGTACTCCGGGGTTGACGACAAGGTTATCATGATCGAAGGCGGCGGCGACGAGGTCAGCGAAGAGGTCCTGCGTGATGCCTGCTCCTTCGCCAACGAAATCGTCAAAAAGATGATTGCCGCCATGAACGAGCTGCAGGCAGCGGCGGGCAAACCGAAGTATGAGCCCACTCTGGACCTCGTGCCGGAGAACATTCAGGCTGCCGTCGCCGACGTGGCCAGGGGCAAGTTCGGCGGCATTACCGTGCTGCCGACCAAACAGGAACGCCAGAGCGCCATCAAAGCGTTGTTCGAAGAACTCGCCCTGCCGCTGGTGCCGCAGTTCGTCAGCGATGATCTCGATGAGGACGAGGCCGAAAAGAAAGTGCGCACGGCGTTCAACGATGAGTTTGAGCAGGCCATGCGCGATATGATCCTCGAAGAAGGCAAACGCATGGACGGCCGCGGCCTCGAGGAAGTGCGCCCGCTCAGCGCCGAAGTCGGCGTGCTGCCGCGCACCCACGGCACCGGTCTGTTCTCCCGCGGTGAGACGCAGGCGCTGGTGCTGACGACTCTCGGTACCGGCAAGGACACCCAGGGCTACGACGGCATCACCGAGGGCGCCAGCGGCGAGAAGAGCTTCTTCCTGCACTACAACTTCCCGAACTTCAGCGTCGGCGAGACCGGGCGCATCATGGGCCCGGGCCGCCGCGAAATCGGTCACGGCGCTCTCGCCGAGCGCTCCATCGCCCGGATGATGCCGAAGGAGGAAGAGAACTATCCCTATTCGATCCGCTGCGTCTCCGAGATCATGAGCTCCAACGGTTCCACCTCGATGGCCAGCATCTGCGGCGCCAGCCTCTCCCTGATGGACGCCGGCGTGCCGCTGAAAAAAGCCATTGCCGGGATCTCCTGCGGCCTGATCACCAAAGGCGACCGCCACGTCCTGATCACCGATATCCTCGGCGCCGAAGATCACTACGGCGATATGGACTTCAAAGTCGCCGGCACGGCGGACGGCATCACCGGCTTCCAGCTCGACCTGAAAATCCCCGGCGTCTCGATCGAACTGCTGTATCAGGCGATGCTGCGGGACAAAACCGCGCGCATGCAGATCCTCGACGTGATGAACGCCGCCATCGATGCGCCGCGCGAGGAAATGAGCCCGTATGCGCCGCGGATCCATGTGATGATGATCGACCCCGAAAAAATCGGCGCGGTCATCGGGCCCGGCGGCAGCGTGATCCGCGAAATCACCTCGGAACACGACGTCCAGATTGATATCGAAGACGACGGCTCCGTCAAGATCTTCGCCACCGACCAGGAAAAGATGGCCGGCGCCGTCGCCGCCGTCGAAGCCATTGTGGCAGAGGTCGAGGTCGGTAAGATCTACCGCGGCAAGGTCGTGACCATCAAGGACTTCGGCGCTTTTGTCGAAGTGCTGCCAGGTCAGGATGGCCTGCTGCATATCTCCGAACTGGCCAACTACCGGGTCAATAAAGTCGAAGATGTCGTCAACATCGGCGACAAAGTCACGGTCAAGTGCATCGATATCGACGATCGCGGCCGGGTTCGCCTTAGTCGCAAAGCCGCTCTGGAGGAGCTGGACGACTGAGGCGACGGCCAGATTCCGGATTTGAAAAAACCGGGTTGACAGGTCTGGTCCAAGGACCTAATTTACGCGCTCTTGTGATTCTGAAAGGAATCGACAACTGCTTTTCTGACGAGGTAAGTCATGAAGAAAGATATCCATCCTGAGTATTTCGACGACGCCACCGTGACCTGCGCCTGCGGCACGGAGTATACCGTCGGCTCGACCCGCAAGGAGGCGAGAATCGCCATTTGCGCGGCCTGCCATCCGTTCTTTACCGGCAAGCAGAAATTCGTCGACACGGAAGGCCGTGTGGATCGGTTCCGTCGGCGCTACAAGCTGGACGAGAAAAAGGACGAGTAGGCAAGTCCCTCGACTCTTTGGAACGCCCTCCGAACCCGGAGGGCGTTCGCATTTTAAAGGATCTCCGCAATGCGTCAGTGACGGGCTGTAGCGTATTCCACTCCGCAAAGAGGCCCCAGGCTCAGCCGGGGAGGCCTTTTCGCGGCGGCTGAAGCTGGATGGGCGCGGCGTAAGTTTCCCAGCCGGGGACGGCGGCCGGGCCCCGGCCCTTAACCGCGGCGCGGTTTCCTGCCTCTCAACGCAACGAGGATCTCCCGGGCCCGGACCGCCAGCCGGTCAACGGCCGGCACATCCATCCCTTTGACCTGCCACAGGTGCCGGACAATGCGGTACCAGTTCACGTCGTCAGGACTGTGCCCGCGGAGTTCATCAACAACCGCTGTCGGTACGGCCGCCAGTTGCCCGGCATCAATCGAATCAAGGAACTCCTGCAGCCGTGTTGCCAGCGCGGTCCGGTCTCCCGTACTTGCACTGAGAATCCCGGCGTAGCGCAGTGCCAGCCCGGAGAAAAACGTGTCCGCGGCGGCGGCCGGAGCAAGCCGAAACTGCGGCAGACCTTCGTTGTAGGCGGCCAGCACATCGGCAAAGCGCCGGGACGACGGAGCCGCACCGGTACGGATGGAATGATCAACCAGCCGCTGAAAAACACGGTTGCCCAGAAGGTTCAACCGGTCCGCGTGCGTTTCCCACACGCCCTGCGCCCGCAAGAAGTCCAACACGGAGCGATAGGCTGCAATGCAGTCACTCACAAATGTCGCTGCAGCCCCCCCGCGCTGCAGTGATCCCGGTCGTTTGCGGTAGTTGTAGACCGGATCCGGAATCGTGCGGACACTGCGGGCAAAATGGAACGCCTGATAGACGATCAACAGGTCCGTAGTACACCGCAGAGACTCCGGCCACTGCAGTTGGTGGTCCGCAAACAGGCTGCGACGAAACAGCTTGGCCCACGGATCATGGCGGATCTCGGACGAAATCAGGGCCGCCAGGCAGTCGGGTCCCGTTAATGTCCGGAGATCTGAGCGCCTCATTCGGTTTCGGCGGCTGCGCGGACGGGTCACGGCATAGCTGCCGTGGACGATATCCACGTTCGCGTCAAGGGCCTCGTGAAGGACGGCGAGCGCTTCCGGCAGCAACAGGTCGTCGCTGTCGACAACACACAACAGCTCTCCTGACGCCGACTCGAGGGCTCGGTTCTTGGCCGCGCCGGCGCCGCGATTCTCCTGTTCAATCAACCGCACCCGGGAATCGGCCGCGGCCGCCTCCCGCAGGATCTCCGTCGAGCCGTCGGTTGAGCCGTCGTTGACACAGACCACCTCGATTTTCCGAAACGACTGGGTCAGGATGCTCCCCAGGCAATGCGGCAGAAATTCCGCCGTGTTGTACACCGGCACGATAACACTGATTGCCGCGCTCATATTCCCGGCTCACTCCGTTTGTCCCCAGGCCAACAGGACACCGGGTGGTGGAATCCGTCAAGACCATTCGTGCCGTTATCGCAATGCGTCAGTCACGGGGTGCCTTCCTGCCGGCGTTCCGCCACCGGCAGGAAGGCAGCACGCCGGATCCACATCCCGTCACGGATGCATTACGAAAATCCGGCAGTTTGCCTTGACTCGAGGTGATTGATCCGGCAGGTTAATCACGTCAGTCACATCTCGGGC
>CAYLNH010000395.1:0-4586 GCA_964384625.1 uncultured Lentisphaerales bacterium
GGCTCTATGCTCAAAAGAGAGCCGCATGATGGTCAACGAACGGGAACGCACTCATACCATTTAGACCTTATAAAGTTTCGGCACGGCGCGAGATCGGTTTACACGAAAAGCAATGAGCAGCAACAGGAGATGTTCATGTATCGTTTTGTTTTGACTGCAGTCTTGGCGACAGCGATCGCCGGTAGTGCATGGGGCGCCCCCAAGCGGACGGGTGACTGGCCCAGTTGGCGCGGCCCGAACCACGACGGGATTTCGAAGGATCAGAACTGGGATCCCCAGAAACTCAACGGCAAACCGAAGACTTTGTGGACCAAGCAATTGGGAAAGGGCTGGTCCGTGGTTACGGTGAAGGGGAAGTACCTGTTCACCATGGGCAACAAGGGTAACAAAGACTTTGTCTACTGCCTGAATGCGGTGACCGGCGAAGAGATCTGGAAGCAGTCCTACGATTGTCCTGCCGGGAACAGCCCCGGCCCGCGCGGCACCCCGGTGATCAGCGGCAACAACCTCTACACCATGAGCCGCAAAGGTCACGCCATCTGCTGGGAAGCCAGAACCGGCAAGAAGGTCTGGGAAAAGAACCTGATGCGCGAATTCGGCGCCCGCGATCTGAAGTGGGGGCTGACTGCCTCGCCGCGGATCTATGACGGGATGGTTATCTACAACGCCGGCAAGTCCGGCATCGCGCTGGACGCCAAAACCGGCAAGAAGATCTGGAGTTCAAGCGGGGTTGGCGGCTATGCCGTGCCGGTGATCTACGAGTACAAAGGTAAACCCTGCGTCGCGATCTTCAGCCAGAAGTCCATCGTCGGGGTGGACGCCAAGACCGGCAACGAGTTGTGGTCCTATCCGTGGGTCACGGCCCACGACGTGAACGCCGCCGATCCGATCGTTGACGGCTCCTATGTGTTTTTCGGCTCCGGCTACGGCAAGGGCAGCACGGTGGTAAAACTCGGCAACGGCAACCCCAAGAAAGTCTGGCAGAACAAGAAACTGGCCGCCCATTTCAGCACTCCTGTATTGGTTGACGGACATCTCTACGGCATCAGCGGCAACGCCGGCCGCGGCACACTGCAGTGTATCGAGATGAAGACCGGGCGCGAGAAGTGGAGCGAGAAGACCGGATTCGGCGCACTCATGGTCGCCAACGACAAACTCATCATTCAAAACGACCGCGGTCAGATTATGGTGGCCAAGGTCTCCAGCTCCGGCTACAAAGAGATCGCCAAATGCCAGGCGTTCCGGCCCCGCGGCAAAGCCTGGAGCATGCCGGTTCTGGCCAACGGCATCCTGTATCTCCGCGACAGCTCCGGCCAGATGGTCGCCCTTGACGCCCGCAAATAGCGCCGTACCGTCGCTGCATTCTTCGATCAACGTCCCCGCCTGCACGCAGGCGGGGACACATCTTTAATTCCCCCGGTCGGGAGTTCATATGCTGTTGCTGCAGATCGCCAGGCGGATGTGGCGTGAGACAGACTTCCGTTTGTTGCGCAAGTTCGCCGTCAACTTCGGTTGGAACGGCATGCGCGCGGTCAATCGCTTCAAACGCGAAGCCAGACGCGGCAACGCTTTCCCAGCATTTCTGTTCATCTCCGTAACCAATGCCTGCAACCTGCGCTGCCAGGGCTGCTGGGTGGTCGGCAACCAGCCGAGTACGAACATGCCGCCCGAGAAACTGGACGATATCATCCGCCAGGGGAAACGCCACGGCGCCAAGTTCTTCGGCATCCTCGGCGGCGAACCACTGCTTCACAAAGGCTTGTTTGATATCCTCGGCAAACACCCGGACTGCTATTTCCAGATGTTCACCAACGGCACGCTGCTCGATGATCAGGTTGCGACAGAACTGCACCGGCTCGGAAACGTCACGCCGCTTATCAGCATCGAAGGCAACGAAACCGTCAGCGACGAACGCCGCGGCGGCAAGGAGGTCTTCGACCGGTCGATGTCGGCCCTGGACGTCTGTCGTAGGCACCGATTGATCACCGGCGTCGCCACCAGCGTCTGCCAATCGAACTTCGACTACGTCGTCCGCCGCGCGTTCCTCGACAACATGGTCCGGCAAGGGGTCCACTACGTCTGGTACTACATCTACCGCCCGGTCGGGCCCGCACCGAACTGCCAACTGGCGTTGACCGAGGACCAGATTACCGGCCTCCGGCAGTTCATCGTTGACATGAGATTACAGGTCCCCCTGATTATTGTAGATGCATACTGGGACCACGAGGGCAAGGCGCTGTGCCCGGCAGCAACGGGCATCAGCCATCACATCAACCCGCACGGCGATGTGGAGCCCTGCCCGCCGATACAGTTCGCCCGCGAACGGATTGAAGACGGAACCGATCTGGAAACGCTGTTCGCCGGATCCGAGTTTCTCCGGCGTTTCCGGGAATTGGCCTCGGACCAGTCACGTGGCTGTATCCTGCTTGAAAATCCACAGTTGCTGAAGGAGTTTATGGAGCAACAGAACGCTCGGGACACAACGGGTCGCGGGACTGGATTCGACGAACTGGAGGCGATGTCGACGTTGCCGGGACATCATCAACCCGGCAAGGAAGTACCTGAAAAGAGTTGGGTTTACAGATTCGCAAAAAAACACTGGTTCTTTGGTTTTGGCGCCTACGGATAGCAAACTGAAACAAGGGGTCTTCGCCGTCCCGCAAGATCGCGAGGATCGCGATCTCATTCGCGCCACTGTGCGGCAATTTGTCGAACAACGGCGACTGCAGCCGCCCCTGCCGCTGAACGAACTGCGGAAGCACGCCGACAACCTGCTTCGCGCCCTGGACATGAATCGGCAATATCGCGATTTCGTCACGGTCCTCGTGAGCAACGCCGTGTGGGCCGCGGTCGTCGCCTCCGTACCGTTTGAGCGGCGCCTGTTGATTCTGCCGCAGTGTCTGCGCGAAAAGCAGCACTGCCCGGCCGACATCGTCGAAACCGGGATCCTCTGCAAAGGCTGTGGCCGCTGCTCGCTCGGGGCTTTGGTGGAGGAAGCCGAACGGCTGGGCTACACCGTGCTCATCACCAAAGGCACCGCGCTGGTGTCGCAGCTGGCGGATCAGGGCAAGGTCGATGCTGTCGTTGGCGCCGGTTGTCTCATGACACTGGACCGTTCCATCCCACACTGGACGGCGGATGCCGTACCGGGAATCGCCGTACCCTTATTGACCGAGGCCTGTGACGGCGCCGAGGTCGATCTCGACTGGCTCTATGAAGCCATGCAACTGCGCTCCGGCGACGACTGGGCCGCACGCGTCGACATCGAAGCGGTGCGCGGCGAAGTGAGCGCCTGGTTCAGCCCGACGGCCATCCGCGACGTGGTTCACTGGGGCGCATCGACGACCGAAGAGATCGCACTGAACTGGCTGGCGATCTCGGGCAAACGTTGGCGTCCCCTGCTGGCGGCCTGCATCTACCGGCTGCTGGCCAAATCCGGCGGCGAAGAAACGCCGAGCACCATGAAGCGTCTGGCCATCGCCGTGGAGTGCTTCCACAAGGCTTCACTGGTTCACGACGATATCGAAGATGACGATGACTTCCGCTACGGCGAGGAAACCGTTCACCGACGCTACGGCATCCCTATTGCCCTTAACGTGGGCGACTACCTCCTTGGTGAAGGCTATCGGATCATCGCCCAGACAGAGGCGAATCCGGAACAACGCGCGCGCATGCTGGCCGTCGCGGCAGAAGGCCACCGGAATCTGGCGCTCGGCCAGGGCCAGGAACTGGCCTGGTCCCACCAGCCCTCCCCGCTGTCAACCGAGACGATTATCGAAATCTTCGAACACAAAACCGCGCCCGCCTTCGAGGTCGCGTTGAATCTCGGTGCCATCTTTGCCGGGGCAGACGAGCGCACATGCGGCATTCTGAGCGAATTCAGCCGCGCCCTCGGCATCGCCTACCAGATTCAGGACGACCTGAAGGACTACTTCCATGATGAGGGCCGGGGCGACGGCGAGGCGTTGCGCCCCAACATTCTTCTTTCACTTGCACTCGAGGCTGCCCGCGGAAGGCAACGAGAACAACTCAACGCCATCTGGTCCGAAGGCGGCAGCCGCCATGTGCCCCGCGCTGATATCGTCAAGACCGTCGCCGGCCTGGGTGTGGAACAACACGCCCGACAGCTCTTCAAGCACTATCGCTCCCAAGCCATGCGGCGGCTCAACCCCCTGCGCGACGGCGACCTCAAGGACCTCCTTCACCGCCTGACCGGACGCATCCTGACCGGCGCCTGAAGGACCTGCTCCGTCTCCCTCGCACCTTCAGTGGTCACCCTGGCCGACCGGAAGTTCGAAATCTGACCTGGCTCCGACTGGAACCGACTACAGCCGACTGCAACCGACGGCAATCGATTCGATCCGAAGACGGATTACCGGCGTGACCGGCGAAGCTTTGGAGCATTTTTTACACAAAAGACTGTGGCCGCTAATCCAGCAAAGCCGACTGCAACGCCTTCAGCGTTGATCCCTGTTGCCATGTATCCTGGGGTAGACTTCGCCAACCCCAGGCTCAAGGCTATCACGCCTTCAGTAAGCCCTCGATTACTGCCCTTCGCGGTCCGCATAGAGATCCCGCACCCTCTT
>CAYLNH010000396.1:0-4441 GCA_964384625.1 uncultured Lentisphaerales bacterium
CGGGTCGACTGAACTGGAGGGGGGGCAGACTCTCCCCAGGCTGAGCCTGGGGCTTCTTTGCGGAGTTTGTGGCGGGCCGGCTGAACTGAAGGGGGGCGTAGATACGAATGGCACTTCGTTCAGGAGCTCCTGAACTACGTGTCCGGCCACCACGGGACTTGTCTCCGTGGTGGCCGGACACGACAATGTGCATCCTCCCAAACCTGCTTCAGCAAGCGCCATTCCGCGCCCTTTTCGCGGCAGGTGCGACAAACCGAAAAGTGTTCCAGCGGCGCAAGGCCGCCGGCGGCAGAACGGCCGCGTGGGGAAGGGAACACCCGTCACTGACGTTTTACCTTGGCTGGTAAGCCCTCATCTACTGCCCTCTGCATTCTGCGTCGAGAGCCCGCACCTTTATGGTGCGGAGTTTCAGGATCGGTCACCTACACCAGACAGCCACCTCCAGTTCCCGTTTTTCCGCCGCTCCGGCCGGCGCGCCGGCCGGAGCGGCGGGAAAACAGCGAAGGTGCAGTACGGACTTCATGCCGATGACAGATCCTCAAGTGCCGCAGGTTCCCAACCTCTTGAGAGTCCGGACTGGATGCAGAGAAGGGCAGTGAACATGGGCATACCCCGGGCGCAATCCGGTGATTGCGCACCGTGACTTCCAGTGCTAGTGTACTGTCGCACTGAAGGGGTGACCAGTGTGAAGGCATAGTGCAGGAATTCGCACCTTGGACAGCAACCAACTCCAATCCGCATACCGCCAGATGACCCTCATTCGCGCCTTTGAGACGCGGCTGAACAAGCTCTTCCTGGAAGGCGTCGTTGCCGGCACGACGCATCTGTGCATCGGCCAGGAAGCCTGCGCCGTCGGCACTTGTGCCGCGCTGACGCCGGCGGACTGCGTCTTCAGCAACCACCGGGGCCATGGCCACCTGCTGGCCCGCGGCGCCGACCCCGGCAAGGTTCTGGCCGAGATCTTCGGCAGTCCCGACGGCTATGCGGGCGGCCGCGGCGGCAGTCAGCACATGGCCGTCAAGGAGATCAACTTTCTCGGCACCCACGGCATCACGGCCGGGACCATTCCGCTGGCCACCGGCGCGGCGCTGCACAAGAAACTGCACGATGAACCGGGCGTTGCCGTCGTCTTCTTCGGGGACGGCGCGGTGGGCGAAGGCGTTTTCCATGAAAGCCTGAACATGGCGCAGGTGTGGGAACTGCCGGTGCTGTTCGTCTGTGAGAACAATCTCTATGCCATGTCGACGCCGCATGCGAGCATGTCGCCGGTCATCGACATCGCGCAGCGCGGGCTGGCCTACGACATGCGCAGCGTCACGGTTGACGGCAACGATGTCTGCGCCGTACACGAGCAGGTGCTGCAATGCCGGCAGGCCGCCGTCGAGGGCGCCGGCCCCAGCCTGATCGAGCTGAAGACCTACCGGCAGACGGGGCACTCCCGCGGCGACCAGTGCATCTATCGCAGCCGCACTGAAGAGGCGGAGTGGAACGAACGCAACCCCCTGACCCTGGCCCGCGACCAACTGACAGAGTGGACCGAGACTGCCGAGAAGCAGTTGCAGGAAGAGATCAACGCGGAACTGGACGCGGCCGAAACGTACGCCCGAAACCATCAGACAAGCTTGCGCCATGCGTGAACTTTCCATGTCGGCAGCAATCCGGGAGGCCCTCTCGCAGATCCTGCGCGAGGATGACAACGCCTTCCTGATCGGCGAAGATATCGGCGTCTACGGCGGCGCCTTCAAAATCACCCGCGGCTTTGTTGAGGAGTTCGGCCCGACACGGGTGATCGATACGCCCATGAGCGAAGCGGGCTTCGTCAGTATCGCCTGCGGCGCCGCCCTCCTGGGCAGCCGGCCGATCGTGGAGATCATGTTTATGGACTTCCTGGCCTTGGCCATGGACGGCCTGGTTAATGTCGCCGTCAAATGGCGCGACACCTACGGCAGTGATTTCCGCATGCCGGTGGTCATTCGATGTCCGGCCGGCGCCGGCCGCAGTTACGGCCCGACGCACTCGCAGAGTTTCGAGGGACTGCTGCTCAATGTCCCGGGCATCACGATCTGCTGCCCGGCCACCCCCGCCGCCGCCGCCGGCCTCCTGCTCGGCGCCTTCGATGCCCGCAAGCCCGTGGTGTTTATCGAGCCCAAAGCACTCTACGCCCGCAAAGGCGAGGTGCCGGACGTCATCAAAGCCATCCCCCTCGGTGGCGGCGTTGTGGCCTGCGAGGGGTCCGATATCACCATCGTCAGCTATGGCCGCCAGTTACACGCCGCCCTCGCCGCCGCCGAACAACTCCGGACCCAGGGCGTCGCCGCCGAAGTCCTCGACCTGCAGACCATCAAGCCGCTGGACGAAGATCTGATCGTCACCAGCCTCGCCAAGACCGGCCGCGGCATCTGCGTTGAGGAATCCCCGATCGTCGGCGGCGTCGGCAGTGAAGTCAGCGCCGTCGTCATGGAAAACGCCTTCGAGTATCTCGAAGCCCCCTTCACCCGCCTGGGCGCGGCGGAACGCCCTGTACCGTGCAGCCCCAAGCTGGAGAAGGAATGCTTCCCAACGGTGGCGAACATCGTTGAGACCGCCATCGAGCTCTGCCAGTTCTGAACCCCGCCGGCCTGCAGTCATGACTATCGCGATCGATGCAACCGTCGTCCGTGAGCCGCTCAGCGGCGTCCACTACGCCGTCCGCGGCCAGGCCCTGGCGCTGCTCCGAATGCTGCCGGCCGGGGACCTCCTGGTGCTCGCGACGGATCCCGTCCTGCGGCAGGCCGCTGAACGCGCCGGCTGCCGCTGTCCGCCCTTGCCGCAACGCCTGCGGCAGGCCGGCTGGCGGATTCTCTGGCAGCAGACCCAACTGCCCAAGGTCCTCCTTGAACACCACTGCAAGGTCCTCCTGGCCCTGTCCTATACGGCCCCCCGGAACTGCCCCATCCCGGTCGTCCTGCAGGTGCACGACACGATCGCGCTCGACCAGCCGGAGCTCTGCAGCCGGAAGAACGCGATGCACTTCAAGGCGCTCCTGCCGCAAAGCATGAAGAACGCCGATCGAATCGTGGTGCCATCCTCCTTTGTGCGCGACCAAGTCATCCGACACAGCGGCAAACCCGACAGCCTCGTCCACCGTCTGCCGCTGGCGATCGACGATGCTTTCCGGCAGCCGGCTGCCGCCCTGCCCGACGACCTCGACCATTTGCCGCCCTACTTCCTGTTTGTCGGCAATATCGAACCGAAGAAAGGGGTGGACATCCTGCTCGACGCCTACTGCCGGCTGGACGGTGCAACCAAGCTGGTGCTGGTCGGTCGCGACGGTTGGAAATGCGGGTCCACCGTGCGGCGGATCGAACGCTACGACGGCCCCGGCCGACTGGTTCGCCTCGGCTATGTCGACCGCAGACTGCTGCCGGCACTTTACGCCAACGCCCGGGCCTGTGTGCTGCCGTCCCTGGTCGAGGGCTTCGGCCTCCCGGTGCTCGAAGCCATGGCCGTCAACTGCCCCGTCATCCACAGCGACCATCCGGCCCTGAGCGAAACGGCCAACGGCTTCGGCCGGGCGTTCCCGGTTCGGGACGCCGACGCCCTGGCCGATCTGCTCCGGGAGCCGGCGCCCTGCCCGCCGGACGCCCGCGCCTACGCCCGGTCCATGACCTGGGACCACTGGGCCCGAGAACTCAACCGGGTGCAGCCTTTGTGACGAGATGTCGGTACCCGGTCGTCCTCGTCCAGCTTCTCCGGCACGCCGTCCCGACCTCTTGAGAGTCGGGGCGGTGCGGAATTTCAGGATCGATCAATTACAACCAGACAACCGCTTCCAGATGGTCGCGGCGGAAATCGTTCCGCCATGGATTGCCCGGGCTTCGTGGCCCGCGGCAGGCGGCGGAATGGTTGTGTGCTGCAGCACATGACCATTTCGCCAACGCCCCCCGAGCCCGACAACGGGCAACTCGGAGAGCGGGTCCAGGCATCCGGCCAAGGCGGGACCCCGCAAAGCGGGGCAAGCACGAAATTTATCCCGCCAAGGCGGGACACGATGCTCGCATCGCGTCTTCGACGGCGCCTGGCCGGACCGGCGCCCGGCCGCCGTCCCCGGCTGGAAAACTTACGCCGCGCCCATCCAGCTTCAGCCGCCGCAAGAAGCCCTCCCCGGCTGTGCCGGGGGCGTGTCGGCCACCGTTACGTTTCGCCTGTGACCTCGACCCCCGCCTTTTCCGGCTCCGTAAACGGCAAAATACGGCCAACCGCTGCTCCAGCAGCGCAAGGCCGCCGGCGGCAGAATGACGTCTTGGGAACGGGCACACCCCGTGACTGACACTGACGCATTGCCACTTCAACGTAAGCCCTCGTCTGCTGCCCTCCTCGGCATCCCGTCCAGATTCTCAAGAGGTCGGGAACCTGCGGTACTTGCGGATCTGTCACCGGTATGAAGTCCGCACACCTCCCC
>CAYLNH010000397.1:0-4431 GCA_964384625.1 uncultured Lentisphaerales bacterium
GGCAAGCCCCGTGGAGCCGGGAACGTCTCAAAACGTGGTTTGTCGAGCACTTACCAGCCCCGCCCCCACAACACCCCGGATTGCTTGTTTCAGGCGGCTTTTGCGTTACTTTAGGCGATCTGCGAACGCACTTAACGACAAGGGGAATCACATGCGTTTTGTTCAGTTGACGCCCGGCGCCGGCAACTTCTTCTCGGGCGCGGCTCTCCGCGATCACACGTTGACCAACGCCCTGCGTCGACTCGGCCACGACGTCGACTTCGTGCCCTTGCTGCAGAAGCCCATGCTCGAAGAAGAAGAAGCCTGGGAGGCGCCGCTGTTTTACGATCAGGCCCGCATCTACCAGCAGCAACAGGCCGGCATCCTCAATCGCTTCAAGAGCATGTTCGTCGACCGCAAGAAAGCGGCGAAGAAGATTGAACGCATGACCCCCACCGAGCGCGGCGAACTCCAGGTCTCCCTGCTGCAGGGCAAGGACGGGCGACAGGCCAGGGAACTCCTTGGACTGATCGACTGGCTCAAAGGCCGCAGCCCGGACATCATCATGCTCTCCGATGCCCTGCTTATGGGACTGGTCCCGGAGATCAAGAACACCATCAATGTCCCGGTCATTGTCTCGCTGCAGGGCGAAGCCCGGCGGCTGGATGCCATGCCCAAGACATCACGCGAAGAAGCAACCAGACTCGTCACCGAGAAAGCCCATCTGGTCGACGCCTTCCTCGCGCCGAGCAATTACTACGCCGGCGAGATGATCACGCGATTCGGGCTCCCTGCCGATAAGGTACGAACCATCCCCAACGGCATTACGCTGAACCACTACAGCGTCACCCCCACGCCGCCGCCTCAGCCGACTCTCGGCTTCCTCGGCCGTCTCTGCGAAGCCAACAACCTGACGACGTTGCTCAAGGCCTTCAAAGAGCTCCGGAAAGGCGAATGCCCTGACCTGCAATTGCGGCTCGCCGGCGCCATGAGCGACGGCGACCTGGCGTTTATCGCCAAGACGCTGCAGCCGTTGAACAGCAAGTACGGCCAGGACATCAAGATCCTGCGGAACATCCCGTTGGCCCGCAAGGTAACCTTCCTGCACAGCCTGACGGCGCTGTGCGCGCCGGAGGAGGATGAGGCCTTCGGCCTGCCCGTCGTGGAAGCCATGGCCGTCGGCCTGCCGGTCATCGCCGTCAAACGCGGCGCTTTCCCCGAGCTCATCGACAAGACCGGCGGCGGCATCATCGCCCCGGACGACCCGAAGAAACTCGCCCAGGCCATCAGTGATCTGCTGAAAGACGAAGACAAGTGCCGGGAACTCGGTCGCGCCGGCCGTGCCGCCGCGCTCGAACAGTTTTCCGTCGAAAAAATGGCCGGCGACGTTATGGCTCTCGTCGAAGCCCTCAAAGCCGGGGAAGACCTTCCCGGCGACGAACCGAAACCGGCATCGCCCAAGCCGAAGAAGTCCAGGAAATCCGCCGGCAAAGCCAGGCCGGACAAGACACCGGCGCACAGCAAGCCCGGTGCCGACGCCAAGGCCGACGACAAGCCGGCCGAGGACAACTCCGGCGCGGACGACGACAAGGCCGACGACAAACCGGCTGAGGACAACTCCGGCGCGGACGCCAAGGCCAACGACAAACCGGCCGAGGACAACTCCGACGCGGACGCCAAGACCGACGACAAGCCGGCTGAGGACAACTCCGGCGCGGACGCCAAGGCCAACGACAAACCGGCCGAGGACAACTCCGACGCGAACGACGACAAGGCCGACGACAAACCGGCTGAGGACAACTCCGACGCGGACGCCAAGACCGACGACAAGCCGGCCGAGGATAAGAAGTCCGAGTAATCCGGGGTTTGCCTGCAATCGGCCCGACACGGCGACGGCGCCTTCGAGGTGGATCTTGTCTGCTGGGTAAATCAGACGTTGGCTGGGCGCATATCAGTTCTGTTAGTCATTCTCTCGCACCGCAGCAGGGGTCGCACAACAGCGCGAAATCCGTTGCCGGTCCAGCCATCGGCGGGCTTGTCGGCGCCTGTTGTTTTTGATTCTCAAGACCCCGGGTCGCTTGCCGGCCCGGTGAATGAGTTCATCAGGGAATGAGCTGCCCCCCCTGTCCCATGAATGAGCTTCTTGACCAGGCGGATAAACCACCTGGGGTCGTCCGGTCGAACCGATTGCCGGCAGCAAGCGCCGACAGAACTTACATGCGCCCGCGTTGGCTTACACCACGCCTCCCCATTGCCGGCGTCCGGACTGCATCATCAGTATCACCCGGGCCTCTGTGGGACGGCGCTCCGTACAGCTGTCCTGCAGATTTCCGTTTCTGGTGCAGGCGCTGTAACGGGCTTTTATCCGACTCAGCCGTTGCGCCCGAAATGATCCTGCAGCCAACGGTCTCTCAACCGTTCCCATTCTGCGTTGGGACCGTCATGCCCGTGCCACGGCCGCAGACAGATCCGTTTCCGGTTTGACTGCAGCCGGGTGAAGACAGCCAGATTGCCGGTGACTTGCGACAACTGATCCAACAAACCAAAACCGATCAGGCAGGGCTGCTTGACGCGCTTGGCGAAGTTGATCGGATCGAAGTACGCCAGTCGCCGGACGAACTCCTCGATCTCCAGATCCGCCGGCTTGTCGGTCAGCCAGGGGCCCCAGCCGCCGGCGACGCCGGGCTGTGCCACCTGCCATTGCCAGCTGTTGTTCGTTGGTACGTTGGCGATGTGCATGGTTACGCGCGGGTCCAGAGCCAGGGTCGCGATGGCAACGGGTCCGCCGCGGCTGCCGGCAAAGAGGACGGAGCGGGTCAGATCGGCCTTCACGCGCGTCGCGATGAAATCGATCCAGCGCAGGGAGTCCATGCAGCAGTAGAACAGGTTCGTCGTTTTCAGGTTCTGAAAACCGGTACGGAAGCGGGCACGCCCTTCCAGCGGGGCACTGAGATGACAAGCCAGCGTGTCGAACGGCGCTTCCTGATTGGCGCCCGGGTGTTTGCTGCCGATGTGGACCGGGTAGAAGCCGGCGGCCGCCGGTTCCGCCCAGACGCCCTGCAGGACCCGGCCGTTCCAACCGGTGATCTGAACGTCGTAGGCGCGATACGAATCCGTGGAATCCTCGTCGCGCGGCTCCATGTTCGTCTGCAGCGGCTCCTTGCGCTGCTGCTGCAGCGCGTTTTCCCAGAACTCCCAGAAGTCGTCGGGCCGGTAGACCTTGGGGACATAGCTCGGCAGATCATAAACGACGGCGCCGCGTTTCGTCGCGAAGGCGCAACCATCCTGTTCGGCAATCAGAGACAGGTGCCAGGGACCGGGTTCGGCCCAGTCCAGTAAAAACTCGAACTCGGCGGTGTCGGGCGTGAAGTACAGCGGCCGGCGTTCCTCGTGCACGATCTTGCGCGTGTTCATGTCCTCCAACTGCAAAATGATATGCGCCTGATCCGGCGCGTCCTCAGGGACCGTGATCTCGCCGGTCAGATCGATCGGCTGGCCCGCCCGGAAGTCATGGTCCGCCTGGGACGACGTGACAAACAACTCGTGAGCCGGCAGGTCGTCGAACTCGAAGAATCCGGTGACGCCCGCGCCGACCGACAACGTCAACAGCAATGCCTGAGTCTCCTGGAAATCATCGATGCACAGCGGCGCTTCCGTCTTGAACACGGCTTCGACGCCCTGGGCATGGCGGAAGACTGCCGTACCGGCAGCCGGCAGTTCAATGACCACATCGGCCGCCGGGAAGAAGGCGAACTGGACCTCACCGTCCGGCTGGGAGTGGCCGAGATTGAACCCCATCCGGCCCGGCGTGAATTCCAGGAAGACGCCGTAGCAGCCGTCGGCGATCCAGCCTTTGTCGAGATTCGTCCGGGCGCAAGGGAGCAACACCGGGTTGTCGTTCCAGTAGTAGCCGGCGCCGCCGGCCGATCCCTGAACCGGCCGCAGCAATTCCCAGCCTTGCGCCTGCAGCGATCGCATCCGGCCGTTGCGGCCAAACTCGATTTCATAGACCTCCGTGCGATAGCGCGTGTGGCCGTCGCCGGTCCGCTGGAAAATACCGTCCATAGGAGTTCCTTCTGCATTATCGGGACAACAGCACACTACCCCGGAACCCGGTGCAGACAAGTTGAGACTCGAACACAACCCGATCCGGGCCCGGGCGCCCGGCGCGACAGGGCGCCGTGGCAAACTGCTGCGGCACAACGCTTCCCCCGCCGTGAAAATGGTGCAGAACCCGGTCCCTCCTCTCTAAGAAGAGACCCGAAGCTCGGCATGGGAGTTTCTCCCCCCTTCAGCTCAACCGGCACACCACAAACCACGCCGTCGGCTCCAGAGCCGCTCAACGTGACTGACGCATTACAACGGCTCGGTAAGCCCTCGTTTACTGCCCTTCGCGGTCGGCATAGAGATCCCGCACCCTCTTGAGCGCCGAAGCCTCGGCGTAGGAGCTTG
>CAYLNH010000398.1:0-4383 GCA_964384625.1 uncultured Lentisphaerales bacterium
AGGCTTCGGCGCTCAAGAGGGTGCGGGATCTCTATGCGGACCGCGAAGGGCAGTAGACGAGGGCTTACGGTAAAGAAGGCGGCGCCGGCCGGCTGGAGCAAACCCGGCCGGGCTGCGGAGACGCTGCCGCGTCACGCGCGGAGCAAACTTTCGTCGGGCTACCTTTTGGAATTCTCCGCCTCCGGGCTATTATGGAGGCAACTTTTTTCCGGGAAGCACGGATATGAATCGTGTTGCGTTTGAGATACCAATTCCGTTTCTGGACAAGGCCCTGCCCATCCATTGGTACGGACTGATGATCGCGGTCGGCTTTGTGCTGGGCTACGGCATCATGCTGTGGCGGGCCAAACAGATCAAGTTTCCGGCCGAGCGTGTGGCCGACATCGTCTTCACCGCAGTGCTGGCCGGCATTGTCGGCGCCCGGCTGCTGTATGTGATCAACTACTGGAATCGCGATTTCGCCGGCAAACCGTTCACCACGATCTTCGCGATCCACCGCGGCGGTCTGGTCTTCTACGGCGGCTTCATCGGCGGCGCCGTCGCCCTGATCATCCTCGCCAGGGTGAAGAAGCTCAACCTGGCGGTGATCACCGATCTCTGCGCCCTGGGCGTACCGTTGGCCCACACCTTCGGCCGCATCGGCTGCTTCCTCAACGGCTGCTGCTACGGCTGCGTCACCACCAGCGCAATCGGCTTCCGCTACCCGATCAAAGGGGTCACCGAAGACGGCCGGATCCTGCCCTACGCGGATATCCTGCACCACCAGATCGCCAACGGCCAGCTGACTGCGGAAACCGTAAAATACCTGGAACACACCGGCGAGATCCCGGCCGGCGCTCTGACGCAGATGGATACCGAAGGCTTCTACCGCTTCCTGCAGCTGGTAGAGCCGCACTACTGTCTGCCGGTGGTGCCGATTCAGTTGTTCAACAGCCTTCGCAATATCCTGACCTTCATCGTGCTGCTGCTCATCTGCCGCCGCGTCAAAGTGCCGGGACAGCTGGCCGCGATCTTCCTGATGCTCTACGGCGTCGGCCGGTTCATCACGGAATTCTGGCGCGGCGACTACCCGGAGCTCTATTTGAAATTGACCAGCGCGCAGTGGATCTGCATCGTGGTCATCCCGTTTGGCGCCTGGCTGTATTACTGGCTGGGCCGACGACGGCAGGAACCGCCGACCGCCGAAGACGAATCGTGAGCGAACAGCACACGATCACTGTCGATCCCGACGCCGCGATGCGCCTGGACCGGTTCCTGGCGCAGCAGTTCCCGGAGCATTCGCGCTCGTATCTCCAGCAGTTGATCCGCCGCGAACTCGTCCTGGTCGACGACAAGCCGGCACGCCAGAGCCTGCCCCTGAAGGCCGGCATGGTCGTCCACGTCACCATCCCGGAACAACCGGCACTGACGCTGGCCGCCGAGGACATCGACCTGCCGATCCTCTACGAAGACGACCAGATCCTGGTCATCAACAAGCCTGCCGGCATGCCGGTACACCCGGGCGCCGGCACGCAGACCGGCACGGTCGTCAACGCCTTGCTCGGCTACGACTTCGAACAGTTCAACCGGATGGTCGACGCCGAACGGCGCCCCGGCGTCGTCCACCGGCTCGACAAGGATACCACCGGCGCCATGGTCATCGCCCGCACCCCCATGGCCAAGGCCCGGCTTGGCGATGCCTTCGCCGAACGCCGCGTCTACAAGGAGTACCTTGCCCTCACCGACGGCCGCTTGCCGCGCCGGGCCATGAAAGTCAAAACGCGCATCGGCCGCCACCCCCGTCACCGCAAGCGCATGACCGTGGTCGACCGCGGCGGCAAACCGGCGATCAGCATCTTCCGGGAACTGGCCCACCGCGGCGGCTACGCCCTGATCCTGGCCAATATCGAAACGGGGCGCACGCATCAGATCCGCGTGCACCTGCAGCACCTCGGCTGCCCGGTAGTCGGCGACGACACCTACGGCCGGAAGCGCTCGCGCACCGCCGCGGCCCGCCAGTTGCTGCACGCCTGGCACTTGCGCATCCCGCATCCCGCCACCGGCGAGTTCCTTGATTTTACGGCGCCGACGCCGGCGGACATGCTTGATTTCGCCGCGACCCATGATCTGGCGCTGGAATCGGCGCTCCGGGAACAACGCGACATAACCGGTTCGGACGACTGAATGCAACAATGGACCCGCGATCGAAGACAAAAGGAGGATCGGACTGTGAAGATGATGAGCAGATTAGCCGCCGCACTCGTACTGGCGGCCGGCGTAGCGTTGGCTGAAGACGTCCCCACCGAGCCGACCGCGATCAACCCCATTCTGGTCGGCAGCAAACTGCCGGAGATCTCCGTCAAGACCGGCAGCGGCAAGACCGTCTCGCTGAACAAGGTCCTCAAGGGCAAGCCCGCCGTCCTGGTATATTATCGCGGCGGCTGGTGCCCGTTCTGCAACCAGCAGCTCATGGCCCTGGGCAAGAAACAGGCGGAGCTCGAAAAACTGGGGTTCAAGATCGTTGCCGTCAGCGCCGATCGCCCCGCCAGAATCAAGGGCGCCCAGACCGGGAAAGTAACGCTCTATTCCGACAACACCATGGCTGGTGCCAAGGCACTGGGCATCGCCTTCAAAGTGCCGGCAAAGACCGTGAAGCTCTACAAAGAGAAGTACAAGATCGACATCGAAGCCGACTCCGGCATGACCCACCACATCCTCCCGGTACCGGCGGTCTTCGTGCTCGACGCCGAAGGCACAATTACCTTCCAATACATCAACCCCAACTACCGGGTCCGGCTCGACGACGACGTTCTGATCGCCGCCGCCAAAGCCGTGCTCAAGTAGCTCGCGGCGGCTCGTAGCCAAGGCATTCGGCATCGCGCCTGTACAGTTCACCGACCTGGCGGGAGGTGTCGTCGGTGTAGCACTCCGTCGGCGGCGGACGATTCCGGGTTTGGTTCACGTGGGGCAGTTCGGCTTCCAGCCCCAGGCGCAGCCGAACCGCATGGAAGTCGTCGATCAGTGATTCAAAACGGCCGACAAAATCGACGGCAACCGAACCGGACCAGTCACAAACGAAGTCGGTTTGCGGGCGAAAAAGCACGTTCGAATACAGACGTTCCGGGGTCAGCCACTCGACCAAGCCGTCGAAACTCAAGTGGTCCAGCCGGTTTTCCTTGAGCCATGCTTCATCCTCGCGGCCATTGCCGCCGTCGAGCAAGTAGTAGTAGGCGGAAACCAGGCGATCCCACGGATTCCTGACAAAGGCAAACGAAAAACATCGATCCAGCCGTTTCGCCCCGAGCATCAGCCGATAGTCGTTGATCGTCAGATGCCCGCAGCCGCAATCGCCGAAGAGTGCCGTCGCGATGGATTCCGTCGCACACTTCGGAACGCGAACGAAGACGGCGCCCAATCGATCCACGGAAGTCAATGAATAGCGGTCATCCCGCTGCCGGCGAAGACCATCGAGGATTGCCGGATACGGATTCCGCCGGGTCAGGCCGAGCGCCGACAGGTACATCACATCGACCAGACGAACCGGGAGTGTTGCGAGGAAGGCCCTCCGCAAGGCACGTTTCAGGCTCTGTTTCTGCCTGGCCGCCACTACACCGTATTCCCCGTTTCGCGTTCGAGGTCACAGGCCGGCCGCAGCGGCCGATAGTTGACAAAGCGCGGCAGGGCCGCGTTCTGATGACGGGCGAGCAGATCGTCCATCTGCCTCGGGGCTTCGGTCCGAAAGGACTGCACCGGACGGTAGTGCTCGACGGGTTCACAGTCGATGACGCCCATGTTGGAATAGCCGCAAAGGCTGCGGGCCAGGAGGTCATATCCCCAGCCCCAGCGACTGGGGTTGCGCTTGACCATCTGCCAGAATGCCGGCCAGGCCGAAGCCGCAAACACAGGCACCATGATCTCGACGAAATCAGTAAAACGGCCAACCTGGTATTTCTTCCGCTGCAACGTAATTCGGAAACTCGCATGCGAGTCGTAGGCAAGCGCCGGCTGCGCCATCTGCAGTCGGTTCGCCGCCATAACGGCAATGAAGTTCTCCCACGAAAAAGAATGGATACGGATGTCATCCGGCCAGAGGAACAGATAGCCATAATTGGCGACCAACTCAGGGGTGACGAATTCCCGCACGAACTCCCAGCGGCGACCTGGGCGGCGAACGATGCGGCACGGGGCAAAGACCTCTTCGTCAAAGACGGTATCGTCAAAAGCGAAAATGAGATAGTCAAATCGCTCGCAACCAAAGCGGCGGACAACGTCAGCCAGATTATCTTTGCCGGCAGCGCCGACCGGCGAGACGTACAGATGGCGGGCGGCAGCCGGCGGGGCGGCGGCTGCTCTAAGAGCTCGTCCGAAATTAACATGAACAATTAGCGGCGATTTTGTAGTTCC
>CAYLNH010000399.1:0-4367 GCA_964384625.1 uncultured Lentisphaerales bacterium
CTGGGAGGAAAATAGGGGCCGTTGGTGTAGGTGACCGATCCTGAGACTCCGCAGGGCAAGCCTGCGGGATCTTGGGAGGACCTCCGCAGGGCAAGCCTGCGGCATCTGGGAGTAGGAGGGGGGAGCCGTTGGTGTAGGTGACCGATCCTGAGACTCCGCAGGGCAAGCCTGCGGGATCTTGGGAGGACCTCCGCAGGGCAAGCCTGCGGGATCTTGCGCGCAAGGTAGTCCGGAAATCTGACATCACAACGCTCCGTGGTTGAATAAAGCAGCGTCGCCCGGGACTCAACTCCGGAGAGGAACGGGCCAGTTGCCAAGGCAAACCCATTCAACCAGGAGGAGATCAAGATGGGCGTATTGGTCAACCAACCCGCGCCGGATTTTTCGGCCAAAGCAGTGGTCAACGGTGCCATCGAGGACATCAAACTGAGTTACTATCGCGGCAAGCATGTGGTCCTCTTCTTTTACCCGCTGGACTTCACCTTTGTCTGTCCTACCGAGATCGTGGCCTTCGATGCTAAAATCGAAGAATTCAAGACCCGCAATACCGAGGTGATCGGCGTTTCGGTCGACAGCGAGTATACGCACCTGGCGTGGATTAACACCCCGCGGAAAGAGGGCGGTCTCGGCGGCTTGAGCTACCCGCTGGTGGCCGACCTGAACAAGCAGATCGCGCAGGCCTACGACGTCCTGCTGGCGGCTGAAGGCGTGGCGCTGCGCGGCCTGTTTCTGATCGATAAGGAGGGCATCGTCCAACACCAGGTCGTCAACAACCTGCCGCTGGGACGCAGTGTCGACGAAGCGATTCGAATCGTCGACGCCCTGCAGCACGTCGAAGAGCACGGCGAGGTCTGCCCGGCCAACTGGAATCCCGGGGAGAAGACCATGAAACCGGACCCCGTCGGCTCACGCGAGTTTTTCGAAGTTTGGGATTGATCCTGCAGTGTACGCCGCTTGCCGGTCCGGAATGATGGCATACATTATTCCGGCCCGGCTTTTCTGTGTCGGAACGCGAAAGAGGCAGCTATGGCAGACAGTGTATGCATGGAGTGCGGTCTTTGCGGCTACACCTATGACCCGGCATTGGGTGATCCGGACGGCGACATCCCGCCGGGCACCGCTTTTGCCGATCTCCCTGCCGATTGGGAGTGTCCGGAATGCGGGGCCGGGAAAGAAGAATTCGAAGCCGTAGACCAGCTTGACTGATTTTTGTGGGAGACCCCGGATGCTTGATCCCTGTAACCAGAAGGAACCGTGCAATATCGTTATCATCGGGGCATCCGGTGATCTGAGTCGCCGCAAGCTGTTGCCGGCGTTGTTCTCGCTGTACTGCAACGACCTCCTGCCGGTAACGTTCCAGGTATTCGGTTTTGCCAGGTCGGAAATGACTGACGACGAGTTTCGGCAACTGGCGATGGAAAACCTGACCTGCCGCTACGATCCGGACGGCGACGGCAGTCATTGCTGTGCGCAGAAGATGGAGGAGTTCCTGCAGCGCCTCCACTACTTTCGGGGGCAATATGATTCGGCCGAGAGTTTCTCCGCGTTTGCCGCGTCCGTGCAAAGCATCAGCGGCGCTTGCGGCAATCGGTTGTTCTACATGTCGATCCCGCCGTCGGTCTTTCTGGATACGGCACACAGCCTGCACGACGCCGGACTGCTGGCGTGCGACCACGATCACTGGACCCGTGTCGTGGTGGAAAAACCGTTTGGCCGTGACGCGGAATCGTCGGCGCAACTCGGGCACGAGCTGTCCCGCTTGTTCTCCGAGGAGCAGACCTATCGGATCGATCATTATCTGGGGAAGGAAGTCATCCAGAACCTGTTGGTTTTGCGTTTCGCCAATCTCGTCTTCGAGCCGCTCTGGAACCATAAGTACATCGAATATGTGAGCATCTCTTTCGCGGAAGACATCGGTACGGGCGGTCGGGCCGGGTACTTCGACCATTACGGCATCATCCGCGATGTGCTGCAGAACCATTTGATCCAGATCATGGCGCTGGTGGCAATGGAACAGCCCGTCTCGTTCGGCGCCCGCGACATCGCCGACGAAAAAGTCAAACTCCTGCGTTGCGTGCCCGCCATCGAACTGGACGACCTGATCGTCGGCCAATACGTCGCCGCCGAACATCAGGGCAAGCAGCAACCGGGTTACCTGGATGACCCGGATGTGCCGGATGACTCGATTACGCCGACCTATGCGCATGCGACCATGTGGATCAACAATCCACGTTGGTACGGCGTGCCGTTTTACCTGAGCGCAGGCAAAGCGTTGGATACCCGGAAGACGGAAATCCACGTGAAGTTCCGTGGCGTGCCGTATTCGATCTTCCAGGGATCCCAGCCCAAGTGCAGCAACGACCTGCATATCCGCGTGCAACCGAACGAAGCCATTGAGCTGCATCTGGCCAATAAAGTGCCGGGGCTGACGATGGAGATGGAAACCGTCAAACTCGATATGCTGTACCAGAGCGCCTTCAACGCGGTATTGGCGGAAGCCTATGAACGGCTGTTGCTGGAAGTGATGCGCGGCGACCGCTCACTGTTCATCCAGGAACGCGAGTTGGCGGTCAGTTGGGATATTGTCACACCCGTTCTCCATGAACTCGAAGAGAAGCGCATCAAGCCGGAGCCGTATCCCTTCGGTAGTGCCGGCCCGGAACACGGGCTGCCGATCTGATGAAGATCGACTTCAACGTTTTCTCAGATCGCGCGGCTCTGGATGCTGCTGTTGTCGCCCTGCTCAAGCAGGAATTCGAGCGCCCCTCTGATTGTCCTTTCGGCGTTATGTTGTCCGGCGGGTCGACGCCGTTGCCAATCTATGCCGTGCTGGCCAAAGAGGCCGTGCAGTCGGCGTCCGGACTGCACCTGATGTTCACCGACGACCGCCATGTGCCGGCGGCCAGTCCCGACAGCAACTACGGCAATACACTCCCATTGATTGAGGACCTCGGTCTTGATGCGGAGGAGGTCCTGCGGGTCAATGGCGATGTCTCTCTGGAAGCTGCCGCGGACGAGTATGCGGCCGACTTGTCGGCATTCTTTGATGCCGGCGGCGTAATCCGTTTGGCAATCCTTGGTATGGGAAGTGACGGCCACACCTGTTCGTTGTTTACGAAAGATGCCGCCACCCGCCGGGATGTCTTTGCCTTCCCCGTGCCCGGGACCGGGGGTTTTAACCGTGTAACGGTGAGTGCGGCGGTTCTGGCGCAGGCGCAACGCATTGCCTTTCTGGTCGCCGGCGAGTCGAAGCAGGAGATCCTGCAGCAGTTCAAGGCGGAGCCCCAGAGTATTCCAGCCGGCGTTGCGGTAAAGGACTGCCGCAATGTCGAAGTCTGGACCGACGTCGCGGTGTAGTCCGGATGGTACTGACTTCAGGACATTTATTGGCGAACCGTAAAACGAGGTCATGCCCAATGCCCAGTTGTACGAACCGGATTTTACTGCTCTTGATGCTGGTCGCTGTCGTTGGTACGGCGCAGGATAAGCCGATCGCCTATGGTAAGGGCAAACGCGTGGCCGTGTTGGCCTGCAAAGCGATCAGGGAGAGCAGTGGCGTGGCGGTCAGTCGCCGGGTCGCGGGAGTGTTCTGGACGCACAATGACTCTGGAGACAAGCCGCGGGCGATGGCTTTCAACGAGAACGGCGAAGACCTGGGAGAACTGACGATTACCGGCGTGCGGTTTCGCGACTGTGAGGACATGTGCTCCTATTCGCTGGGGCAGGGCGACAAGCAGAAGCATTACCTCATGTTCGCCGATGTCGGCGACAACGGGCGGCGACGCAAGTTTGTCACGCTCTATATCGTGGAAGAGCCGGCCATTGATGCCGCGAAGCGTCACCAAAAAGTCAGTGCCGCACCGGTCATCACGATCAACTTGACCTATACTGACGGTTCACACGACTGCGAGTCGGTTGCGGTCGATGCCGCATCAAGGGAGATCCTCCTCGTATCAAAACGCGGACGCAAACGGTTTGTCTATACGATGAAACTACCGCCGAAGAGCCCGGTTCCGGTTATTCAACTCGAGTCGATTGCGCAACTCGGAATCGGGCAGCCGACGGGGATGGACATTTCTCCGGACGGCCGGCGCGCGGTGTTGGTCACCTATACGATGGCGTACGAGTTTCAGCGGCGGCCGGAACAGACCTGGGCTCAAGCATTTTCGGCGAAGCCGCGCGTGCTGGCGGTGCCCGCACGGAAACAGGGTGAAGGCATCTGCTATGGTTCCGATGGGAAGACGCTGTTCCTCACCAGTGAGGGGCGGTCAGCGCCGCTGATCAAAGTGTCGGTGAAGGACGGCACTCCGGATTAAGGCGTCGTCCGCAAATAACTTGAACATCTGTGTTATTGCCTCCATATTCTT
>CAYLNH010000400.1:0-4333 GCA_964384625.1 uncultured Lentisphaerales bacterium
CCCCCCGTCTGCCCCGCTGGTGCGGGGAAGCAGGGGAAACGATTGCTCCCATGCCGGACGAATCTTCGGACCACGGGGGCAAGCCCCGTGGAGCCGGGAACGTCTCAAAACGTGGTTTGTCGAGGATTTACAAAGATTCAGCGTCGCAGGTGCTCCTTTCGCAGAGGTAATGGCGGGACGCGCCGGCAGCTTCCGCAGAAATCGGAATTCAGGGGCTACTTCGCCGACTCCGGCTTCCGGGCGCATGTCACTTCCGTAGGCGTTTCCTGCCGACAACTGGCTCGAACATACGACCCCAGGCGGTTTATCCGCCTGGTGAAGACGTTCATTCGTGGCTGCAAGCCCTCACCCCTCGCCCTGATGAACGCATTCACCGGGCCGACGAGCGACCCGGGGCCTAGCGAAGAATGGCGCTGAATTACGACGTGTTTGCGACGTTTGGCCGCCGGCGGCTGGACTGGCGAACGTTCTGGATCTATGGTGCGGCTCTTGCCACAACACGAAGGGATGACCTGCAGAACTGACATGCGCCCCCGGCTTCCTCGCCTTGCACCACGGATTCTCTGGTGTATATAACTTATATATAAGATTGGAGCATTCAGTATGGCGAAAGATCAACGATATGTCTGCGGCAATCGCCGCTTCACCTGTTTATCGCCGCACCTGGTGCGGCTCGAGTTTGCGCCCGACGGCGTTTTCGAAGACCGCCGCAGTCTGGTGGCGTATGCGCCAAAGAAACCAAAGCATTTTCATGCCGTCAAGGACGATGGCGACTGGACGGTGCTGAAGACCGGGTTCCTGGAGATCCGGAGCCGGCGTAATGACAGCGCGTTCTCGGAGCACAGTCTGGAGATCCGCTGGCTGCCGGGCCGGCTGCTGCAGTACTGGCGGCCGGGCGACCGGGATCATCGGAATCTGGGCGGCACGGCGCGGTCGTTGGACCGCTACGGCGCCAGCGCCGTGATCGACGGGGTGCATACGGCCGACATGTCGCCGCCGGACGCCAAGGGTCTGGAGTGGCTGGCGTGGCTGCAGTGCGAACAGGATCCGGCGTACTACAAGGCCAGTCCGGTGCCGCAGAAGACCGACAACAGCGGTGACTGGCACGGGTTCGCCGCCCGTCGCGACCACGAGGGCCGGCTGCTCGAGCGCACGCTGAACTACGTCATCGACAGCCACAAGTATTCGGTCGGCGTGTTGTCGGAGAGCGGCTATTTCTTCTTGAACGATTCATTCTCGCCGTTGGTGGATGGCGACGATTTCCCGGTGGAACGCAATTGCCCGGGGTATCAGGACTGGTATTTCTTTGCCTACGGCGACAACTACCGGCAAGCGCTGGAGGACTATGTGCTGCTGACGGGCCGGGCGAATCTGCCGACGCGGAATTCGTTTGGCCTGCTTTTTTCGCGCTGGCCGGCGTACGACGAGACGGAGGCGAAAGAGATTATCGCGCGTTTCGACCGTCATGGATACCCGTTGTCGACAATCGTTCTGGATATGGAATGGCACAAAGAAGGTTGGGGCAACTGGGATTGGAACGAGGCGTTGTACGCAGATCCCAAAGCCTTCTTTGCGTGGTGCCGTGATCGCGGCATTGAAGTGACATTGAACGATCACCCGCTGGATGTGCGCAGTGACGACAGCCATTTCGAGAAGTACCTGCTGGAAGCGGGCTCCGGGGATCGCGTCCGGGACATCAAGTACCACAAGAAAACCTTGCCGGCCGTTGACGTCAACATTTGCGATAAGAAGGAAGCGCAGGCGTTCTCCCGGGTTTGTCATCAGCACATTGTCGACGCCGGTCTGGCTTACTGGTGGAACGACGGTTGTCGGGGCGAGCTTGCGGGTGCGTTCAACCAGCTTGTGGCGAACAAATTCTTTTTTGAGGAAGTCGAGAGCCGCAAACAGCGCGGTATGCTGTTGGCGCGCTACGGCGGCATGGGGTCGCACCGTTACGGGTTGTACTTTACAGGTGATACCAAGTCCTGTTGGGAGATCCTGCGGCTGCAGTGCGAGTTCAATATTCGCGCCGGCCATGTGGGCGTCAGCAATGTGTCCCACGATATCGGCGGGTTCTTCACGGGGCGCAAGGTCGACCTGATCGAGCCCGATCTTTATCTGCGTTGGCTGCAGTTCGGCGTGTTCGGTCCGATCCTGCGGTTTCACAGTGCACCTGGCGGCGGCAGCCGGCAGCCGTGGGACTATGACGGCCGGCTCCGCGGTGCGGCCAAACGCTGGCTGCAGGTGCGCAACAGTCTGCTGCCGTACATCTATACCGCGGCGCGGGAACACCACGACACCGGCGTACCGATCGTACGCGGTCTGTTTCTGGATGAACCGCAGGAGCGCGCGTCCTATCGCTTCGATCAGTACCTGTTCGGCCCGTCCATGCTGGTGGCGCCGGTCCTCGGGCCGGAGCGCGCGCGCGACGTCTATCTGCCGAACGGCGACTGGTACAACTTCGAGTCGAACCGCCGCGTGCGCGGCGGCGTCGTGCACAAACTGCGTGTACCGTTGAAGACGATTCCCGTCTTCGTCCGGGCCGGCAGCATCATCCCGCGGCAGTCCAGTGACGGTCCGCTGCATCAGCCGCACATCGATCCGCTGATCCTGGATGTCTACCCCGGCGCCGACGGCGACGCCGAATTGTACGAAGACGACGGCAAGACTCCCGGCTACAAACGCGGGCGCTGCTGCCGCACCCGATTGCGACTGCATCACAGGCCGGAGGAACTGCGTCTGGTTATCGAGAAACCGGACGGCAAGTCCTTCGGCAAAACGCGAAGGATCTCCTTGGTCCTGGCGGTCGACAAAGCGCCGCAGGAGGTCCTTGTCAACCGCCGCAAGGTGAAGGCCGCGAAGGAGGTCCTTCCCGACGGCCGCGTCCGTCTGGACCTGGGCGAGTTACGCACCGGCGTGCGGCAGGACATCAGAATTCGATAGGCGGGATCTCCAAGGTCCTTCCTGAATGATTTTGCTGTCCATGGTGTTGCTTGCTATCCGAAACGCAATGCTTGGATGCAGGTGCCTGGTTTTTCGGCAAATATCGCCTTGAGCACTGGAACAATCGGCCTGCCGGACAATCGTAAACCCTTGATCACCGCGGGGCATTTCCGTAGTTGTCGTGTGACAACGGGTTCCGCGGTGGAAACACTCCCTCATGCGTAGAGAGAAGGAAGGAAGCAGGCATGGCACTTTTCAAGAAAGCCAGTGACATCAAAGTCGGGGTGATTGGTTACGGCGGCGCGTTCAATATGGGACGCTCGCATTTGAACCAGATGAAGGCCGCCGGGATGACCCCGGTTGCGGTCGCGGAACTCGATAAGGATCGCCTGAAGGTCGCCGAGGAAGAGTTCCCCGGGATCGAGACCTATACGTCCGTGACGACGATGCTGAAGAAGTCCGACGTCAACCTGATCTGCATCATCACGCCGCACAACACACACGCCAAGCTGGCGCTGCAGTGCCTGAAGGCCGGCAAGCACGTCGTCTGCGAAAAGCCCCTGGCCATCACGACGCAGGAATGCGACAAGATGATCACTGCGGCCAAGAAGAAGAAGTTGGTCCTGTCGACATATCACAACCGCCATTGGGACGGCTGCATCCTGACCGCCGTCGAGCAGATTGTGAAGAAGAAGGTCATCGGCGATGTCTACCGCGTGGATTGCGCCATGGGCAACTACGGCAAGCCGCGGCCCTGGTGGCGTTCGAGCAAGTCCATCTCCGGCGGCATCCTCTACGACTGGGGCGTGCACCTGTTGGAATACTGCCTGCAGATCGTGCAGGACGACATCACGGAAGTCAGCGGCTACGCGCACACCGGCTTCTGGGGCCCGAAGACGAAATGGAAGAACGACTGTAACGAAGACGAAGCGTTCGCCGTCGTCCGTTTCAAGAAGGGCAGTTGGCTGACGTTGAAGAACAGTCATCTGACGCTCGCCGGGAACTCCGGCTGGGTCATCTTCCACGGCACGAAGGGCGCCTATCTGATGGACCATCAGAAGTACACGCTGATCCAGCCGAAGGGCAAGAAGATGGTAACGACCGTCGGCCAGAACGTCGACAGCCAGGGGCAGGAGTTCTACCAGAACATTGCCGACCACCTGTCGAAGGGCACCAAGCTGATCATCACGCCGGAATGGTCGCGCCGGCCGATCCACATTCTGGATCTCGCCGACAAGAGCGCCAAGAAAGGCGCTGCCATCAAGGCGAAGCACAAGTAAGCGATCTGCTTATCCTGGTTTGCATCTCAGGCCCCGGTCTTCGGACCGGGGCCTTTCATTTGAGTGCGTTCCCGTTCGTTGACCATCATGCGGCTCTCTTTTGAGCATAG
>CAYLNH010000401.1:0-4151 GCA_964384625.1 uncultured Lentisphaerales bacterium
ACGGCCATAAAGGCTTGCCAATCAACATGCCAACTGAATATTGTGGCCATAGGTAGAAACGGTCAATCCGAGCGACGAAAGCCGCCGGCTTCGCAGCCCATCGGATTCGCCGGGTCAGACGGGTCCCCGCATAGACCACGCCCGCGCCCAGGAGGATCCAGGACCCGGCTTTAACAATATTGAGCGTCTTCGGCATTTTCGGCAGCAACCGGGGTGTTGGGTTGCTTGCGGCACGGGAGTCCCCAGTCTGCCGGCGCTTCAGGCCGGCTTGGATTTTCAGCTGGCGCCAGTGCGCGGCGATGAGCAGGACGGCAACCGGCAGGACATGCACGATCAACCGTTCCAGGGTGCCAACCATCAGCTTGGCCGGGGCCGCCGGCGCGATGGTGTAGACGAGAATATAGAGCCCGAGGTGCCCGCCGAGAACGGCTGCCAGAAACCGCGTCTCTCGACGGCGGAAACCGCGCCACCCGAGCACGCTGACAACGACCAGGAGGTGCCACACGCCGTTCCAGTCCATTCGAGCAAAGAGGTCCTGAAGGATTCCGGGCAGGATCACGGTCAGGCGGCCGGCCTTCGCCAGCAGCGTCGACAGTTCGAGACGGGCGGGGTAGTTCTCATCCAGCTGCGGCAGACTTTGACGGAACACGAGCCAGGGCAGAATAAGAACAGCGGCAGCGGTCAGGAACAGGACGGCCCCCGGCAGCCGCCGGCGCCAGCGGGCGCCGGCCGTCAGCAAGACGACGGCGACGGCATAGATGCCGAGCAAGGCGAGACCTTCGTTCTTGGTGAAGGCCGCACCGGCGGCGAACACGGCAGCGAGCACGGCATGGCTCCGGGATGTCGACCGTGACCACAGCAGCAACGCCGCAACCGTGCCGGTGTGAAACATGGCCAGAACGACATCGACATAGCCGGAGCCGGCCCAGCGCAGAACGGCGGCCGGCGTGAACCCAAGCAGCACAAGCAGAATTGCCGGACGTCCTTTCACCTGGGTCCGGACCCCGGCAAACAGGAGCAGCCCGTAAGCCACATAAGAGAGCGGGAAGACGAGCTTCGGCAGGATCTCTTTGAGATCGCCGGCAACGCCGTTGACGGAGGCCATCAGGAAGGGGGCCTGCAGTGGGTAGTTCAAGTGCAGCATGGCGTAATGCAGATTGTGGAAATAGTCAGCCTGTCGCATGGGGTCGGTTGATACGACGCGCGCCTTGTGGCCCCAGAGCATGTAGGCGTCCCATTCGAAATTGACGTAGGCGAAGGCATAGGTACACACCCCGGCCAGTGCAGCCGTGGCGATCACCGCGGCGCCGGCGCCGGCCAGCCGGTCGATTCGCCGCGTCGCCGGGCGCCGGTAGATCCGGGGGTGCTGCCGGAGCCCCCAGACCAAGGCGCCGGCCGCCAGAGCAACCGGGAGCGCCGCGGTGACCCGGCTCGGTGCGAAGCCGGCCAGCGAGATCCAGAACGGAATCAACCCGTAGCTGGCCAGGCCAAGCCCCAGGATCAACCCGGCGGCGGCGGCAGGATGGAAACGCCGGTCCTGGTTGAGGGCGCAGAACCACCCGCCGCCGGTGACGGCGACCAGGACAACGAAGAGGATGCCGTAGACCAGGTTCATCCGGCGCTCTCGATCCGGCGGACCATCGCGACCGGCTCATCGGCTTGCATCGTAGGCGTGAGCCCGACCTGCACGCCAGGCCGGCGCCGGCATGCGTCTGAGGGGAGCCGGCTGTTGGCGAGAATGGCTTTCGAGCCGGCGGCCCGTTGGGGCACCGTTTTCGCTGTTGACAGCCTGGCGATGGCTGGCCTCCGTAACGGCATCAGGATCAGTCCGGCAGCTTGTCCTTGACGATCTTGCCGGACGGGTTGCGGGGCAGGGAATCGAGGAAGCGGATCTCGTGGGGGATCTTGTAAGAGGGCAGCCGCTCATGGCAGTGGCGCCGGATGTCCTGTTCGGTCAGGCCGCGGTCGCGGCGCACCACATAGGCGCGGATCATCTCGCCCAGCACTTCGCGGACACCGGAGGCCGGGACCCCTTTGACGGCGGCTTCGCGCACCATGTCGTGCGACATGATAACCGCCTCGACCTCGGCGGCGTAGACGTTCTCGCCGCCGACGATGATCATGTCCTTGGCCCGGCCTTTGATGAAGTAGTAGCCGTCTTCATCGACGCAGGCGAGATCGCCGGTGCGGAACCAGGCGCGGCCGTCGCGGGTGACGATGGACTTTGCCAGCCGGTCCGGATCGTTGTAATAGCCGGGGATGACGTTCTCGCGGGCGAACAGCAGTTCGCCGACGACGTCGGGCTCGACCGGTTCGCCGTGTTCGTCCACCACCATGGCATCGACGAAGGGCAGCAGGCGGCCGATGGAATCCGGCCGTTCTTCGGCTTCCTCGCCGTTGAGCACATGGGTCATGGAGATGGTTTCGGTGAGCCCGAAGAAATTATGCAGTTCGACTTCCGGATAGTAGAGCTGCAGGCGTCGGATGGTGGAGACCGGCATAGTAGAGCCGGCGTAGGCCATCAGGCGGAGCGAGGCGGTATTGAACTCGTTGGGATCGGGCAGCGAAACGAGTCGCTGGAAGATGGTCGGGATGCTCAGGAACGTGGTAATCTGCTCTTTCTCGATGAGGTAAAGCAGGTTCTCGGCCGTGTGGTCGGCGGTGATGACACAGGTGGACTTCTGGTAGGCGGCAGTCGGCAGCGAGCTGTAGAGCGCTGTACAATGAAACATGGGGTTGACGATCAGGTGGATGTCGCTGGGCTGGAACTGATGCGCGTTGATCGTGGTCATGACGTTGAACATCAGATCGCTGTGGCGCATCACGGCGCCTTTCGGCGCGGCGGTGGTGCCGGAGGTGTGCATGATGATCGACGGCTCGTCGGGATCGATTTCCGGCAGCGGGGCGTCGCCGTCGCTCTCGATCAGTTCCCGCAGGGGCGGGAGTGTGTCGTCGCCCCGCAGCGCATAAACCGAGCTGACGCCGGCGCTGTCAGCGGCGGCCAGGACCTCCTTGTCGGAAGAGTGGCTGACGACCAGCATGTCCGGCTCGACATGGCGGAAGATTCCCTCGAGCGACTCCTGTTTGAGCCAGGTGTTCAGGGGCACGACGTTGCCGCCGAGGCGGACAATGGCCCAGTACAGCAGGAAGTACTCGAGGCAGTTGGGCATGAAGACGGCGACCTTGGGTTTTTCCCGGTTGACGGCGCCGGCGATGCCGGCGGCGAGTCCGGCGATCTGCTGGTCGGCGGCGGCGTAGCTGAGTTCACGCACACCGTCGACCACGGCGACCTGGTTGGGGGCGAGCGCCACGGCTTCCTGCCACATGTCGCGCGTGGTGTGAATGGTGGGCTTGCGGATCGGTCGGGGGTCGGTGCCCAGCAGTCTGGTCAGGCCGGGCTCGATCATGTCCGCGACATGGCGATTGCCCATTTCATTCGGGTGATTGCGGTCGCGCCAGCAGATGCGGCGGCCGACGATGTTCTCCTGGATATTGCCGACGTATTCGCAGTCCAGCTCGGTTGCCACTTTCTTTTCCAGTTCGCGGTAGTCGCGGGCCCGGTTGTCAAAGCCGTAGGTCTTCTCCGTGAGTTCGCCGGCGTCATTGCGGAAGGGCCAGAAAACGCCCAGCACCATTGCTTTTGCGCCGGTTTCCCGGATTTGCCGGATCAGCTCATCGAGGTCGGCGGCCCAGTCGACGGGCGGGCGTTCATCCTGCCACCAGTCATTGGCGCCGTACTCGATGATGACCAGGTCGGGGTTGTGGGCCAGAACATCCGTTTCCAGCCGCGCCCTGGCGTCGACCAGACTTTCGCCGCCGGCCCCGGCGTTGATGAATTCTTGTTCGGGGAAGCGGTCCTGCAGGATATCGCTGAAGCGGCCGTTCTCGCCGCCGCAGGTTGTCAGGCTATCGCCGAAGCAGATGACTCTCATCGGGTCCGTCTCGCAGTTTGAGGTCAAACACAGCCCCATGGACCGGTGGCCCACGCCGTGCAACAATACTACCGGTCCCCGGGTTTACAACCCAGCGCAGCGGGTCCGTGAGCGCTGGTCGACGCCCCGCCGGCCACGGCTGTCCGAGGCGATCGCGAACTTGATCGTAAGCCCTCGATTACTGCCCTTCTTTGCCTCGAGTCCCGACTCTCAAGAGGT
>CAYLNH010000402.1:0-4116 GCA_964384625.1 uncultured Lentisphaerales bacterium
CTATCTGATTCAACCCCCTGAGAATCACACCCCCGGAGCTAGACACGACACACCTGCGCCGCGAGGTCGGCGCAGAACTTCCTGCCCGCCAGCATCGCGAATGCGGACCGCAACGCATTCGCCGCAGAGAACGGTGTTTTGCTCGGCACTGCTGACGGTATCCAGGAACAGGCCCTGGCGGTTGAGGTGAGAGTCGCGAAGGAGACTGTGTTGAGCACTCCTTTCACAGCCCCGGCAACCAGCAGTCACATCGCGAGTGCGTACGTCAATGGCGTCCCCGGCAAGGAGGTCTCATTGGCTCTGCTGCTTGCCGAGACAAAGGAGGTCCTGGCGGAGAGAACCGTCCCGCTGACGAGTGACTGGCAGCGAATTGCGGTGACATACAGCACCACGCAAGGAACAACGTGGGCAAAGCCCAAAGGACAGACCCCGGCGCTGCAACTGCGTATCAGGTTTTCTGAACCAGGACGCTACCTGATCGATTCACTGATGCTCGAGAACAACGCCGGCTATGCAAAACGCAACGGGCCTTCGACCTGGATGGAGGCCCAGCAGATTCGTCCGGGAGAACGTCTACATATCGGCCAACCCGCCGATCAGCACGCCGGCACAGTTGCCTTCTGGAGTCGGTCCATCGGCAAGATGGGCTGGCGCTGTCTGCTGTACTTTGGCGATGGCCACGGCTGGTACCCACAACTCATGCTGAGCATTCGTAACGACAAGACCGTAAAACTCGACGTCAGCCCCGGGAGGGGAAAAGGCAAGGGTGCATCGGTTTCGTGCGAGCTGCCGAACCCGGATGCCTGGCATCACTACGCCGTGACCTGGCGAGGCAGTTCCGTGTCTCTGTATGTTGACGGCCAACCGGCCGGCACCATCGCGAAAGCCCCGCGCGTCGAGACGTTCGGCACGATGCACGTCGGCTGCGTCGCCACGAACTTCAGTCCGGCACTCCGGGCAGACTCCGTTTTTGATGAAGTAGCCCATTGGGATCGCCCACTGACCGCAGCCGAAACGAAGGAACTCTTTGATCGCCCTGCCCCGCTACAGGCGGGCATTGCCGCACAAGTAACCGTACGCAACCTGGAACCCGTTGCCGTGGTCGCCCGTGACGATCGCCTGCGTCAATGGCACATAAAAGTCGCGAACCGCAGTGACCGAAAACTGCCCGCGACACAGTTCCGCTTTGGCATCGATGATCTCTTCTCCGAAACTGGTACGCTGCCGGCCGTACCGCTGCTGCGCTCGGCAATTCTCAGTCTGACGTGGTCGCCGGCGCTCTTGCTGCCGGGCAGCTACACCTTCCATATAACCGTCGGCGAGCACAGGTATGCCTGGCCGATCCGTATTGTCCCGGCGCGCACACCGCGCAATAACGTGCAGATCATCGACTGGCAGGGCCTGTCGGAGACCCACCGCGACATCGGCATGACCACGGCCGGACTGCTGGGCACACCGGCCGGACCAAAAGCCAAACAAGTCGCCAAGGCGAATGAGTTCGGCCTGTACACGCAATTACGACAACATGTATGGGGCACTCCGAAGGACAACTCCGAGCGCTTCCAGCGCGTCACCGGCAGCATTGGCGCAGCGGATTTCAGCAAAGGCCAGGCCCGGGCCAACGCCGAAGAACAGGCAAAGCACGTGATGCAGAGCGTTGCCCACTTCCCGGATGTCCGTTACATGATCGTCAACACCGAACACCAGACCCTGTGGCAGCCGGATTTCCGGCCGGCCAGCATCGCGGCGGCAAAGAAGAACTTCGGCCTGGACCTATCGCGCTGGACCCGGCTTCCGCAAGATGCGGTTGGTGCCGCTGTACATCCCATGGGCCGGCTGTCGGCAAAGGCTGGTAAAATCAAATTGCCGAAAAACGCGGTTATCGATCGGGATTTTCCCTTCTATGCCTACCACCGCTGGTGGCACGGTCCGACCTCCGGCACCGAAGTGACGATGAACGAGATTGTGTGTGCGGCATCGCGTAGGCATGCGCCCTGGGTGCAGACCATCATCGAACCGATTCTGCGCCGGCCGTCGGTCCGCAGCTATTCCAAGCACCACATCTCGGAAGAATGGTACTACTATGGCGATCCGGAGGCCGGCATCTCGTGCCAGGAAAACCTGACGGCCATGACTCGGGGCACAAACGCTCGCATCACCGCGATGCCGCAGTGGCTGCTGAAGCCCGGCTGGGCCGCGCCGTACAAGGGCCTGCCGACGCCGGACATGTATCGTGAGACGCTCTGGCATTGTCTGGCGCGCCCGATGCAGGACATCTGCTATTGGAATCTCAGGGGCGCGTTGCACAAAGGCAAGCAGCAGACGCAGGCGGAAATCGACGCGAAGCTCGGCGTGAAACCCACCTGGACTGAAGCCAAGAGTAAGATCCAGGTGAAGGGTGAAAAGAGTTCTGTGGCCTTGTGGATACCCGAGTTGAAAGACGAGATCAAACAGATGCACAATAACGTGGTCCATCCCCTGGGTGCGTTGATTCCGAAGTGGCAGAACCGGCCGCGACGCATCGCCGTCTGGCGAAGCTTTGCGGGCCAGCTCTTCAACGAAATCCGTTGGGGCGGCCGCAGTCCGTTCCGTCGCATTGTTCGTGATCATCCGCAACCGTATGATGTGCTCTATGACCAGGACTTCGAAGACAATCCGAAATGCCTCGACGGCTATGACGTCCTGGTGATCCCGGAGTGTCCGCCGTTGTACAAACCGGCAAAGACACCGCTTGAAGCCATGCTCAAACGCGGCGGCAAAGTGTTTGTCGACCAGTACTGGAAGGCCGATCTGCCGGGCGTCATCAAACTCGATTGGGGCACCGGCAAAAACGGTGTCGACCTGGCAAAGCTCGAGCAGGACCTCTTGAAGAAATATGGATCGCCAAGCCATCCGCAATACATCGAAGGCGTTGAGGCGGCGTTACGCCAACAGAAGCAGGCCGGGGGCCCTGTAGCAAGGCTGGCGGCGGCTTTGGATCAGGCACGGGCCGACATTCAAGTGCTGACGCGCAACGTCCAGATCAACACACTGCAGGCTGAGGGAGCCAACTACCTGGTTGCCGTCAACGACCTGCGCCAGCCGGGGCCGCACTACGGCCACTTCGGGCGCGTCCTCGAAAAAGGCGTCTCGCAGACCACGTCATTTGCGATTGACAAGGAACTTGGTGCGGTCGCCTATCAACTTCTTGCTGCCCGCCGACTGCCGCTGGTCGAGAAGGACGGCCGGTACCACGTCCGCACCCAGCTCGGCGCGGGCGACGGTATGGCAATGATCTTTCTCCCCGCGCGGATTCAAAGGATGGAGTTGGCCGTCGAAGAACGAAACAACCGCTCACTTCGCATCACCGGCGCGCTTCTGGATCATCGCGGCAAACCGGTCCCCGGTGTGATCCCCATGCAGGTCAGCATCACGCGTCCGGACGGCACACACAGCAGTTTCTCGCACTACAGCGCCTTCGTCCGCGGCAAGTGGTCCTTCGACTTTCCCATCGCCTACAACGCTCCCAAGGGAAGGTTCACGATTACCGTTAAGGAGCTGGCAGCGGGTATTGAACGGTCCATACCGTATGAACTCCGCTGAGACCATCCCTGACTCAGACGATACTTCCTACGACCAAAGCGTCTTTTTGCCAGCCTTCGCGCAGGCGATCCGGCAGGCCGCCGGTAACAGCGCGTTGCACCGCCGCGGCATCAATCTTGCCGGCCCGTTCGTAATCCGTACTGTCGTTCACTCCTGTTGGACGAGACTGTACTACTATAGAGGCAGCAATTGCAGTAAGGTTTGGCTAGAGCATTTTAGATAAAGTCATAGCCAGCAATTGACGCTGATTGCGGAGGTTGGAGTTGACAGCGCATAGACCTTCGGTCGTCTCCGCCGTGAGGCGGCAGTTGCCATTTCATTGCTGACCGCTTCGGGTCAGCCCCCACGCTTCGCTTTGGTGCCACTTCGTTGCCGCCTATTCGGCAGCCATAGGCTTCGCCGTCTCCACGGAGGCGTCAGCCCCCGAATCCAAGCTCCCAGAGCGGGGGCTTCCGCCCCGAAGAGCTTCCGCCTCACGAGACTGTCGATTTAGTCGCATTTCGTCAAATTCTGCGCCCTGAAGGGGCTGCCACA
>CAYLNH010000403.1:0-4079 GCA_964384625.1 uncultured Lentisphaerales bacterium
GACACGATGCTCGCATCGCTTGTTCGACGGCGCCTTGCCGGACCGGCGCTTGGCCTCCGTCCCTGGCTGAAAAACTTACGCCGAACCCATCTCAGTTGGACCGACGTTCAAGCTGAAGCTCAACGACCTGGTCTTCCGCGTCAATCGTCACCGCAAGCCCGGCCGACGCCGTCTTGGTCACGGTCACGTCGGCGTTCTCCTTGATCGTCACCGGTTGCCAGGTATCCGGGGCGTCCGGCACCTGCCGCTCCATCACGGCAATCCTGGAAACTGACGAACCGCCGGAGACTTCCGCCACCTGAAGCTGAATCCTCTCGGTCGGGCGGTCGCCTTCGTAGTCCACCAACATCACGTACCGACGCTTCCCCTGCGCTGCGAAGTCAACCTCCTCAACCGGGGTGGACTGCGGCGCGGCATCACTGCTGTTCTGCCACTTGCCGCGGACATCGCGCGGGCGAATCCTGTTGCCGTCGGCCTTCTGCTTCGCCGCGGCCTGACGCCCCGCACCGCTGTCCCCGCAACCCACAAGCAATGTCGCGGCAACCATAAACACAATCATGATTCGCATCGGTAGACTCCTCCTGTTCGATATCTGAGCAGACAGTTCTGGGACCCGCTGCAATATCCCATCGCAAACTCCGGGATCAACTGCCGTCGGAAAATCGTCCCACAACCGACCGTTCCAGACAACGCCGGGCCGCCGCCAGACCGCGTCAGACATTGACCGCCAGCGGCAGGAGTTCCGCGGGCCGGGCAACAATCTCTCGCGCCCCGTGCTCGCGCAGTTCCTCCTCCTCGCGGAAGCCCCACAACACACCGACGGCGTACATGCCGGCGCGGTTGGCGGTCTTCATGTCAACGTTAGTATCACCGACATACAGGACCTCCGGCGGGTCGACCCCCAGCCGCTCGGCGATCCGCAGGGCCCCTTGTGGATCCGGCTTGCGCGGGCAGTCGGGACGCACCCCGCGGACGATGTCGAACACCTCCCCGGGCAGCAAACGGTCGACGCAGCGGCAGGTAAACTCGTCCGGCTTGTTCGACAGCACATTGAGGGAGAGTCCGGCTTCGTGCAGTCGCTGCAGCAGGTCAACAACGCCGCCGTACGGGGCGGACTTGTCAGCCCAGTGGGCATCGTAGTACACCCGCATCTGGGCCATGCACCGGGCCACAAACAGATCCTTGTTCCTCTCCGGCGGCACTGCGCGGCGGGCCAGCATCTCCATGCCGTCGCCGACGAAATAGCGGTAGGCATCGACCGGATGAACCGGACAGCCGTTCTGCTGCAAGACCCAGTTCATGCTGGCCGCCAGATCCTCCAGCGTGTCCAACAGGGTCCCGTCCAAATCGAAGATCACCGCCTGAAACCGACTCATTCCTCACCCTCCCCCGCCGTCAGTTCGCGCAGTTGCGCCGGCGAAATCACATGCCGGCGACTGCAGAAGTGACAGGTTACTCCAATGTCTTTGCCGTTGCTGATGATCTCCTCACGGTCCGCCGCCGACAGCGTGCGCAAGACAGCGCCCAGATTGCTCTGGTTACAGTGACATTCAAAACGCGGCGGCACACACTCGTGGACCGCCACCTGTTCCGGTTTGGCGTGCTCGCCGAGGACCGCATCCAGAATGCGTTCAAAATAGTTGTCTGCCTCCGGGCGGTTGGCCACCAGTTCACGCACCTCAGCCAGCTTCATGCGTTCCCGGACGAGATCAAAACGCTCAAAGTCACAACCCGGCAGGGCCTGCAGCATGAAGCCCTGACACAGGGTCACCGGTCTCTCCGGGTTCGCCTCGAACCCGATCATCGACAGCAGCCCCGTCTCAACCTGGTCGCTGAACGAAAAGAAGAACGCCGCGTCATCCGAAACATTGCGCAGAATGCTTCTCGTCGTGCCCGAGTTGAGCACCGCAGCCGAACTCGAACGCACCACGCTGACCTGACAGGACTCGCCGTAGATCGCCGCTTTGTCGTCCACCAGCTGGGACAGATTCGTCGGGTTGACAAAGCCGCGGACATCGCCGCCGGCGCCGACATCGGCAACCAGCGACCGCAGCGCACCGTCGTAATTCCAGCGGATCGTCAGCCGTTCATCGTCACTCTTGAGCATCGGGATGCACAGCACCGCGCAGGTCAACCCGCGTCCGAGGATGTGTGCCGACACAGGATCACAGTTGTGCGCCAGGATCGCGGCGTTCGCCACCTGCGTCGTCACGGCATAAGCAAACCGCGCGTCAATTTCGTCGATGGTACCGCGATAGAGGAAGTCGAGCATTGGGGGAATTGAGATTTCAGATTTCAGATTTCAGATTTCAGATTTTCAGGCCATCTGCCAAGCGATTGCCCATCTAGATGGTCTCAGCGGAAGTCTTTCCGCCACGGATTGCCCGGGGTTCGCGGTTCGCGGCAGGCCGCGGAATGGGCGTGCGCTGCAGCACATGACCATTTCGCCAACGCCCCCAGCGCCCGAAAACGGGCAACTCGGAGAGCGGGTCCAAGCATCCGGCCGGCGGCGTTGATGTCAAAACACGATGCTCGCATCGCTTCTTCGGCATCGTCTGGCCGGACCGGCGCCTGGCCTCCGTCCCTGGCTGGGAAACGTACGCCGAGCCCATCTAGTACTTCACGGTCTTGTCGCTCGGACTCTTCTGGTCGACGTCATTGAGGATGGCGCCGGCGGGGATCTTCAGCGGCCCCTGCAGCAGCGGGTCGTCGGTGGCCTCCATCCATTTCTGCAGCCGCTGCTTCATGTCCGCAAGGACCTCCTGATGTTGCCGGTCGGCCGCCAGGTTGTTGGTCTCGATCGGGTCAAACCAGGTATCGTACAGCATCTCCTGTTCGCGCGGCTGGTCGTTCCAGCCGCTTTCGAGCCAGAACGTCTTGGACGTGCTGTCGTCACAATTGGTCAGCACGAGCTTATCGCGGTCGTCAAAGCGTTTGATGTATTTGTAGCGCTCGGTCCGCACCGCCCGCATCGGTTCGTAGCTGGCGTGCAGATTCACCTCCGCAAAGACTTCGTCGCGCACGGTTTCGGCTTCTTCCCGCAGGATCGGTCCGATGGAAACGCCCTCCAGCCGGTCGGGCCCGTCGAGCCCGAGGATGTCGCAAAGGGTGGGAAAGATATCGACGTGGGACACGAGGCCGTCGACCACCTTGCCTTGGGGTACGCCCGGGCCTTTCATGATCAGGAAGACGCCGATACCGCCGTCGGTCAGGTTGCATTTCATGCGCGGGAACGCGATGCCGTGATCGGTGGTGCAGATGATAATTGTATTATCAGACAGGCCATTCTTTTCGACAGCATCAAACACGCGCCCCATGCGTTCATCCAGGCGCCTGGCGATCAGATGGAAGTCGGCCATTTCCTGGCGCATCTCCGGGGTGTCGGGGAAGTACGGCACGGGGGCGATGTAGCGCGGATCGATCTCGCCGGTGCTGTCGGGGAAGGCGCGATGGGTCTCGCCAAAGCCGAGTTCCAGATAGAACGGCTGGCTGGGCGGGTTCTCAAGGAAGTCCACGGCGTTCTGGTCGGCCTTGCCGAGATCGTCGTAGACCTGTTTGAAGCCGAAGTTCGGCACGTCGGTGGTGACGTGTTGGCCGCCGGCGATGCAGGTGTGGTAGCCGGCCTGCTGCAGGAAGTGTTGGATGTGCTGGGTTTTGTCGTTCAGCTCAAAGCCGCGGTGGGCCAGTCCCAGCATCCCGTTCTGGTGCGGGCACTGTCCCGTAACCAGCCCGGAACGACTGGCGGAACAGGTGGGATTGACACAGTACGCCTGGCGAAAGAACGTTCCGGCCTCGGCGAGGGCCTGCAGATTCGGCGTCGGGATGGCAAGACCGAACGGTTGGATGTAGCGACCGGTGTCGTGGGAATTGATGTAGATGATGTTCGGTAATTCAGGCATAGCGGCTCTCCAATCAGGGTTACAGAACTTGACCATTCCGCCAAAAAACCGGTTGTCAACGTGTTCGCCGGGTGCGCGTCAGTTTTCAGCTAATCGGCAGCGGGGGAGAGAAGCAATGCCTGGCGGAAGGTAAGCCCTCGTTTACTGCCCTTCGCGGTCCGCCTAGAGATCCCGCACCCT
>CAYLNH010000404.1:0-4073 GCA_964384625.1 uncultured Lentisphaerales bacterium
CCTCGAAGCCGCGGTCGCCCTCGATATTCTTGTTCGCGGCCGGCACCTCGTCCAGTTTGTCGCGACCACGCACCAGGCGGATCTCCGTTTTCCCGGCCATGGCCGCCATGTATTTGCGGTGGGCTTTCCGCGCCTTGGCCACCTGCTCCTCGGTGTGGACGTAGGTCCCGCCCGGCAGGTCCTGGATAGCTTTCAGACCCAGCACCTCCCAGACGCGCACGTCCTGGCCGCCATGGATCATAAAGATCCGCTTCGCGCCGTCAATCTCCAGCTCCACAAAACTGCCGCCCTGGCCCTCGGGCTGGCCCTGGTTGGCGCCGAGCTTGAGCTGATTGCGATTGTCCTGCAGGAGCATGCCGAGGTACTGGCCGTCCGTGCGGAAGAGCTGGCAGGCGCCGAAGTAGGTCTGGAAGGCAACGACGCCACCGGCAATGCCCATCGGCCGGGTCATGGCCCAGAGCCGGCCCGGGCCGACCGTGGGCAGACTGAGCGAATCCCGCCAGGTCTGCAGGCCTGGGTAATTCCACTGCATCTCGCCATCAGGCGACCACTTAATAAGCGACGGGCCACGGTTGTGACGCAACACGTAAGCCGCGCCTTTGTCGTCGAAAAAGGTCCAGCCGTGTTCCCTCACCTTACCCATCATCGGGGTTTCTTGGGCGTCGGCCAGGCGATAGACCGGCTTTCCGTCGTCGGTGACCTTGTGTGGCTTGAGTTTGCGTCCGCAGCTCAGCCAGAGCGACAGGTCCTCTTCCATACGAATAATGCTGCCGATACCCTTGGGCCGAGTCTTGTGCACCTTTGTTTTGCGGACGGAGAACTCGTCAGCCTGCATGCGGCCGTCGTCGTTCTTGTCCTGCCAGAACATCATGCGCGGGCGCTGGTTGCCGCGGAGCTTCTGCTCGTCCCAGACGGCGTCCCACTTGTTCCGCAGCGCTTCTAGTGCCTTGCAGTCCGCATACTGCTTGTCCCAGGGGTTGATTTCCCCGACGATCGGGCGGAAGACGTCGCCGTCGCGCATGTACACGATCACGTTCCGGTGCGGCGCGCCGCCGTAGCCGAACTGGCGGCCGTTCTCGGCCGTGAGGAGCCGGAATCCGCCGCCGCTTGAGTAAGCGCTCGTGGCGGGGGCGGGCGGCATGTCGGGCTCGGTCCGCCGCCAGATGGTCAGCTTGGGCTTGGTCTTATAGGTCTTCCAGTCGATCGACCAGATCACGTTGTTGCCGTAGATTTCGTCCGGACGGGCCGGGTCGATATGACCGTAGGCGAAGTAGTTCGAACCGCCGAAGAATTCGTCCACGAGTTTGCCGGTGGTCGCGTTCCAGACACCGAAACGCTTGGGCTCTCGGGTGGTCTCCGCAACCCAGAGCTGGCCTTCGGCATCAAGCGTGATGCCGCCGGGCTGGTACATCCCGGACGGATCGTACTTGCCGACCGCCGGCCGGCCGCCCTTCTTGCCGATGCTGCGCTGGTATTTGCCTTTGGCGTTGAAGACGGAGATGTTCTGCAGTCTACCGTGGTTGGCGACGTAGGCTGTGCCGTCGGGACCGACAGCCAGACCGTGCGGCGCGTCCAGATGGCCGGTAAGCCATTCGCTGACGTTGCCCTTGTTCACGCTCAATATTTTTTCGCCGCTGATGACGGCCAGCGCGCCGTTCGGCCGGACCGCCAGGCGGCCGGGCGTCGGCACCTTCCAGGTGTGCCGCAGTTTGCCGTTTTTCGTGTCGTATACGGCGACGAGATTCCGGCCGCCGTAGGCGACATAGAGACGGTTTGCGTGCCAGCTCAGTCCGCTCGGATGGTTCTCCGCGCCTTCGCCGCCCGCCGGCGCGGCGAAGGATGCAACGCCGTTTGCCAAGCGTGTGGGACGCGAGTCTTTGATGTCGAGCATGCGTACTTCCGCCGAGCGATGGAAGCCGCGATCGCCGGCGAAGTAGATTTTCTTCCCGTCTGTCGCCAGGTACTGCGCTCCGTGCTTGGATCCCCACTGCTTGCGGCCTTCGAAGTTCGTGCGGATCAGGCCCCAGCCGTACTCGGCGACACCCCAAGCCAGGAGCACGCCCTTGTCGAAGGCCACGGCCGTGGTGGGCGTGCCGTGGTCCGCGCCCCAGCCGCCCGTGTTGTCGTCCGTGGGATACGGGGGCTGCCCGGAATTGTGGACCGAGAACCGGTGCTTGGCTTCGAGCGGTTTGGTGCTGAAGACGCCACGCCACCGATAGGTACCCGTGGGCAAGAGATCACCGCTGTCGTCGAGCCCGTTCCAGCGTTCGGTGTTTCGGCCGCCGGGACGTTTTTGCTCGGCGACGATGATCCGCCGGGCCTGGCCTTTCTCGTCAAAAAGCTGAATCGTGGCCCAGCAGTCCTCGGGCAGCTCATACTGGAATTCCAGCGGCAGAGGCCGCTCCGGCGGCACACCCTGCATAACGAGATCTTTGGAGACATTCCCCTTTTCGCTGAAGATCACCCGCCCCCAACACGTGGCGCTTTGAAAGGCAAAGCCGGGCGCGCCCATGACGTCCCAGGCCCAGGCCAGGCCGCCCCCGGTCTTGAGGCCGTCGGGGCGCGACCAGAAGACGTTCACCGTCCCCGCCACTTTGTCGCCGCCCTTGAGCGGCTGCTTGGCGCCGAGGGTGCTCCAGGGGATGCGGTACTCGAAGGTATAGCCTTTGCCATTCTTCCACTTGATATACTTGCCCTCGAACTTGTCGGCGGGAACCAGACCGTGTGGTCCCCACGCGGGGCGCGGCACGCGGTAGGTCATGCCGAGGTTCATCTGCAGATTGGCGGAATTGTCGTCGGTGTAATGCCAGAGCAACAGGTGTACGAGATCGTCGCGCGTGTCCGCGATGGGGTTTCCGGCCTTTTTGGCATTGCGATATTTGTATTGGCTTTCCGTCTCCGGATACGCCGCTTCGGGATCGAGCACGAGACGGAACTGCAGAGAGTCCGCGTCCCACGCTTTCTGCGGATCAACTTTCGGGTCATGGCGGTTCATCATCGGGGTCGGGTCGGTGATCTCGCCGCTCAAGTACAACGCTTCCTCGTCGTACATGGCCGCTACCTTGCCGGTCATTGTCGCGCGGGTCGCCTCGACCACGAACATCTCGATCTCTCCCGACAGATCCCAGTCGTCCAGTTTGCCGTCGATCTTCACCTTGCCCGGGGCCGGCACCACATAGAACTGCTTGTGCCGGCCGCGGCCGCTGTCTGAACCGTGGACGTTGAGCAGGCCTGCAGACAGCAGTGTCATGAGTAGGACCCCCTTGAGTGATCTCTCCAAGAACTCCATTGGCATGTTCTGTTTCCTTGTCGTTGGCATTGCGGTTGTGATTGCATATTTTGTTCGCCGGCCTCGTGCCGGGCGGTACTATTCATACAAAAACCACTTTGTGTGATACCCACGAGCGGGTAACTCCCAACTCACTCAAAACGGAACGCGCGAAAATGCACGCCGCGACCGGCCGTCGAGACCAGGTACAGATCATGCACGCCGGACAGTCCCCTGATCTTTGTCTTATGGACGGTTTCGACCCCATAACGCGCGTTGAGCTCCGGAATCTCCACCGTTCCGACGCGCCGGCCATTGGGTTTGTCGATGCGTAGTTCCAGTTTCTCTCCTTTGCTCTGACTGCCGCGCAGATGCAGGCAAAACGCAGACACTCCGGAACCAAAATCAATACTGCGGTAACCGGCGTAATTGCCGCTTTTTAGATTCTTGATATGCTGGCGCCAGTGAAAATCATCATAGTACAGATCCTTGGAGCTGATCTCATAGTCAAAAGAAGAGGCCTGAATCATCCTCGCGGCCGGGCGCGGCGTCAATGTCTCGCTGATCTTGACGTCTTCCGCGTAGAGAAAGCGCTTGGGAACATCGTTCATATCCGTGTTCTTCGAGGCCCAACGCAGGTGCGCAATGCTTGGCTTTTTCTTTTTGCGCCCGCTTTCTGTCTTTTGGGGTTTTGTGCGTATAAGATCGATTTGCAAGCGATAACGTCGGCCGGCCCGCAGGGCTAAGTAATCGGTACTGCCGCCGCTGCCGTAACGCGAGGCCTCGTTCCAGTAGTCGACGACCA
>CAYLNH010000405.1:0-228 GCA_964384625.1 uncultured Lentisphaerales bacterium
TATCGCATATGCAGCAGCATGACGAGTGTCGCCTATTTGCATGCCGTATTAATAAGGTGACAGGAATACCTGTGGATGCGCCCTCCTTCGCCGGACGAGCTACGGCGGACAGGCCGGGGTCGCGCGATTCGTCGCGCGCTATTCGCCGAGCGGCGATTGGCTGCCCCGACGGAGCCACTCCGTTCTCCCTCCTCGTGTTCTTCTCTTCCTTCCGAAATGGTTCTGCCC
>CAYLNH010000405.1:328-4031 GCA_964384625.1 uncultured Lentisphaerales bacterium
TTAAATAATTCTGCCTTCTCTCCGTGTATCGTGTTCTTCTCTTCCTTCCGAAATGGTTCTGCCCTTAAATAATTCTGCCTTCTCTCCGTGTATCGTGTTCTTCTCTTCCTTCCGAAATGATTCTGCCCTTAAATAATTCTGCCTGTTTTCCCTGCGCTTCCCTTTCCGATCCTATGTGATATCCAGCAATCGCCAGAACTCGCCGTCGAGGGAGAGCTTCATGTTGTACGCAGGGACCTTCCTGGTGAGGGCGCAGATATTGTCGAAGGCCTGCAACCGGAGACGCTGCCGCTGGTCGGCGTAGTAGTGCCGCAGATTGGCGTCGAGCACCTGATTGGTCAGCGGCGGCAGTGAGCCGCTGGCCGTCCCGGGACCGATGCGGGTGACCGCGTCGGTCGAGGCTTGCTCGAGGAAGTAGATCGCGGCCAGCGGATACGAGGTCTCCACCGGCCAGGAGCCGCCGGGGCCGTCGAACATAAACTGACTCCACGTCGGCCACGGATGCGCGCGAAAGCCGTCGGCCGTCGGCACGACCAGACAGGCGTCATCGCTCAATGTCTGCCAGGGCGCCGGCAGGCGGTTGACGGTGGTGGACTTGCCGCTGTCGCCGGCGCCGGCGAAGGCGACGGCGCAACCGTCCTTCACCGCCAGGGCGGCATGCAGCAGCACGGCGCCGCGTGTCTGTTCGGCGATCGCCAGGCTGTTGCTGATCAGGACCAGCTGGATGGCCCGCGCCAATTCGTCGGCGAACCCCGGCAGCACCCGGGCCTCGGTCAGCCCGTTCCGGGTCTGCAGACGATGCGGTTCCATATCGGTAGCCACCCGCAGGGTCTGCGTCGGCGTACCGTCGGCGGACAACTGCATGGCCGCACACAGGCGCTGCAGCGCGTCGGCGGCGTTGTCGTCCATCGCCGCAAAGCCCCAGCAGGAGCCGTTGGCGAGTTTGAGAGCAGGAAAGGAATTGGTGATTTCAGATCTCAGATTTCAGATTGAGGAGAATGGAAGAATGGAAGAGAGTTAGCCACAAGAAACACAAAAAGTACAAAAAGAAGAACGCGGCTGTGATGTCAGCAAGCTGACGGTACAGCTGCTTGGGCAAATTCAGCCCCGCTGCGGCGTCTCGTGGAGATTCATCATAGGTCGACTGTAGTCGATTGCAGTCGACTGTAGTCGATAGCAGTCGACTGTGGTCGAAGGTTTACGTAGGGGCACGCGCGCGCCAGAGGTCTGCCGCTTATACTACCAGATCAACGGCGAATTCTGCGGCCCCGAGCCGCCGGTGCCGGTGTCGCAGCTGTTTCTGGCGGAGTTGCCGGCGTGGCAGTTCTGCACCGGCGCCGACCCGCCGTTCTGACAGGCGAACACGTCCGAACTGCCCTCGTTGCAGACGCCTCCCGTGGTCCGTTGGAGCTCGCCCAACGGCACCAGTATCGGCGCTTCGTATGCCGGCAGGTCAGTCGTTGTCTGCATCTTGGTCATCGGTCTCGGCCTCGGTTGTCTCACGATCCCGCGAGTTGTGCGGCAGTCTCCCGCCGGCGGCCAGAAAGCGCCGCAGACAGGCATCGGGGCTCGGGAGATTGACGTCCCCGACCAGCGTATAAGCCAGCCCCGGACAATTACCGGTACAGTAAGAAATATAGTCACAGCCCCTGCAGAAGTCAATGGAATCAAGCGGAATCGTGCTGCGCTCGCGCAACTTGCGCAACTCCGGATGCTGCTGCCAGACGTCGATCAGCGAGGCCTCGTTGATGCGGCCCAGCACCATGTGCGGCAGCATGTTGCAGGGGACGTACATGCCGTCGGCGCGGACCGCGAGTTTGCTGAAGGTACAGCCGCAGCCGGTCAGGGCGCCGCCGAGCGGGAGGCTCTCCGTCCCGGCCTGGCGGGCCGCCTCCATCTCGGTCCACATCCGGGCCTCAGCCAGCGGTCCGGCGGCCGCCGAGATGCGGCCGTCGCAGGTCTCGTTCAGCTCAGCCAGCAGTTCCATGGCCTTCTGCCGGTCTTCGGTGGTAAGCTGGATGTCGGCGGCGTTCAGTTTGCACGAGCCCAGATAGCCGGCGGCGTTGGTGCTGAAGCCGTCCAGTCCGAGGTCCTCCAGCAGGAACCGCGCGGCCGCCGGCAGGTCGTCCACGTTGAAGTGGTGAATCGTCAGGCGCACAGCGACATCAACGCCGTGCTGCTGCAGGATCCGCAGGCCGCGCACGGCCTTGTCGAAATTGCCCTTGCCGCGACAGCTGTCATGCACCTCGGCGCACGAGCCGTCGATTGAGACCTGGACATAGTCGCAGCGGCCGGTGTTCTTGAGGAACGCCGCCATGTCGTCGTCGATCAACGTGCCGTTGGACAGGATGGCGAACCGCATGCGATTGGCGACGATGCCCTCGATCAGCTGCGGCAGGTCTTTCCTGGCGAAGGGCTCGCCGCCGCACAGCGTCAGCTTCATCACCGCGGCTTGGCCGCACTCCGCAAAGAACTGCAGCCACTCCGCCGTCGGCAACTCCGTATAGTCGACGTCGTCGTTGTCGAAGTAATAGCAGTAGCGACAACGCAGGTTGCACCGCGGCGTGATTTCCACGTCGATTTCCCGGGGAGACTTCATGATGGTCGGATTAGGCATGGGAAGAGAGTCTCACGCAAAGGCGCAAAGGCGCAAAGGCGGACAAGAAGGAAAAGCTGTCACGTACTTGCCGAGCTCTGCGAGTCTGTGCATTCGCACAGAGCAAGTTCGCGCCAACGCTGCTCCATGTGTCGGAAGAAACTGTGATCGTCGACATGTTAGGCATGGGAAGAGAGTCTCACGCAAAGGCGCAAAGGCGCAAAGCAAGGAAATGGAAGGGAAGGAAGAGTCAGGACGGATTGGCCCTGCCTGAGAGGTACGCGCGACGGCGGTTGCGTGAGGCCATTTTCATGATACTCTGGGGTTTCCTCAATGCGAACCAAAGGAGAATGGGAATGAACAGGGAGAATGAGATCGCCAAGGAAGTTGTGAACGCCGCTATAAAGATTCATCAGAAACTTGGACCTGGTTTGCTGGAGAGTGTCTACGAACGGGTTCTCGCCTATGAACTCAAGAATAGGGGGTTGATGGTTGAGTGTCAGAAGCCCATCCCCATTGAATACGATGAACTGGTCTTTGATGAGGGGTTTCGGGCGGACATTATCGTTGAGGGACTCGTCATCCTGGAGCTCAAATCTATCGAACAGATCGCAAAGGTCCACAAGAAGCAACTGCTCACGTACTTGCGGCTTTCGGACTGTCGGCTTGGGTTGCTGCTCAACTTCGGCGAGGAATTGATGAAGACCGGCATCTCCCGCGTGGCCAACGACCTGGTGGAGTAGGAATCGAGGGCCTCACGCAAAGGCGCAAAGGCGCAAGGGGTAGGAGGAGCAGGAAACGTGTCACGTACTTGCCGAGCCCAATGGGTCTGTACGGACGTACAAAGCAAGTTCGTGCCACCGGTGCTTTGGCCTGTCGGACGAAGCTGCTCTGCGCGTAGGCCGGCCGCAGGCGCCAGGAATGTTTTGCGTGCATTATGTCTATCTTCCGCAACAAGGACACCCGTGGGTGCGCCGGGGTCACGCGATACATCGCGTGCTGATCGCCGAGCGGCGATCGGCTGCCCCGGCGAAGCCGCTTCTGGTCTCCCCCTCCGCCTTTGCGCCTTTGCGCCTTTGCGTGATGCTTTCCTACCCGGCTTGCTGG
>CAYLNH010000406.1:0-4005 GCA_964384625.1 uncultured Lentisphaerales bacterium
ACGCCGAGGCTTCGGCGCTCAAGAGGGTGCGGGATCTCTATGCGGACCGCGAAGGAAACCGTTAAGCTTAGCCTGAACGAGGCCTTGTGGAGCACCTTCAGCGCTCGGATTCGGGGGGCGACTGCAGGGACCTGGGCCGTTGACCCAGGCTAAGTTGTTGCCGACCCGTTGGGCCTCTGAAGGAAGTCCTGAGGCTAAGCTTAACGGTTTCCCGCGAAGGGCAGTAAACGAGGGCTTACTGCTGTGGGCTGTTTGAGGTTTACGAACCGGAATGAAGGGATACCTTAGGTGAAACTGCGAAGGAAGGCGTATGGCGAATACACAGAATATCCCGAATTACCTGGTGCAGGCCATCCTGGTCACGCTCTGCTGCTGTCAGCCTTTTGGAATCGTGGCGATCGTTTTTGCCGCGCAGGTGGACAGCAAAGCGAATGCCGGTGATCTCGCCGGGGCCCAGGATATGTCGGACAAGGCGCGCATGTTCAGTACGATCGGCTTCATCATCGGCCTCTTGGTGAACGGCCTTGTGTTTATCGTCCAGATCATGGCCATTGCCTCTTCGTCGTAGCGTGAACCAACCGGATGCCAATACGGACAGCTCACCGCCGTCGAAACCGCGCCATCCGCGGCGGCGGGCGCTGATTGTGCTGTTGCTGACAGCCGCACTGGTCGCGATTGTATTGTACACGCGGAACCGGAATCCCACGGCCGGCCATGTGTTTCCGCCGTGCATGTTCCACACGGCAACCGGTCTGCATTGCCCCGGCTGCGGCGGCACCCGGATGATGCATCACCTGCTCAACGGCCACATCAGCGCGGCATTCCGCCATAACCAGCTGACCTTCCTGCTGCTGCCGTTCATCCTGTACGGCGCCGTTTCCGAGGCCCGGCGTTTCATCACCGGCAAGGGTCTGCCATACGCCCGCTTGCATCCGAAGGCCATCTGGATTTTGTTCGCGGTCCTCGTGATCTATTGGATTCTGCGCAACATCCCGGTATATCCGTTCACGCTGCTGGCGCCGCCATAGGCGACCTCGGCCTTCACGGCGCGGCGGATTCCGGGTTACGATCGGATGCAGATTACGGCGCGGCGCCGGACGGGCAGGGGCAAGAATCCCTTACTTCGGCTTGGCAACGATGTTGACCAGGCGACCGGGGACGCAGATGACCTTGATCACGTCCTGGCCTTCGATAGCGGCCTGAACGTCCGGGTCGGCCAGGGCCCGCTTCTCCATCTCCGCCGGAGCGAGGTCCGGGGCCATCATGAGGCGGGCCTTGGGCTTGCCCTTGAGCTGGACGAGGATTTCGACTTCATCGACTTTCAGCTTGGCTTCGTCGTAGGCCGGCCACGGTTCGTAAGCGATCGTGGTTTCGTGCCCGAGACGCTGCCAGAGTTCTTCGCCGATGTGCGGGGCGAACGGCGAGAGCAGTTTGACGAAGGTCGTCATCGCCGCGCGGCTGCGCTGTTCGGCTTTGCTGAATTCGTTCACGAACACCATCATCTGGCTGATGGCGGTGTTGAAGTCGAGCGACTCGATATCGCCGCCGACCTTCTTAATGGTCTGGTGCAGGACGCGCTCCTGTTCCTTGATCATCTCGCAGTCGACGACTTCCGGCGCAAGCCCGTCGCCGTCACCGGCGATCATACGCCAGACGCGCTGAAGGAAGCGATAGACGCCCTGCAGACTGTCCGTGCTCCAGGGTTTGGCGGCATCGAGCGGGCCCATGAACATCTCGTACATCCGCAGGCTGTCGGTGCCGAAGTCCTTGATGACATCGTCGGGGTTGACAACGTTCTTCAGGCTCTTGCTCATCTTGGCGACGATCTGGGTCAGTTCTTCGCCGGTTTGACTGTGGACATACTTGCCGTCCTTCTCTTCGACGCGGTCCATCGGGATCTTCGACCCGCGTTCGTCTTCGTAGGCGAAGGCCTGGATCAGCCCCTGGTTGAAGAGCTTCTGGAAGGGTTCGTCGGTGCTGACGTAGCCGAGGTCGTAGAGGACCTTGTGCCAGAAGCGCGCGTACAGCAGGTGCAGCACGGCATGTTCGGCGCCGCCGACATAGAGATCCACCGGCATCCAGTACTTCTCTTTTTCGGGGTCCCAGCCGGCCTCGTCATTGTGGGGATCGACAAAGCGCAGGTAGTACCAGCAACTGCCGCCCCATTGCGGCATGGTGTTGGTTTCGCGGCGGCCCTTCATGCCGGTTTCGGGGTCGGCATACTCGAGCCATTCGGTCGCATTCGCCAGGGGCGACTCCCCGGTACCGGACGGTTTGTAGTCCTCGAGCTCCGGCAGGACCAGCGGCAGCTCGGATTCGTCCAGCACCTTGATCGAGCCGTCTTCCATATGGATCAACGGGAACGGTTCGCCCCAGTAGCGCTGACGGCTGAACAGCCAGTCGCGCAGTTTGTAATTGACCGCGGCCGTTCCCCGGCCCCGGGCTTCGAGCCACTCGGTGGTCCTGGCGATGCCGTCTGCCTTGGACAGACCGTTGATCGACAGTCCGGTCTCGTCGCTGGCGGACCGGATGTAGGTCCCGTCCTCCGTCCAGCAGGCTTTGCCGGCCAGGACCGCCTTCCTGAGTTGCTCGTCGTCGGTGTCCGGCTCCATGATACAGACGATCGGGATATCGAACTGCTCAGCGAATTCGAAGTCGCGCGTGTCGTGGGCGGGGACGGCCATGATGGCGCCGGTCCCGTAGCCCATGAGGACGTAGTCGGCGATCCAGACGGGGATCTGCTCGTTGTTCACCGGGTTGACGGCGTAGGAACCGGAGAACACACCGGTCTTCTCTTTGGCCAACTCCGTACGGTCGAGGTCGGACTTGAGCGATGCCTGTTTGAGATAGGCGGCGACTTCTTCCTGTTTGTCGTCGGCAGTGAGTTGCGGCACCAGCGGGTGCTCGGGCGCGACGACCATATAGGTGGCGCCGAACAGGGTGTCGGGGCGCGTGGTGTAGACGCGGAGTTTGCCCGAGCCGTCCGCGAGTTCGAAGTCGACTTCCGCGCCGGTCGAGCGGCCGATCCAGTTGCGCTGCATCTCCTTGATGCCTTCCGGCCAGTCGAGCCGGTCGAGCCCGGCCAGGAGGCGTTCAGCGTATTGCGGGATACGCAGCAGCCATTGTTTCAGGGACCGTCGTTCCACTTCCCTGCTGCCGCATTTCTCGTGCGAACCGTCATTGAGGATCTCCTCGTTGGCGCAGACGATGCGGCAGTCGTTGCACCACCAAACCTGGGCGTCGTCGTAGTACGCGAGGCGTTTGGACGCCTTGTATTCGCGCACGGCAGCGGGGCCTTCGGCTTCGACGTCCGCCGGAATCGGCAGTTCATCGATCGGCCGGCCTTTGTTCTGTTCCGCGTCGAACCAGGTGTTATAAAGCTGGATAAAGATCCACTGCGTCCACTTATAATAGTCCGGTTCGCAAGTGGCGATTTCGCGGGACCAGTCGTAGCTCAGGCCGAGGCGCTGGATCTGGCCGCGAAAGGTATCGCAGTTCTCTTTGGTCTTGACCGACGGATGCGTACCGGTCTTGATGGCGTGCTGTTCGGCGGGCAGGCCGTAGGCGTCCCACCCCATGGGATGCAGGACGTTGAAGCCGTTCATGCGTTTATAGCGGCAGAAGATATCGGTAGCGGTATAGCCTTCGGGATGGCCCACATGCAGGCCGTCGCCGCTGGGATAGGGGAACATGTCCAGGACGTAGATTTTCTCCTTCGCCTGGTCCATCTCCGTTTTGAAAGTCTCGTTTTCGAGCCAGTAGGTCTGCCATTTCGGCTCGATCTCAGCCGGGCTGTAGCCGCCGGTTTCGCTCATCGTTATCTCCAGTTTCCGCAACTTGCCGGTATCAAGGTAAAAGCCGACTTCAGCACCGCTGTTTACGGCGCTGAATCCGGGGAACGCATACTATACCATGGGTCTTTCACGGCGCCAGCCAGTTCCTCACACGCAGTAAGCCCTCGATTACTGCCCTTCGCGGTCCGCATAGAGATCCCGCACCCTCGCG
>CAYLNH010000407.1:0-3946 GCA_964384625.1 uncultured Lentisphaerales bacterium
GTCGGGTTCGGCTTCCAGGCGCCCTCGATGCCGCTGGTGATCGTGTCGCCGCCTTTGCCGCTGCCGAATGTGCTCTTCCAGCCCAGGCCCATCTGTTCGATCGGCGCGGCTTCCGGCTCGGGACCGACGTGGGCGGCATCGCCGGCGCCGTGGCATTTGCCGAACGTGTGGCCGCCGGCCACGAGCGCAACCGTTTCCTCGTCGTCCATTGCCATGCGCCGGAAGGTATCGCGCACATCGCGGCCGGACGCAACCGGATCCGGATTGCCGTTCGGGCCTTCGGGGTTGACGTAAATCAGGCCCATCTGCACCGCGGCAAGGGGGTCCTCGAGATCGCGGTCGCCCGAATAGCGTTCGTCGCCAAGCCACTCGGATTCCTTACCCCAGTAGATATCCTCTTCGGGCGCATAGACGTCCTCGCGGCCGCCGCCGAAACCGAAGGTCTTGAAACCCATCGATTCCAGCGCGCAGTTGCCGGCGAGGATGATCAGGTCGGCCCAGGAAAGCCTGTTGCCGTATTTCTGCTTGATCGGCCAGAGCAGCCGGCGCGCCTTGTCCAGATTGGCGTTGTCCGGCCAACTGTTCAAGGGCGCGAAGCGCTGCGCCCCGGAGCCGCCGCCGCCGCGGCCGTCGGCCAGGCGATACGTGCCCGCGCTGTGCCACGCCATCCGAATCATCAAGCCGCCGTAGTGACCATAGTCCGCCGGCCACCACTCCCGGGAATCGGTCAGCAGCGCGCAGAGGTCCTCCTTGACCGCGGCCAGATCCAGTTTGGCGAATTCCTCGGCGTAACGGAAATCGTCGTCCATCGGATTGCCCGCCGGCGGGTTCTGATGCAGGATTCCCAGATTCAGCCGGTTGGGCCACCAGTCGCTGTTCGGTGTCCCGTGGCCGGTCGCGGCCCCGCTGACGGCGCCCGTTACCGGGCATTTGCCTGTCTTACTCATCGGTTGTTCCCTTTCGCTGTCCGGCCCCACTCACAGTGCCGTTTGGGTTTTCGGTTTGCTGTACATCGCATTTGCCGGCCCGGCATTCGCGGCAGATCCCGTGCAGTTCGGCATGCACGGAGGACACCGTCCCCAAGGCTTGGACCTCCGGGGGCGGCGGAAACCGGTCCAGGTCGTCGTTGTAAAAATCCCAGGCCCCGCCGCACGCCGTACAGATGAAATGATGATGCCGCTTGATGTTGGCATCATAGCGCGCGGCGCCGTGCAGCCTGCTGAGCTTGCGGATCAGACCGTGCTGCTCCAGAAAGGCCAGTGTCCGATACACCGTATCCGCCGATACGGTCGGCATCCGTTGCCGCACCAGACGACAGATCACCTCGGCATCGGGGTGTTCATTGGTCTGCGCCACTTGCCGGTAGATTTCCAGTCGCTGCGGCGTCGCCTTGAATCCGTGCTGCCGGCAGAGGTCGCGGAATGTATCGAGCCGTTGTTCAATGTCTTCGGGTCCAGCAGTCACGGGCGCCTGTCGGCAAAACGTTCCTATCTAGGATTAATTCCTATTACCAATACAGTGGCGCGGCGGGAGCGTCAAGCGGGGCTGGTGCTTTCTTTGCGGTTTTTGCCGGTGTGCGGCAGGGTGTGGCGGTGATCCCTGGCGGCGGTCGCGGCGGCCGATCGGTGACGCGCGCCGGCGGCGCTTGAAAAAGGACCTCCTTCACGTACCATAGGTCCTTTCAATCCGAAGGAATCCTATGGCGAATACTGTTGCAGTTGTTGGCGCCGGACTGGCCGGCCGCCTGCTTGCGGTGTCCCTGGCGCGCGCCGGCCGGCAGGTGACCGTTTTCGATAAAGACGACGACTCCGGTCGGGACAGTTGTTCCTGGACGGGGGCCGGCATGATTGCGCCGTATTGCGAGCAGGAGTCGGCCGAGCCGGTGATTTGCGCGATCGGCATTCGTTCGTTGGCGATCTGGCCGGAGCTGCTGGCCAGTCTGGATGAGCCGGTGTTTTACCAGAACGACGGCAGCCTGGTGGTGGCGCATCCGCGGGATGCAGACGAGCTGAGCCGGCTCGAACGGGAAGTGGAGTTTCGCGGGTCCGATCCGGACATCATGCAGCGGCTGGACAGCGCCGGCGTGGCCGCGATGGAGCCGGAACTGGGCGGCCGGTTCCACAAAGCGCTGTTTTTCCCGAACGAGGCGCAAGTGGACAACTGGCAGTTGCTCCCGGCGTTGCTGGCGACCATGTATGAGCTGGGGATCGAGTGCCGGTTCAACACCGAAGTCAGTGAGATCCGGCCGGGCAGCATCAAGGCAGCGGGCGAGACCTTGACGTATGACCTGGTCTGCGACACCCGCGGTCTCGGCGCCGAAGTCGATCTGCCGGATCTGCGCGGTGTGCGCGGTGAGCTGTTTCATGTGGTCGCACCCGACGTGAAGCTGTCGCGGCCGGTGCGGCTGATGCACCCGCGCTATCCGCTCTACATCGTGCCGCGCGAGAACGACCGCTACGTGGTCGGCGCCACCAAGATCGAGAGCAACGACCTGAGCGAAATCAGCGTCCGCGGCTCACTGGAGCTGTTGTCGGCGGCGTACGCGCTGCACCCGGGGTTCGCGGAAGCCCGGGTACTCGAGACCTCGACGCATTGCCGGCCGGCCATGTCGACCAACCTGCCGCTGGTCCAGTTCGAGGACGGCCTGCTCCGGTTGAACGGCATGTATCGCCACGGCTTCCTGATCGCCCCGGCGCTGGTCGAAGCCGTGATGCAGCAATTGACCACCGGCAGCATCTCCGGGCCGGTGGCCGAGATCGTGAGGACCTGACGATGACATTGACGGTAAACGGCGACGCCGTGGACTACGACGGCGAGGCGACCTTGACGGCCTTCCTCGAATCGCAGGAACGCCGGGCCGGCACCTTCGCGGTCGCCGTCAACGGTGAGTTTGTCCCCCGCGGCAAGTACGCCGAAACCCGGTTGACGGACGGCGACGACATTGAAATCGTCGCCCCGATGCAGGGTGGCTAATCCAAGCTGGAAGAGAGTGTTCGATGACCACGCAAAACGAAACCTGGGAAATCGGGGGCCAGACGCTGCACAGCCGCCTGTTCACCGGCAGTGCGCTGTATCCGAATCCGGAGGTGATGGCCGACGCCATCAAAGCGTCCGGCAGTGAAGTCGTCACCGTCTCGTTGCGGCGCCAGAATCCGCAGGCGAAAAGCGGCCGGCGCTTCTGGGAACTGATCAAGTCCCTCGGCCTCCGGGTCCTGCCTAATACCGCCGGCTGCAAGACCGTCAAGGACGCCGTGACCATCGCCCACATGGCCCGCGAACTGTTCGATTCGAATTGGATCAAGCTCGAGGTCATCGGGGACGACTATACGCTGCAGCCCGATACCCGGCAGACCGTCGAAGCAGCGCGCATCCTGAATGAGGAAGACTTCGAAGTCTTCCCTTACACCACGGAAGACCTGGTCATTGCCGAGGCTCTCGTCGATGTCGGCTGCAAGGTCGTCATGCCTTGGGCCGCGCCGATCGGCTCCGGCCAGGGCATCTTGAATGCTTTCGCGCTCCAAACTCTCCGCGCCCGGCTGCCCGATGTTGCCCTGGTCGTCGACGCCGGCATCGGCAAACCGTCGGACGCCGCCCTGGCCATGGAACTGGGTTACGACGCCTGCCTGGTCAACAGCGCCATTGCGCTGTCCAAGCATGCGGTAACCATGGCGACGGCGTTCAAGCTGGCGATCGCCGCCGGCCGCGCCGGCTACCAGGCCGGCCGGATGCAGCCCCGCGACGTTGCCCAGCCGTCCACTCCCACCCTGGGAACGCCCTTCTGGCACGTCGACAATCCGGCCGACTAAATGGGCTCGGCGTAAGTTTTCCAGCCAGGGACGGCGGCCAGGCGTCGGTCCGGCCAGACGGTGTCGAATAAGCGATGCGAGCATCGTGTCCCGCCTTGGCGGGATAAATTTCGTGCTTGCCCCGCTTTGCGGGGGCAACG
>CAYLNH010000408.1:0-3933 GCA_964384625.1 uncultured Lentisphaerales bacterium
GGCGGCCAAACGTCCCAAACACGTCTTCATTCAGCGCCATTCCAGGCTAGCGCCGTTTGGTTTTGATGGCGTCGAAGAAGAGCGGAAACCGTTGGTGGACTTTATCCCAGGCGTCGGCCGGCACGGTGGCTTCAGTCAGACTGATCAACGGGCTGGGATACCAGCTGGACCACGGGTTGTCGATTGCCTCATTCACCTCGAGTTGCAGGCGCCTGGCGAATTCGTTCTTCTCCCTGGGCGCGGCCTTGGCGTTCGGGATGTAGGGCAGGGGGACCTTGGTTTTGCCGAGATTGGTGAACAACTCGAAGGGCAGCATGTCGAATGCCTCCGGTCCCAGCATGGCCAGAACGATGTCTTTCAGGTATTGCGTTGCAGTCTCCGGCGAAATCAGGTAGCGGAAGGTCCGTACGCGGTAGCGACTGGCTACATGAATGGTAACCGGATGTTCGCCAAACCATTCCCGGGAGTTCGAGCCGTCCCCGTTCGGCCTGCAGCCGCAGCGGGCGGCGACATAGAAGAGGAAGGGCGACAGGAACTGCCGGCTGGGGATGTAATAGCCCTTGCTGTGGTCACCACGGGTGATTGCCAGCAGTTCGACGGCGCCGTCGTCGGGGTGGCGCCAGACCAGAGGAAACGCCCCGTGGATTTCGACTTTTCGATTCTGATCCAGCTTCAGTTCCAGTGGTGGGAAACCCAGGTCCGCCGCGCCGGTCAAGCCCGGGTTGCCGATCGTTACGTGATCGTACAGCAGCGCCGGTTGCAGATCCGCCAGCAGTTCGGCCAGCCCCGTTGAGACCATGCCGCGGCCCTCGATTCGTTCGCGGATGACTTCCTGGATCCGGTTCCGGTCGAGTTCGGCAAAAGCGCCGTCGGGAGTTTCGGACCGCAAGCGGGCGGCGGCATAAGTGCGGGCAAAGTAGTCCTCGTACGCGTCGGGTTCGGTCTCGGGCGGCTGGGCCCGTCGCGATCTGGCGCGGACATAGTGAGCCAGGACGTCGTTTACAAAACTGCCTTCGGTCCGCGCTTCGGAGAAGAACGGTTCGTCCTGGGCGAGAGCCGGGTCGCCGTCTTCCCATTCATACAACTGCAGGCGCCGGAGGCCGGCCTCGAGCGGGTTGCGGAGGAATCGCTCGATGTCGCGCAGCGAGAATACGATGGTGCTGCGGTCTTCGGCGACTTCGGCCGGCAGGGTCTCGATGGTGAGCATCCGTGCCTGGATTGCGGCGGCCAGTTCCTCCTGCAGAGCGTCCGGCAGCTGCTGTTTGCTGTCGCGGCTCAAGCGTTGCAGACAGAGCAGCCGGTCACCCGTGGCGTAGTTCACCAGGAGGTCCTGCCAGTCTTCGTTGTCGCGCAGATAGGCTTGTGAGGAACCCTTCAACGGCACCTCTACCCGGTGGAAGGGCCGATGCAGGGCGCAGCGCTCCAGGTAGGTGGAGAGCTGCACCACAAGCGACCCCGGGTGACAGATCTGATCGCGCTGCAGGTCGCGGGAAATGTAGGTCAGATAGAGCTTGGCCCGGGTGCACATCAGCGTCTCGAGAAAGACGTAGCGGTCCTCTTCGGGGCGGTTGATGTCCCCGAGTCGGCGGCCGGGCCGGCGCAGGTCCAGAGTCGAATGGTCGGCGCGCCCCGGGAAGTTGCCTTCTCCCAGGCCAAGCACATAGACCAGTTCAAACGGCACAGCGCGGTTCGGCCGCAACTCGCTGATCGTGACGCCGCCAGACAGGTAGCTGCCGCGTCGACTGGGGATGCCGGCCAGCCGCGTCTGCATAAACTCCAGGATGAAACCGAGCTCAAGCCGGTCCGCACCGCCCGCCAGGCCCAACAGGACGTCCAGGTGTTTTAACGCGTCCAGGCCGTTCAGCACCTGCCGGCGGACGGCGGCTTCCTCGGGACGTGATTCCGGGATGCCGACGAATGTTTCCAGGAGGTCCTGCAGGCGCGCGGCCCAGTCGGCGCCGGTGAGCGGCGTCGTTGCCAGCCCCTGAAGCCGTTGAAACAACAATTCGATGACGAGGCCGAAGCGGCCGACCGCCACCGCGTCGCCGCTGGCCATGTCTTCAAACGGCGCCACTCCCGCAAAGGGTTCGCCGGTGTCGGCGGCCGTCATTACCCGCCCCAGCCGCAGCCGTCGCAGGCCCTGCTGCCAGGTGAACAACGGATTTGCGGGCAAACCGTTTCTGGCTTTGTGGTCGGCATCGAAGCTGTGAAAAACGCCGAGTTGCTCGGCCCAGCGCACCCAGTTCATCGCTTCATCACGCGGCATCGCTTGAGCGGCAAGAAAGCAGGGGCTGAGTACCAGCTCAAAGACCTCCTTGCGGGTGAAATGCCCTTGCGCCAGGGCCAACAGAGCGGTGACGGTCTGGGCGTAGGCGCTGTCCTGCGATGCCGTGGAGTCCGTCAGATTGTAGCCCACCGGCGCCGGTTGCCGACCGAAAACAGAGTTGATCACCGGTTTGTATGTGCCCACGTCCGGCACCAGGATCGCAATATCCGAAGGGCTGAGCTCCGGCGTCCGGCGCAGATTGTCGATGATGCTGTTGTAGACGCTTTCGACCTCGCGGTAGATGCCGGGGCAGGCGGCGATCTGAATGCTGCGATCCTGCGGCAGCGGGTCCTCCGGGTCGGCCTGCGACCGTGTCAGTACCTGCTGCTGGACGGTCTCGAGCACGGTCTCGGCGGCGGCGGTGACGGCTTCGGGCTCGAGCCAGAAGGACTGCACATCGAGATTGCCGATGGCGCGCTCCTCCAACTCGCCCAACAGCCGGATGTTCTCGCGGCCGGGTTTGCCGCACCACTTCAGCAGCATGTTTTCGTATTCGTCCCAGGCCAACTCCTCTTCGCCGTCCGTTGAAGTCGTCGTGGCGGCGGCCCGGATCCGGGCCCAGCGGTCTTCGCGCGGCGTGGTTACGTCTTCCCAGAATTCGCTGCAGACATTGAACTGATAGATATGCACATCATAGAAGTGCCCGAGCTTCAGCAGCAGGTCGCGACGGAACGTCGACATCTGGGACAGGCCGAAGACATGCAGGGATTCCGGTTTGCCGGTCGCCGCCTGCCGCCGGGAGAGGACGAAATCGGCGTACTGCGGCAGCGTTTGCAGGCGCTCACCGGTGGCCGCGGCCGCTTGATCGCGGAGGCCGCCGGAGCCGAAGAGGCCGAGGTAAACCGCCCGTTGGCATTCGGTCATCCGGCGCACTTCCGCGTCCGTTGCCGCCGCTTTCAGTCCCGGGTCGCCACGGTGCCAGGCCGCGATCATGTCGTGGCGGTGGAATTCATACTCGCGCAGGTAGACCGAGAGCTGACCGGCCAGCTGCCAGAGGCGCTGGGCGTGATTGCGGCAGCGCTGACCGTCGGCGTCGTAGAGCATGAAGGCGATCGGTTCCAGGGCCCGGCCCACCGGCGTCGGCCGGCGCAGATTCGCCGTCAGGAAGGACAGAATCATCAACTGCAGCGGTTCCGGGCTCAGGTGGACCGGGCGCGGTTCGTCGCCAGCCTGATCGTGCAGTTCCGCCAGTGCCTCCCACATGCCGTCCTGCAGATAGGAGAACTGGATGTTGGCGGCGATCCCGTGCTGTTCGGCGATCTGCAGCTGGAGCCAACGCTTGATGTTTGGGTTCGGCACAATCACGCGCGGCGCCTGAAACAGGTCACCGGCTGCGGTCGCCGCCTGCAGACCGTCGCCCAGGTGTCGCGCCAGGGTCTCCATTCGATGACTGAAATAGATTCGGACTGCCATGCCGGTTTTCCAGTTACGTTGGTCAAAGCACGTACTATGCAGTGTTTCCAGTGAATTTCCCAGACCCGAAATGACTTCCTCTTGGGGCGCATGTCACTTCCGTAGGCGTTTCCTGCCAACAATTGGCTCGACCATACGCCCCCAGGCGGTTTATCCGCCTGGTGAAGAAGTTCATTAGTGGCTGCAAGCCCTCA
>CAYLNH010000409.1:0-3888 GCA_964384625.1 uncultured Lentisphaerales bacterium
GTTGGTATGTCTGCCCCGAATAATGCGACGTTATTTCCGCGCCGACCCTTAGCCTGGGTCAGACGACCGCAAGGTCTATGCCGAACCCGTTGGTTCGGAGCGAAGCGTCAACCCCCAGGTCCCTGCTACAGCAACCCCGCTTTTGGTTCCGGAACCAAAAGCGGGGAAGTCGGGAGCAAAAGCAAAAACAAGGGCCGACATTTCCCCCCGGCACAGCGAGGGCGATCGTTTCGCCACGGGTGTGTCCGGCCGGCAGGCAGCGATGCATGCCGCCGTCGGCGCGCCCCGAGACCGGCCGCGTCAGTCGGTCGATGGCCCGTCCTTGTCCTGCGGCTCCAGATTGCTGAAGTACTGCTTGACGTGCTCTTCGTACTCGCGGGGGACTTTGCTCTTGGCCAGCGAGTTCATCGCGTCCTCTTTCGCCGAGCGGATCTCGTTGGTGTATTCCCGCTGGGCGTCGCCGGCTTCCGGCACCCCGTAAATCCAACGCTGATTGAGGATCTTGCCCTTCTGCATTTTGCTGTTGGACATCTGCTTTTCGAGCCCGGTCGCGGTCATCCGCTCCGGCGGCCGACCGCCCCGGCCCTGGCCGGCGCCGCCGGTGCCGTTGCCTTTGCCCTTGCCGCCCTGGCCGGTGCCGCCGCTGCCTTTCTTGCCCAGGGACGCCTGTGATTCCTCCTTCAGGTACTCCTCGACCTGCTTCGGATCAAAGCCCTCAAACTCCTTGCCCAGCATCTCCTTGCGGGCGCCGTCCAGGCCCTCCTGCATCTGTTTCAGGGAGTCCATCTGCTCCATGTTGTCGGCCATCTGGTTCATCCGGCCGGCGGCATCTTCGAGCGTCTGGGCCGTGTTCTGGCCGTCGCCCTGCCGGCTCTGCCCGCCGGGCTGTCCGGATTGCCCGCCCTGTCCCTGATTGCCCGCCTGGTTCTGGCTGCCGGGTCGGCTGTTCTTGCAGCTGCCGTTCTTGCAGTTCGCGGGATTTTGGCAGTTGTGCTGCTGCTGGTTCGGCTGTTGATTCGGGTTCGGCTGATTCTGCTGCTGATTCGGGTTCTGCTGGTTCGCCGGGTTGTTGTTCGCCTTCGGCTGCTTCTGGTTCTGCGCCGTTGTCTGGTTCTGACCGGGGTTCGACTGGTTCGGCTGGTTCTGCTGATTCGGGCTGGCCGGCGGCGACTTCTGCGCCTGCTTGAGCAGTTTGGCCAGGTCTTCCGCATCCTTGTCGCCCTGGAACTGGTCCATTACCTTGGCGAGCTCACGCGCCAGCGCCTGTTTTTCTTCTTCCGTCAAGTCGTCGGAAAGCAATTGCCGGGCCAGGTTCCGCATATTCTCGGCGGCGTCGTTCAGGTTGCCTTGGCGCAGGTGGCTGGCCAGTTTCCTCAGTTGATCGGCCGACTCCTTATTGAGGTCCTTCGCGTTCAGGCGCGCGGCCAGATTGCGGGTGGAGTTCTCGAAGTCCCGTTTCTTCTCCAGTTCCTCGCGATACCGGTTCTCCAGTTTGTTGAGCTTGGCCAGGGCCTCCTTGGTGGAGGCGGCCGATTTCAGCTCGTTCTCGAGCTTCTTCAGGTCGTCGGCGATGTCTTTGCCGTTGATGCTCTTGACGGTCTTGCTGCTCTTCTCGATCTTGGCGATCTTCTGCTCCAGCAGTTTCACCGAGTTCCGCCGCCGGCCGGCAGCCTGCTGTTGCTCCCGATGCCGGTGCTCGCGATTCAGGAGATCCTGGTTGGGGATGAACATGAAGCCGCAGATGCAGATCAGCGGAATGAAAGAGAACTTGCCGGTCCACCGCCAGCCGAACGGCAGGGCATCGGCGGCATGCTGTTGCGTCACTGCGGCTTCCGCCCGGTTGACGACGGCGACGGATATCGGATCAGCCCGGCCCTGCGCCTCAAGTCCGGAGCTGATCAGGTTCTTCAGACCGGCATTGCGGTCGACCAGGTAGGAAACCACCGATCGACGATTGGCCATCGCCAGGAAACTGATCAACACCACCGCCAGCGCCACGGATGCAATGGACAGCCCGATCGTGACGTACTCGAGCTGCAGATAAATGAGGCGGTCGGCCAGGACGTAGGCGGCAAAAACCGTCAGCCCGGCAAAACACGCGGTCTGCAGAACATGCCACGCCCGGACAAGCTTGTGCCAGAGCACAAACTTCCGAATCGCCCGGTCTAACTTGCGCTGTTTCATCTGGATGATCCCCCAGCGGAAAACAGTTCATGTGCGTTCGTCGGTATGACGTAAATATACGGTCTTTTCTTAGGAATAACAAGGAGGAGAGCGCGGCGGGGGTAAGCCCTCGATTACTGCCCTTCGCGGTCCGCATAGAGATCCCGCACCCTCTTGAGCGCCGAAGCCTTGGCGAAGGAGTTCGCGGTGCGGAGTTTCAGGATCGGCCACCTACACCGAACGACCGTTTCCAAACCCCTGCTCCGACAGAAACGAACCTGTCGGTGGTGGAACATCAGCTTTGGGCCCACCCAGGCACCGACACATTGCCGGCGGGGACTTCAGAATTGGATGGACAGCCCGGCGTAGGGGCCTTCGAGTTTGCCGTCTTCGCCGTTGATCCGGCGACCGCCGAAACGCAGGGAAACGGTCCGCCAGCTCAGCAGCAGCGACAGATCGTAGTCTTCGATCCGATTCTCGTTGATGCTGGCGAACGCCGTGCGGAACTCGAAGCCGAGCCAGTCCCACGGGTGATACAGCAACGCGGCACTGACGGAGCCGCTGCGGTCCCGGTCCTCCCCCGCAAGAGTCATCATCCCGACGCCCAGATCCAGCCCGAGGTACTCCGCAAACGTCAGCCGCAGCAGCGCGTGCCACTGGTGGATCTCGTAGATGTCGTGCGGGTCCCGGGAGATGAACCGCGTGGCGCGATATTGTCCGCCAAGCATGCCGACGCCGACTTCGATGCGGCCGTCCACCGCAAAAAGATCGCGGTTCTCGTACATGTGCGCGCCCTCCACCCGCAGGAACGGCAGCTCCGGATCCCCGAGTTCACGAGGATGCAGCCGATCGATGTCCGGCCGGCGGTAGGGATAGTCGCCTTCGCCGTCGACGTCCGCTCGCTGCGGTTTGGGAATCGCCCGGTCCCAACTGCCCTTGCCCAGCTTATAGATGCTGAGGATAAACTCCTCGTAAAACCAGTGGCCGAACCCCGAAAGCGCATCGCCGACGCCGTCCGCGGCGCCGCGGTCCTCCAGGAATTCCTCCTCCTCTCCCCCCGCGTCCCAGTTATCCCAGTCCTGGCCCGGCAACGAACCGGCAGTCAGGCAGGACAACAGCACAAGGTAAATCCAGAAACGCCTTCGCAAGATGGGCCTCATCGCTGGTTCAAGTCTAACGCAAGGCCAGAATATAGTGGGGGATCGACCGGCGTCAACTCACTCGCCTCCCCGCCCAAGCCGCAGTCCACAGATCTCGCGACCCGGCCCCGAGCGTAGTTGGAGTTGGCCGCAAAGGCGGCACTGGTGGGCGGTGGCGGGCTCGAACCGCCGACCTTCTGGGTGTAAACCAGACGCTCTAGCCATCTGAGCTAACCGCCCGAAACTGATGACGTGCGACAATAGCAGACCTTTCATCGGCGTCAAGCAGGTCGCTGCCCCAGCGTAAGCCCTCGATTACTGCCCTCTGCATTCTTCTTGGCGATCCCGCACCCTCTTGAGCGCCGAAGCCTCGGCGTAGGAGCTTGCGCGGAGTTTCAGGTTTGGTCACCTACGCTAAACGATCGCCTCCAATCCCCCCTGATCCTCAAATACCACGGGTTCCCGAACTCTTGAGAGCCGGGATGGGATGCGAAGAAGGGCAGTAGACGAGGGCCTGCGCCGCAGCGGCAGGGGGCGCATGTCAGTTCTGTAGGTCATCCCTTCGTGTTGTGGCAAGAGCCGCACC
>CAYLNH010000410.1:0-3873 GCA_964384625.1 uncultured Lentisphaerales bacterium
CTGGATACTAAAACAAAGAGGCAAAACACTGCCGCGTCAGCGGCTTACTTGAACCATAGGCATAGCAGACCGCAGCGCAAGCGTACCACCCGCCGGCATTGCAATCTCAGCGGTTACGATGAGGGCAGCAACCGTTTTGATTCAAAAACCTGGCAGCCCGCCTCCGGCCGGCCGGCGGCGGGCTGCCCCCAACAGCGTTGACGTAAGCAGGGCTGGTCTTCAGTTCAGAATCGCCTCCAGATCCGCCTTCGCCGCGGTCGTCGGCTTGAGCCCGAACTTGTCGACCAGGACGTTCAGCACGGGGGGCGTGACAAACGCCGGCAGCGTCGGGCCGAGGCGGATGTCCTGAACGCCCAGGTGCAGCAGCGTCAGCAGAATGGCGCAGGCCTTCTGCTCATACCACGACAGCACCATGGACAACGGCAGGTCGTTGACGCCGCAGTCAAAGGCTTCCGCCAGGGCCACGGCCACTTTGATCGCGGAGTAGGCGTCGTTGCATTGGCCCATGTCCAGCAGCCGCGGAATGCCGCCGATGTCGCCGAACTCCAGCTTGTTGAAGCGGAACTTGCCGCAGGCCAGGGTGAGGATGACGCAGTCGTCGGGGACGGATTCGGCCAGCTCCGTGTAGTAATTGCGTCCCGGACGGGCGCCGTCGCAACCGCCGATCAGGAAGAAATGCCGGATGTCGCCGCCTTTGACGGCGTTGATGACTTTGTCGGCCACGCCGAGGACGGCGTTATGGCCGAAGCCGACGGTAATCAGCTTCTCTTCCTCGTCCTCAGCAAAGCCGGGTGCGGCCAGTGCCGCTTCGATGACCGGCGTGAAATCGCCGTCAGTGATATGTGTGACGCCCGGCCAGGCGACGAGGCCCGAGGTGAAGATGCGGTCCATGTAGTCGTCGTTCGGCTTCTGGATGCAGTTGGTGGTCATCAGAACGGCGCCGGGGAAGCGCTTGAATTCACCCACCTGCCGTTGCCAGGCGCCGCCGTAGTTGCCGACCAGATGCGGATACTTTTTCAGTTCCGGATAGGCCAGCGCCGGCAGCATCTCGCCGTGGGTGTAGACGTTGATGCCCTTGTCCTTCGTCTGTTCCAGGAGGTCCTTGAGATCTTTCAGGTCATGGCCGCTGACGACGATGCATTTGCCTTTGACCGGGGTGACGCGAACGGCGGTCGGCTGGGGGTGGCCGTAGGCGCCGGTGTTCGCGCGGTCGAGCAGTTCCATCACCCGCAGGTTGATCTCTCCGGCTTTCAAGGCCCAGCCGAGCAGGTCGTCGACGCTCGGGTTTTGCTCGTCGAGGAACGCCATGCCGGCTTCGATGTCGGCGTAGATCTGCGGGTCCTCCTGCCCGAGGATGGACGCATGGTCGACGTAGGCGGCGGTGCCTTTGAGACCGTAGGCGATCAGTTCCTGCAGGCCGGCGGCGTCATCGCCGAGGTCCTGACGGCGGGACAGGATGGAAACCGCCTTCGCCTGTTGGAGCAAGCCGTCGCGGTCCGCGGCCGGGCGCCAGGTGGTGGCGCCGTTCAAGGCGGGGGCATTCGGCCCGGCCGCCTGTTCATAGAGCGCTTTGGACTTCTCCAGCATCTGCCCGGCCTGCTGCAGCAGCCCGATAAGACGGTCCGGATCGAAGTTGACGTTCGTGACGGTGGTGAACAGCGCGTCGATGACGAACCGATCGATCTCGATATCGTCGGCGCCGTTCTCGCGGGCTGCCGCGGCGTAGCGTGAAATGCCTTTGACGCCGTGCATCAGCAGGTCTTGCAGATCCGACGTCTCGGCGTCTTTGCCGCAGACGCCGACGGCGTCGTCGCATTGGCCTTCGCGATGTTGTTCGCATTGATAACAGAACATGAGCAACTCCATTCAGTCGTTGGTTTATGGTGAACAGTGGGCAGTGTTTGTCGTTGTCCCGGCCCGGGAGCGTACCATCCCGGGCGTTCCGAAGTCTGGTTCTTTTCCAGAGAGAGTCCTGTCTTCAGGATTGCCTTTCGCCGTTGATGCCGATGCACACGGTTTCAAAGGGGATGTCCACGCCGGCCGCCTGCAGCGCGTTCTCGGCGACGGCGACGAGCCCCATGCAGCAGGGCACTTCCATGTGGGCCACCGTCAGGCTCTTGATGCGGCAGTTCTTGAGGATCGCCGTCAGCTTGTCGACGTACGGCCGGGTGTCGTCGAGTTTGGGACAGCCGATGGCAACCGGCCGGCCGCGCAGCAGGTTGCGGTGGAAATCGGCACAGGCGAACGGCACGCAGTCGGCGGCGAGCAGCAGGTCGGCCCCCTGCAGATAGGGCGCCGTCGGCGACAGCAGGTGCAGCTGCACCGGCCAGTTGCCCAATTGCGACGGAATGGACCCGGTTGTGCCGGATGTGTCCGCCGGGGCCATGGATCGTGCCGCACTCCCGGGACAGCCGCCGCCAACCGGTCGCGGGGCGGCACTTGGACAGCCGGACGGCATCATGGGAATGTCCGCCGCCGCCGGCGATGCCTTCCGGCCGGCCAGGTGTTCTTCAACGGCTTTCTCGTCGAATTCCGCGGCTTCGCGTTCGACGATATGCAGGGCGTCTTCGGGGCACTCGCCCAGACAGGCGCCCAGACCGTCGCAGTAAACGTCCGAGACCAGCTTCGCTTTGCCGTCGATGATCCGGATCGCGCCTTCCGCGCAGGACGGCACACACAGGCCGCAACCCGTGCACTTTGCTTCGTCGATTTCGATAATCTTGCGCTTTGCCATTTTACTGTTCCTTCATCAGATTCGGCGTAAGGCCTTTTCTATTTCCCTGGTTTCGAAATCGCAATGGCTACCCGAGGCTCATGCTGGCGGCGAGCTCCGCCAACGTGGTTTCCGACAGCTGGGTGCGGACCAGTTCGTTGACCTCGTCGCTCAAACACCCGAGGATGCACTTCTCAAAATGACAGGATCGTTGGCCGAGCAGGCAGCCGGCTGCCCCGATCGGGCCGTCGACCGCTTCATAGATTTCCAGGATCTGGATGGTCGCAGCGTCCCGGGCCAGGGAGAACCCGCCGTTCGGCCCGCGGACGGAGTTGACCAGGTCGGCGTGCGTCAGCCGCTGCATGACTTTGGCCAGCGTGTTGGTCGAACATCCGAGGATTTCGGTGACGTCCTTGTTTGCCAGTCGTCTGGCGGGTTGTTTGGCCATCAGCGCCATGGTATGCAGACCGAGGGCGGCGGCTTCAGAGATTCTGAGTAGGGATTTCATCACGGCTCCGTTAGTTGTATAGTGGTACGAGAATACCATAATAGCGCCCGTCAAGGGTGTATTGTGAAAAAAATCGCGGGTTCCGGGCGGGAGGCGTCAGCGGCCGGCGGCGCGGCGGCGACCACAGGCATACAGGCCGATCCCGCCGAGCAGCAGCAGGGGGAGCCAGAGTGAGGCGGGGCGGCCGCTCTGGCGGCAGCCGCCGCCGCCGCCACCGCCGCCGCCGCCGAAAAAGATGCCGCCGTCGCCGGAGAAGTTCGCGGTCACCTGGGCATCCGCAGTCACGTCGATCGTGGTGGACGCCAGCTCGGCGTCTGCCAGGGCCGCTGCCGACGTGCCGGTCCAGTTCTTGAATGTCTCATCCGGGTCCGGCACTGCCATGATCGTGAACGGCGTGTTGTCGCGGTCTTTGATGCCGCCGCCCAGGACCGTTCCCCGGCCCGAGGTCTCCAGGGTCAGCACCAGGTCGTCCTCGACCTCGGTAACCAGGACGTCCTTATCGATTGCCGACGGCGAACTGAAGCGCACTGTGACAACGCTGTTGGTGGTGTCCGCGTCATCCTCGGCGGCGTTGACGGTTACCGTGACGCCGGTTTTGTATTAATACGGCATGCAAATAGGCGACACTCGTCATGCTGCTGCATATGCGATA
>CAYLNH010000411.1:0-3861 GCA_964384625.1 uncultured Lentisphaerales bacterium
TATCGCATATGCAGCAGCATGACGAGTGTCGCCTATTTGCATGCCGTATTAATACGGCAGCACGGAACTGCTGGTGGACGCGGACGAACAGCCGCTGTGGGTGGTGAACGAAGGTGAGTACCGGATGATGAACACCTTCGATTTGACGGTGGACCATTTGTTCTTCGAGATGCGCCTGAATCCGTGGGTCGTGCGGAACGCATTGGACCTGTTCGTTGACCGCTACAGCTATCGCGACACCGTGCGCTTCCCGGACAACGACACCGAGCACCCCGGCGGCCTGAGCTTTACGCACGACATGGGCGTTGCGAACACCTTCTCGCCGCCCGAATATTCCAGCTATGAGTTGTTCTGCCTGGACGGTTGTTTCAGCCACATGACGCATGAGCAACTGGTCAACTGGGTCTGCTGCGCCGGCGTGTATCTGGCGCAAACCAACGACGTCGGTTGGCGCGAGAAACGCGAGGAGACGCTGGTGGACTGCTTCCAGAGCCTGCTGCACCGGGACCACCCGGATCCGGCCAAACGCAACGGCGTCATGGCGCTGGACAGTTCGCGCACGATGGGCGGCGCTGAGATTACGACGTACGACAGCCTGGATGTCTCGCTGGGTCAGGCGCGCAACAACGTTTACCTCGCGGTCAAGACCTGGGCTGCTTACGTGCTGCTCGAGCAGCTCTTTCGGCAACTGGAACTGACAACGGAAGCCGATGAAGCCGCGGCCCAGGCCCGGCGCTGTGCCGACACGCTGTGTTCCCGCGTCACGGACGCCGGCTATATCCCGGCGGTCATCGATGAAGACAACGACTCGAAGATCATCCCGGCCATCGAAGGCCTGGTATTCCCGTATGTCTGCGGTTTAACCGAGACCGTGTCGGAACGCGGCCCGTACGGTGACCTGATCAAAGTTTTGAAGCGTCATCTGACGACGGTACTGGTGCCGGGCGTCTGTTTGTTTGACGACGGCGCCTGGAAGATCTCGTCGACCAGCAACAACTCATGGCTGAGCAAGATCTACCTGGCGCAGTTCGTCATGCGCCGCGTCCTGGGACTACCCTGGGGCGAGGCCGGCGCGGCGGCCGATGCGGCCCATGTGAACTGGCTGCTTGACGAAGAACTTTCGTACTGGAGCTGGAGTGATCAGATTGTTGCTGGTAAGATAACCGGCAGCAAGTATTATCCGCGGGGTGTAACCAGCATCCTGTGGCTGACCGAGGACAACCCCGCATGAGGGATGCGCTGCTCATCCATCTCGACTACTGCCTGACGCCGACGACGCGGATCAACAACGCGGCGATCGTCGTCCGTGATCGCCGCATTCACGCGGTCGGCGGCTACTCGGCGTTCGTGCATCTCGAGAACTACGACGTGATCGACATGCCGAAGTGCTATGCGCTGCCGGGCTTTATCGATACACACATCTCCGGCGCCAACCGCTTTGACTGCATGCACGCCAACACGAACCCGGACATCGCCCTGATGTCCGAATCCCTGGCGGCCCACGGCGTCACGGCATTCCTCCCGACCACGCACTCCAGCGCCCATGAGCACCTGTTGGCGGTGGTTGAAGCCCTGCGCGACGAGACCGAAAACGAGGACCTGCCCGGCGCGCTCCCCGTCGGTCTGCACATTGACGGGCCGTTCATCAGCCTGGCCAAGCGCGGGGCGCACCAGGAGAAATACGTGCGGCCGATCGATCTCGGCCAGGCCCGCGAGGTCCTGGAAACCGGCCGGGGCAAGATCATGATCTTCACCCTCGCCCCGGAACTCGAGAACGCCACAGCGCTGGTCAACATGCTGCGCGAACGGAACATCAGCCCGTGCATGGGCCACACGATCGCGAACCAGAAACAGGTAATGGCCGCCATCGAAGCCGGCGCCGACCGCTGCCTGCATCTCTACAACGGCATGGAGCCGCTGCAGCAGCGCAAGGTCGGGCTGGCGGCGATCTCGCTGATCAACGACGGGATCTGGGTCGAACTCATCCCCGACGGCATTCACAGTCACTGGGGGATGCTGGAACTGGCCTGCCGCTGTAAGACCAAGGACAAACTCGTCTGCATCAGCAACGCCACCGAAGCCGCCGGCCTCGAGGACGGCCGTTACCACCTCGGCGACCGTGTGATCCTGGTGCGCCGCGGCCGCGTCACCCTGGAGAACGGCACCATCGCCGGGTCCACCAACTTCCTCGATCAGAACTACCGCAACCTCATGCTGCATACCGAACTCACCCAGGAGGAGGCCGCCGCCTGCTTCACCATGAATCCCGCCGCGAGCATTGGCATGCGGGATCGCGGCCGCATCAAGCCCGGCAAACGGGCCGACCTGGTGATCTTCAACGAAAACCACGAAATCCAGATGACCCTGGTCAGTGGCAATATTGTCTATAGCCGTGTCGACACGGACGAGTTGATCCAGAGCTCTGCCTGAGCCGCGGCGCGACACGGCGTCAAACCAAAAGGGAGAACCATGAAGACACGTATACGCAATCTGTTTGTTCTGCTGGCGGCCCTCAGTCTGGCCGGCTGCCTTGAAGTCAAAGAAGAGTACTTCCTCAATCCCGACCACTCCGGCAAAGTCGTCTATGAAGTCGTCCAGCCGCTGATGGCCGGCATGATGGGCGGCGGCAAGAACGTCGACATGAAACAGAAGGCAAAGGACGAGGCCCTCAAGATCATCGAGGATTCCAAAGGCGTGACGGTCTGGAAAGACGTCTCCTACGAACTCAATGACGCCGGTAAACTGCACTTCAAAGGCACCGCTTACTTCGACGACTTCGCCAAAGTCGAGATCAAAGGCGGCGACGACAAGAACAGAGCCGTGCTGCAGCAGACCAAGGCCGGCATGCAGCTCCGTTTCCAAGCCGAAAAGAAAGCCGCGAAGACCAAGCTGACACCGGCCCAGATCAAGAAGCGGGCCGCGGCCAAGAAGGCCCAGTTCCAGCAGCAGCGCATGATGATGTCGATGATGCTCAACGGTCTCAAGATTGAGTCGATCTATCATTTCCCCGGCAAGGTGCAGGACGCCAAAATCTACCGGAAGACAGACGGCAACACTGTGAAACTCGTGCTCGAGGGGGCGAAGATGCTGCAGGCCATCGACGAACTGGCCAAGGACGACGCCTGGTGGGAGAAACAGGTGGTCGCGGGTGCCGGCGAGCCGCCGATGGACGACCTGATGCAGAAGATGTTCGGCAGCCCGGACACCCCGCAGGTGACCGCGAAAAGCCCGTTGAAGCCGTTGTTCAATTACAAGGCCGAAGTGGCTCAGGCCAAGAAGGATTACCCCGCGATGCGACAGAAACTCGGCTTCCCGAAACCCGTTGAGGCCGTGCCGATGGCGGCCGGCGGCGGGCTCAAAAACATCCGCGTCGGCGGCGTCCGCCTGATTCGCGAAGTCGATGAGAAAAACCAGGTGCGGCCGTTCAACTGGACCAAAGGCTATACCCTGGCGATTATCGCCGAACTCCCCGGCGCCACTCTGCTCGTCAAAGACGCCAAACTGACCAAGGCCCTCGCCGACAACGGCGAGGACCTCCTGCCGGAACGCGAGTGGGACCGCAGGATCTCCTTCCCGAAGTTGAGCAAGAACAAGGCCGTCGTGATCCTCGAAGCCAAGATGAACCCGCCGTCGCCGCAGGTCCGCGGCATCAAGGAACTCGCCGGCGAACTCACGTATATGAGCAGTGCCGGCCTGAAGAAAGTCGATCTGGGCACCGTCAGCCTGACCGCCGGCAGCAAGGGCAAGGATCTGGGCGCGGAGGTCAAATCCGTCAAGGACAGCAAGTGGCGCAAGGGCCACCAGGAGATTAAGAGCTCGTCCGAAATTAACATGAACAATTAGCGGCGATTTTGTAGTTCC
>CAYLNH010000412.1:0-3853 GCA_964384625.1 uncultured Lentisphaerales bacterium
GCGGCTTCTGCCGGTGAGCCGTGGTTCAAATATTCACGGGTGTCAGGTAATCTCTGTTTGATCACAGCCTGGATGAGAGAGAAAGAGTACAAAATCTACATTTTTCATGGAAATCCGCATTGACACAGACGAAAGATTTTGATAAAGTAGACTTACCAATTCGGAACGCCTGCTTGGAGATGCGTGGAGACGCTCGGGGCAAACGGGTGTTCGGGGATTGTGGCCAAGAACTGTTTGCGGCAAGTGTCCGCAGCCTCTTGTGGGCAGGCCGCAGGAAACGGGAACTGGACAAGCAGAAAGGCCTAACTCGGGATCACTGAACGACAATCCGGCCGGGAGCGGGTTCGCCTTCAAAGAATCTTCACTCTGACAACACTCATGTTTTGTCGGCGCGCTGCCGTCCCGGCGACTGAGAGATTAAATCTTCACGAAACACACATACACTTGGGAAGCAGAGGTGATGAATGGCTGGCACGCAGGATACCGACGGGAAATGTGACATTTGCACGGGTTGTTGTTACTCGTTCAAGGTGGAGCTTTTCAAAGACGACAAGCCCACGCCGCTGGAAAAGGTTGCGGTTGATCAGACGTTCTATCTGCGCGTCACCGCAGTCAAACTGAAGGCCTTCGCTACGGTCAAAGAGTATGATGCCGACAACAAGAAACTAACGCTCAATGCTCCGGCTACAGGCTTTGCGACAGATGATGTCGGCATGGTCCAATATGGGAAAAGGGACCGTTGTGAGAAGTTTGACATCAGCTCGATCAACGGCGCGGAAGTGACGCTAAAGAACGCACTCGCTCACCCGCCCAAAACAAACGGACAGGTAGTCCTGATTAATTGGACCGGCACCCCGGACACAAGCTATCGCGGCACAGCAGCGGTATACGCACAGGCCGGCGGACTGAAACAAACCGACGATGCGTTTGCCCTCGTTGGCGAAGGCAAAGAACGAATTCCGCTGAGCATCAATTCAATCACGTTGGCTGAGGACCATGCCGGCCAACGAACTGTCGCTCTCCACGTGACCTCCAACGATCTTCTGACGGCGCAGAAGATGACCGTCGTCGTGAAGGAGGACCTGTCAACCCAGGAAGGGCGTTGCGGGGCCGACGACTGCACGCTGCTTTCCGACATCTATCCATTGACGGTCTATATCTCCGGCGGGCTGATCTACTCGCTGGAGAGTCCGCCGGAAGTGGCCGCGCATGAATGCTGCCTGGAGCACGAGCCCGAATGGTACATCGGTTCAGAAGGCGACAGCCTGAGCTTGTATGTCAGCCAGGACAACAACTTCAGCACATACGAGTCCCGGGAATTCTACCTGGACGAAGTAACCAACCCGGCCTACAACAGCCTTGAGATCCTGGTGTATGACCGCCACGGCAACTATGTCGGGTCGAAGCATGATCTGATCGGGCCGGATGACATGTCGGCGCCGGTGGATCCGGTGAGCGTCACATTTGCGACGCCGGATGATCTGGCCTTTGATGACTGTGACAATCCGGATCCGCCGTGGTGCGGCTGCAGCGGCTTAAGCGAGTGTCCATGAGCGAACAGAACACAAGTGCATATCCGCCGTTGACGGAGCAGGCATCAAACCTGGCCGGGGCGGTCGGGCGCGCGGCGCAGGCGGTGGTCACCGGCAACGCGGTGATCGCGCCGAAGGAGGAGTACAGCCGGCGTTTCCGGATCTGTGTGGCGTGCGAACATTTTCACGGCATGCATGTCCGCTGCCGCAAGTGCGGCTGCAAACTGAAGGCCAAACTGCGACTGGCCACCGAACGCTGCCCGGCGGGCAAATGGGATTTTCACGAAAGCGAAATTCAAACTGAGGGAATCAACTGATGGGACGCGAGACGAGGTCTTCGAAAGTGTTTGGCGGCGGCGCCGGTTGCGCCAGCTGCGCGGGTGTTGGCATCGATGTGGTCAACGGCGAACTGAAGGTCAACAGCCAGGGGATTCATCTGCAGAGCCTTGGCTTTCCCGTGATGATCGACTTCTCCTACCGCCATCAGGATTCCTACGACGGCATCTTCGGCTACGGCCGCGGGGCGATCGGCGAACTGGGCAATGAGATCGTCGATCTGGATGACGGCGACGCCTACGGCACGGCGTTCCTGCGTAAGGACGACGGCAGACGCGTGTTCTACAACGGCTATGGCGACAACGTTTCGTGGCTACCCGAGCCGGGCTTCAACAACACGCTCGAGAAAACCGCCAACGGCTGGACCGAACACCGCGCCACCTACTTCCAGGGCGATTACGATGCCTACGGCATCATTCAGAGCATCACTTCGCCGGAAGGCCAGACGCATTACTACCAGTACGATCCGGCCAGCGAAGGCTACGATCAACTGCCGACGGTGATCGTCGACGCGTCGGGCCGCGCAGTCTATCTGGGGTACGACGCAAACGACCGCGTGGAGTCGATCGAAGATTGGTCCGGCCGCGTTTTCTATTTCGGGTATGATGATACCTACGGCGTCATGACCAGCGTCCGCAACTGTGATTGCCACACGTATTTCGGCTATGACGAGGATAAGCGCCTCAACGTCATCATCGACGGTAACGGCAATCCCGTCTACTACGCGTACAACCAGCAGAACCGCGTCGAGTCCGAGCACATCCCGGGCATCGGCACGACGTATTTCGCTTATGACGATGATGCCGGCGAGACCACGGTGATCGACCCGTTGGGCGACGTGACCTACTACTCGCATGTGGGCCAGAACATCATGGGCATGAAGCGTCTGCTGGCCGACGGCACGCTGATCCAGGAGAACTACGCCGGCGATAACGCGACGGAAGATCCGCTGGGGCACGCCACCTATTTTGCCCACGATATTTATTCGAATCTCACCGGCGTGGTCGACCCATTGGGCCACGGCAGTTATTACGCTTACGATCACTTCGGCAACCTGCAGGGCGAAACCGATGCACTCGGCCACAGCGCCTTCAACCTGCACGATCAGTATGGCAACCGGACTGTCTCCTTCGATAAGGCCGGCGCGGTCAGCTATTTCACGTATGATGCTGACGGCAACATGCTCTCCAGCACCGATCCCCGAGCCAACACGAGCTACTTCCAGTACGACGCCTACGGGCGGCAAGTCAGCGAGACCGACCCCTTGGGGCATACCGCCTACAGCGAATACGACCAGCTCGGGCTGATGACGCTTTCCAGGAACAAGCGCGGCTACTCGACGTATTACGAGTTTGACGATTGCGAAAACCTGGTGGTTACCGAGGATGCGCTCGAGAACGTCACCGTCAACGATTATGACGGCGTCAGCAATCTGCAGTCCACCACCGACGCCCGCGGAAATACCACGTACTTCGCGTACGACATTTTCCGCAACCAGACCAGTCAGCAGAACGCCGACGGCGGCGTCAGCCGTTCGTTTTACGACGGCGATTCCCGACTGATCTGCCAGGAGGATGAACGCGGCAACAAAACCTATTTCACCTACGACGCGCTCGGCCGGCAAACCGCCGTCACCGATGCCCTCGACAACTCCAGCAGCTCCGAATACGACGCAGCCTCTCGACTCATTGCCAGCATCGATCAGCGCGGCAATCCCACCTACTTCGGATATGACGCCGCCGGCCGCCAGACCAGCGTCACCGATGCCTTGGAAAATTCGACCCAAACCGTGTACGACGCGATTGGCAGACAGAGCGCCATGGTCGATCAGCGCGGCAATCCCACCTACTTCCAGTACGACCCGGAGGGCCGGCAAACGGCAGTGACCGACGCGCTGCAGCAGACCTCCTACATGGAATACGACCTCGCCGGCAACCAGACCCGGACCCAGGATGCGCGCGGCAATTCTTCGTACTTCGCCTATG
>CAYLNH010000413.1:0-3761 GCA_964384625.1 uncultured Lentisphaerales bacterium
GCAGGTTCCCAACCTCTTGAGAATCGGGACTCGAGGCAAAGAAGGGCAGTAATCGCGGGCTCACGCGGCAAACGCCATGCGTCTGCGACGGCGTGCAGCGTCTGCCGGCGTTCGTCCACCGGCAGGAAGGCAGCGGGCGGGAGCCGCTCCCCGTGACGGAGGCATTGCCCGCGAATCGTCACGGTCCGCAGTCTAAAGCAGTTTCAGCCGATGCCGCTCTTGAAGTATGTCCGGACGCCGGCGACCGGTTTGCGGCTGTACGCTCCTGGTCTCGTCCCGTGACCACGGTGTCACGTGGAACGTGACTCACGTGGCGCCCGCTGAAGGCTTTTCCGCCATGGCGAACAGGCGGCAATAAGGTTGATGGATCAACCAAGTCAGCTCTCGGCGGGGTCGTCCTGCACGCCGGCCAGGGTGCGCAGCAATTCATCCTGGCCGAAGGGCTTCTCGAGGAAGCCGACGGCGCCGGCGGCCAGCAGTTCGCGGGCGTCATTGTCGAGGCTGAAGCCGGAGCAAAGCAGGATGCAGGCATCCGGGTTGATGCCGCGCAGGTCATGGAAGACCTCCCTGCCGTTGTGCTTCGGCATGATCATATCCAGCAGGACCAGATCGACGTTTTGCCAGTTGTCTCGATAGGCTGCCACCGCCGCTTCGCAGTCTTCGAAGGCGTCGACTTGATGGCCGGCGCGGGACAGCATTTTGCTGCAGACGGCGGCGGCCACGGGTTCATCATCGACCAGCATGATACGCATGGCACGGGTTTGGGGAACCGGTTCCTCCGGTCGGTTGTCCTCCCGGTCCGTTGCCGTTGCCAGCGGCAGGTAGATGCGAACGACGGTCCCTTCGTCCGGCGTGCTTTCCACGTCGATAAAGCCTTCATGCGTTTCGATGATGCCGTAGACGGCGGAGAGTCCGAGACCGGTTCCCTGGCCGGGGCCTTTGGTGGTGAAGAACGGTTCGAAGGCACGGCGGGCGGTGTCTTCGTCCATGCCGATTCCGGTATCGCGAATGCTGATCAAGGCGTAGGTGTGCTGCCGGCTGGCGCCGCTCAGGCGTTTGAGCCGGGCGTCCTCGGCTTCAACGACATTGGTGGCGAAGGTCAGTTCGCCGCCGTCCGGCATGGCGTCGCGGGCGTTGATGGCGATGTTCAGCAAGGCGTTCTGCATCTGGTTCGGGTCGCCCAGGAACCGGCAATGCGCGCCGACCAGGTGCCGTTGGATTCGAATGCGCTTGTCAAGGCTGTGGGAGAGCAGTTCGACGACCTCGTCGATCAACTCATGGGCATCGATGACGGTATGCTGCAGTTTGCCTTTGCGGGCGAAGGAGAGCAATTGGCGGGTGAGGGTGGCGGACCGTTCGGCGGCGGTCAGGATCTGGTCGGCGTAGGACTGGAGTTCCGGGCTTTCCGTCAGTTCTTCACGCAGGACATCGGCAAACCCGAGGATGCCGGCGAGCTGATTGTTGAAGTCGTGGGCGACGCCGCCGGCGAGCAGGCCGATGGCTTCGAGTTTCTCCGCCTGTCGGAGCCGTTCTTCACTGCGTCGCCGTTCTTCCTGGGCCTGCTTGCGGGCGGTGATGTCGCGCATATGTTCAATGACCATCGTGACCTCACCGGCGGCGTTGGTCACCGGATAAGAACGGATGTCCATCCAGACGTTGCCGGGCAGGCAGCGTTCGACTTGCGTTGGTTCGCGCCGTTGCATCGCATCGCTGGTGGCACAGTCTTCGCAGGCGCTGGTGTTACCGAACAGTTCGAAGCACTTCACCTTCGCCGGCTCGCCGTTGCCGACGCCCCAGAACTTGCAGCCGGCCTGGTTCAGGCGGATGATGTTGTAGTCGCAGTCGATGATGTTGATCAAGTCCGGGATGCCGTCGAGGACGCTTTGCAGGAGGCGCACGGTCTGTCCGAGTTCCGAACCGAGGCGATCGGCTTCGCTGATGTCGCGATCAATGCCGCGATAGCCCGAGAAGACGCCGTCGGCATCGAGAATCGGCGCGCCGCTCCGGTCGAGGGTCACGTGATGTCCGTCCTTGTGGCGCGTTACATGTCGCAGCCGGACAATCAGACTGCGGTCGGCGGCAAGCGCGTCGAACTCGATGCGGGCCCGTTCGGCTTCTTCGGTGGGCATGAGATCAAAGGGGGTCTTGCCGATGATTTCCGCCGGCGTGTAGCCCAGGATCTCCTCCACTTGCGGGCTGGCATAGGTATAGACGCCGGCGGCGTCGATCTCCCAGAGCCAGTCGGTGGTGGACTCGACCAGTTGCCGGTACTTCTCGCGGCCGGCCCGGAGTTCCGCCTGGCTGTCGCGCTCCTGCAGATCACGATAGTGCGAAATGGTCAGTGTCAGCGCCGAGCCGATGCCGACAATGCCGAGTGGCGTGATCAGCTCGCGCCATTGCACACTGCCGGGCAGGAGCAAGGGCAGCAGGAGCATGCCGGCGAGATTGAGTCCGGCAAAGACGGCAGTTTCTTTGGACCCCCGCAGCAAACTGGCCAGCATAATGCCGAGAACCAGATAGGACAGATCGGAGGTCGTGAACCCGGGTTTGTCCAGCACCAGGGAAACAAAGATCACAACCGGGAACATCATCAACTGCAGCCACGATGCGAGTCCAAAGCGGCCGAGGCAGCGGTTCAGGCAGTATGCGCCCAGCATGAACAGATAGCCGTACCACGGGACCTGATAGCTCGGGTCGTCCAGCGCCTGGTAGCAGTCGACACTGCCGAAGCAGACAAGCATGATCAGCAGAAACCCGGACAGCAGCCGTGAGCGCCGCCGCTCATCCGGGTGAGACAAACGCGCCGGCGGGTCGATCAGCAGGTCGATGATCGTGCCCTGCTCGGATGGCGGAGATTTCCCATTCACGGCGCTCGGCAGTCCTCTCCCTCAGATTCCGGTTGCGGTCAACAATACCTCGTCCCCGGCAATCGGCAACCGGGCGGGGTCAGGTGAAGTGCACGGCCAGCCAGATGGAAGTCGCCTGCGGTTCGGTCCAGACGACGCGGTGCTTGCGGTGGGCCGGGATCAAAAGCCAGTCTCCGGGAAACAGGGAGCGCACCGCGGCGTCATCCTCGAATTCAATCCGGGCCGCGCCCTGCAGCAGGACCACCCATTCGTGCCGGTCCTGGTCGAACCAGCCGGCCGCCGGGGCGGTATGCCCGCGCGACAGAATCCGCTCTATTTCCAAGGCGTCGGACTTCGCCAGCGTCGTGAATACTTCCCCGGGCAGCGCGCCGGGAATATCCGCGTACAGGTTGCCGGGGCGGTCTGCGGTCGGGTCAGACATCGAACCAGTCCGTCCAGATGCCGCTGAGGAATTCGATCATCTTGTCGCCGGCCAGGAAGCCCCAGGCCGCGAAAAACAGTGCGGCAAGTTCGACGCCGATCAAGGGCACGCCGAACCACCAGGGGATAATCCCGAGGAGGTTCACCGAGACAAACCCCATCGCCGCGTAGGCAAACCGCTTGCCGAGAGTCAGGCGGTGGTATTCCCTGGCTTTCTTCTCCCATTCTTTCATGACCAGACTTCCCGGCTGTGCTTCGCGACGAAGATAGCACCGGCGGCAGACATGATCAACCCCCGCGACCGACGCTGGGCGCATGTCACTTCCGTAGGTGTCTCCTGCCAACAATGGGCTCGATCATACGACCCCAGGCGGCTTGCCCGCCTGGTGAAGACGTTCATCAGTGGCTACAAGCCCTCACCCCACGATCCTGCTTTTCGGGCGCCGGGAAGCCGGCTTCCCGGCGCCCGAAAAG
>CAYLNH010000414.1:0-3731 GCA_964384625.1 uncultured Lentisphaerales bacterium
ATCGCATATGCAGCAGCATGACGAGTGTCGCCTATTTGCATGCCGGATTAATAAATCGACAATGAGAACTATATTGACCGCCGGGTCAGCGGCAATGGTCATTTCTTGACTGGAGATGTTAATTCCTGGACAATGAAACGCTGGGTTGAAATCAACTGGCTGAAGACCGCGACCTTCGCGCCGACGCGGGAGCTGGGTTGTCCGTACAGCCTGCGACGGATTGCCCGGGAGGAATGGGGAGTGCATTTCATCACGCATCACCGGCCGGAATTCTGCGTCTTCGTCTTCTGGCACAACGGCGTCGGCGTCTGGACGGATGATCAGGGGACGGGCCATGAGCTGGGCCGCGGGTCGTACGTGCTGTCGGGTCTGCATACGGGTCCGGTGATCATCAATGCCGGCGATGAGGCGATGACGATTACGACGATCTATTTCGACGCGCGCGACGCGAACCCGTTCGAACAGCTTGGCGGCCGGCCGCCGGTGGCGGGTATGGCGCCGCAGCCGGCCGCCACCGAAGCGCTGCTGGACTGGCTGCTGGAGACGGCGTTGCTCGGCGGCTCTTGGGCGCGGCGGAGTTGCAGCCACGCGTTGTCGGGCCTGTTCGAGAGCTGCCGCGCCGGCCGGTATCCGCAGCGGGATCGCGGCGCGCCGTACCAGAAGTACCTGGAATGTCGGTCGCACATGGAGTACCACGCGGAACGCATCACAACGGTCGAGCAACTGGCTGACGAATGCAACATCGACGTTTCGTATCTGTCCCGTCTGTTCCGGCGTTTCGACCGGGTGACGCCGTATGCCAGGCTGTCGGAGCTTCGGATGGAACAGGCGGCGGCCTTGTTGAGCAACGCCTGGCTGTCGATCCGCGATATCAGCGATATCCTTGGGTTTTCCGATCAATACGCCTTCTCAAAGGCATTCAAGCGCGTCCTCGGCGTGCCGCCGACAACCTATCGTCGACAAACAGACCGGGAACGAAAACGGCGTCGGGATTGAGGCATTGCGGCATTGCGGATTGAGTGGGGAACAACTGGCAATTGCGGCAGTGCGGGGCACATTGGCAGACATTTGAACCCAATGATGGAGACGACTGATGAAAGCACGTTTCTACGGCCTGACCGCAGCCCTCGCCGTATTCGTTCTCACCGGTTGCCGCAGCGTGCCGTCGGCCCCGCTGACAGCTGCCGGCCAGAAGTATGAAATCCTGGTCTACTGCGATCGCGGCGATCCGAACGCCATGAACAAGAAGCAGTACAGCATGCGGCAGGAAGTGGGCAATTGGATGGAACGCGATCTGGTAAATCAACTGCGGCGCAGCGGTTACGAGCCGAAGCTGGTCAAGAGCAAGGACGCCTACCGGTCCGGCGAGGGCAAGTACCTCCTGTCCGTGGGGATTGTCAGCTACAACCCGGGCAGCAGTGCGGCTCGCGCCTTCGTCGGCTACGGTGCCGGTGCGGCCGCGCTGAACAACAGCTATGAACTCAAGGGGATGAAGGGTGTTGTCGCCGCCTGGAAAGACGGCGCCGGGACGAGCCAGCACTGGACCCGCATCCCGCGGACGCTGAACGCCCGGGCGGTTCGCAAGGTCACGGCGACTCTCGGCGGGAAATGACCGTCTCGCTGTCGTGGTTCTCCCAGGTTCGCCGGAAGAATTCCTCACGCCCCGAGAAACGGCGATAGGTGCGGTAGCGCAGTGGACAACGCCGATGGAAGTCCTGGTGCGAAGCGCTGGCCGGATGGAACGTGCCGGCCAGTTTGATCTCGGTGACGATCGGGCCGCGAAACCGGCCCGAGCGGGCCAGGGCCGCCAGCGACGTCTCGGCCTCGTGCTGCTGCATCGTGGTGTGATAGAAGATCGCCGTCGTGTAGGCGGATCCACGGTCGACGAACTGGCCGTCGGCGTCGGTCGGATCTATGTTGCGCCAGAACACATTGAGCAGTTCGGCGTAGCTTATGACCGTCGGATCAAAGACGATCCGCACGACCTCGCGGTGGCCGATGTAGCCGGAGACCACGCTGCTGACGCCGGTTTGTTTCTCGAACACCGCTTCCAGACACCAGAAGCAGCCGCCGGCAAAGGTGGCGACGGCTTCAGTCGCCTTCGGTGCCGGCACCGGCACGCGGCGGTCAAGGTGGATGGCGTAAGCGACGATCGCTGCCAGTACCACGGCGGCCAGAATCCAGGATATGGGCTTCATCGCATACCTCTATCTATAGATTCGAGGTGCATTGCCAACTATGTCGGCTTCGCTGCAATGCGTTAAAGCAGAGTGATGGGGGTGCGCCAGGTGGTTGATCATGCGCCGGCGCCAAGGTCTGGTTGATCCGGAAATACCTGAACGAAGGAGTTTCAGGGCGCCGAAAGAACGGCAAGGCTGCCACGTCCTCCAGACAGGCAGGTGAGAGCGTGAAAAAACTCAGGCGCAAGGATCGAGATCTCGAATCGCTGGTGTTCTTTGAGTTGGGCCCTCTCGCGATCGAACGCCACCACGCCCGCATGATCAACACCGCTGGGGATTCGTTCGCTGTCGTACGGATCCTGAGGGAATCGGTCCGCACTCACATCGAGCGACGGCAACAAGAAAAGCTCACGCCGGTTCTTCTTGATGCACTGGCTGCGGTCTCCGGTAAGGATCCCGCATCGCTGTCTTGGGACCGGCTACTCATCACCATCCTACCCCGCGACCGACTGCCTGAGATGTGGGCAGCAGTAGAGAGTAAGACCGGACTCTTCCTGCCGGAGCTCAGCAAGCCGTTTCTCCCCTGGGGTAGCCCATCCGTACCCAGAGGAATCCGGTCCGTCGCCGATCTCGCCAGGAAGGTGGCCGATCCCGAGCTGCTTACCGAATATGCCCCCATGCCGCCGGTCACCTGCGGCACACTCCGCAACTTCCTCGCCGTCCGTCGCGCCATTCAGGTTACCTATCCTGATCCCGGAGTGATCCGCCCCGACACGGAACTGCTGCGCTATGCCAGTGACGAATTCAGCTGGCAGACCCTCGCTTGTGATTTGTTCACCTCGCTTGAGACGCCCAGGTACAAGTCCCGGCGTTCGTGGGGCTGGTGGACGGTAATCGCACTGATTGTGATTGGCCTGTTGGTGCTGATGGCTCAGGTCTTTCCGGGTACTGTTGTTTGCATGCTGCTGCCGCTTGTCATCTTCCTTCTGGCTTTCCGGTGTCCCGGAGATCCGAGTCGGGGGCCCTTTGCCAAGGAAGTACCGGCTCTGGAAACGGTCGCCGATCTGGTTGCCCGCCTGAATACAGAGGGGCCAACGCCGCAGAGAATCTGGAAACGCCTCCAGCAGGTTCTGGCTCAGGCCATGAAGTGCAAACCGGAAGATATTACGCCGAATACAACTTTGTTTGAGGAATAGTCAACATTGCTCCGTCCGGTCTACTTGCCGATCGTTGTTTTGGTTCGGATGATGACCGGTTTCTTGTACGTTGCCAGTTCCGCTTCCGTGGGGTGGAAGTTGAAGCGCGTGCTGTCCGGCGGCTCGAACTCGGCCGGGTTTACTGCGGTGACTTCAGCCCGGTGCGTGAACGGCAGCGAACCGTAGGTCTTGCTGCAGCTGCCGTCGGCATTCTCCGTGTACATATGACCTCTGAACCAGACCAATGCGTTCTCCGGATACGGTCCGCGGTAGTCGTACACCGTGTAGTTGTCCATGTAGTCCCGAATGGCGCTGAATTAAGACGTGTTTGGGACATTTGGTCGCCGCTCCTGAG
>CAYLNH010000415.1:0-3694 GCA_964384625.1 uncultured Lentisphaerales bacterium
GCAGGTTCCCAACCTCTTGAGAATCGGGACTCGAGGCAAAGAAGGGCAGTAATCGAGGGCTTACCGCGGTCCGACGCAGCATCTTGCATCTGGCGGTTCATCCTTTACATTTCAGAAGAGAAAACAGAAGCTCGTCGCCGGCAGTCATGGGAAAGCGGTGTGAGTCCGCTGCAGAAGACCTGCTGCTGTAACCGAGGACGAACGCTCCACTATGCCACCCGCGTCCCTGTGCGGGGAAGGCGGAGTCAGTAGACAGATCCGGAAGCCAGAATACCGGTCGGCGACAGTTTCTCAATGGCCCCGGTCTGGGACATGAGGAAGCGGGAGCCGCTTGCCGCGGCACCAAGAGTACTTGCCTCCTTCCCCAGCCCAACCAAGAGAGAATCAGGTGAAGTGTTTTCTTGTTATTCTATTGCTTGCCGCCGCCGCCGGCGCCGGCGATAAAGCGGAGACGCTGGAGTCGCTCTTGCGCGAACTGCGTCAGACCCGGGCTGTGACCCAGCGCGAGAAGGAAGCTGCCCGCGTCGAGCAGCGCCGCACCGAACGGTTGATCGCTCAGCGGCGGGAGCGGCTCGCCGCCGAACAGAAACGGACTGCGGCGGCGCGGGAGAAGCTGAAACAGGTGCAGGCGACGTTGGCTGCCGCCCGCCGGACGAAGGAGGCCCTCGCAACCGCCGCCGAACAGCGCGACGGTTGGCGCCGGAAACGGGCCGGCGAACTCCTGGCCTTGATTGAGCGGCAGCCGCTGCTTGCCGCCGCTGCCGATCGAAAGCGGCTGCAGGCGATTGCGGCGGGCTCGATGACTGGGGATGTCGCCGAAGTGAACCTCTGGAACGTGCTGTTGGCAATGGCGGTTCGCGGGGTGCAGACCGAGTTGACTGAAGAGAAGATCAGCGTCGGCCGCGCGCAGCTCACCACCGCCGTCCTGCGGCTCGGAGCCGTCGGCTGCGTCTGGCTGACGGCGGACGGTTCGCGGGCCGGTACCGGCAGAGTTGTCGGCGGCAAGATGGTCTGGCACGAAGTCGACGCTGATCTGCGGGAAGACATCGCCCGGGCCTTTCGGGTGGCGCGCCGCGAGACGCCGGCGGCCCTGGTCGTGGTCCCGGTCGACGGAGGGACGGGCGAATGAGCAGATGGATTGCCGGCTTCCTTTGTTTCGCGGCGTGTCTGGCCGTTGGCGCCGACGTCGACAGCGTGATCGCCGACGTCCGCAAAGACCTGGCGGCGGCGCGCCGGGCTTTGCAGAGCCAGAGGGAGCGGCTGGCCGGGGAACGCGAACAACGACGCGGGACCATGGCGCAACTGGAGGACAAGCTGAAACAGGAGTCGGCGGCGCAGACTGGAATCCGCGCCGAACAGGAAGAAGCCGACGCCGCACTGCAGTCGGCAACTGCCGCGACCGAAGAACTCCGAGCCCACCGGGCGAAGGCCTTGCTGTCCATTCGCGAAAACCGCAAAGAGCTGGTTTCGGCCTATGTCCGGGCCAAACCCGTTGGCGATGATTTCGATCAGCTTGACGAACTGCTGCTGCCCAACGACCCCGCGGCGACGGCGGCCGCCGGCAATCTCCTCTGGCAGAATTACCTGGCGCATTTCAGCCGCTGCACGGCAATTGAAACCAGTGACGTGGAAGCCGTCAGAGCCGACGGCACCACTGTCAAGGGCCGCCTCCGGCGCATCGGCGGTCTGGGAGGAACCTTTGTCGGTGACGATATCACCGGTCTGGTGCGGACCAAACTGGCCAGTGACCAGTATCATCTGTCGGGCACCGAACTCAATGGTGAACTGCAGGAGGTGATTCGCCGCGGCAACGGCCGCGTTGTTCTGGACATTACAGAAGGCAAGGCGCTGGGACAACTGCAGCAACGGCGTTCGCTGACGGCCTTTCTGAAGGCCGGCGGTCCGGTGGTGATCCCGCTGGTGCTGGTGGCTCTGGCGGCCTTAGTCATGGTCCTGGAACGGGCAATCTACCTGTCGCGTGTCGACAGCAATGTCGACCGCCTCCTGGACCTGGTGGTGCCGCTGGTGGAGCAGGGCAAGTACGACGACGCGCTGACCAATTTGGAAAATGGCAAAGGCCCGGTCCGCCGGGTCCTGCGATCCGGCATTGAGCAGGGGCGGCGGACCACCGAGAATCTGGAGGAGATCCTGCAGGAATCGATTCTCGCCGAGTTGCCGTCACTCGAACGCTTTCTGGGCGCCCTGGCGGTTCTGGCGGCGATTGCGCCGTTGCTGGGCCTGCTCGGCACAGTGAGCGGCATGATCAGCACGTTCCAGGTCATCTCCGTTTACGGCACCGGCAATGCGAAACTGCTGTCCAGCGGTATTTCCGAAGCGCTGATCACAACCGAGATCGGTCTGATTGTGGCTGTGCCTATACTGCTGGCGCATGCCTGGCTCAATCGGCATGTTCGCAATCTGGTAGCCCATATGGATCGCGCCGCTGTCAGTCTGATCAGCGTTATCCGCAAAGCGCGACCGAAGATTATTAACAGGTAATCAGTAATCGGTAATCAGCATCCCAAAGGTTTCTCACTCCGTGAGCAACTGAACCAGCCCCAAAGGGGCGAGTTGGTCATGGCTTGTTCAGAAGAGAGTAAGGAACGCCCCAAAGAGGCGAGTTGGCGATAGGCACCATGGATTTCATCCGAACAGTCTTCAGCAGCGGCGGCGTGATCATGTACCCGCTGTTTGCCTTGTCCACCGTGATCTGGGCGGTCGTGCTGTACCGGCTGTTGGTCCTGCGCCGTGAGCCGGTGGACGGCTATCTGATTACCCAGGAAGTCCTGCATGCCTGCCGCCAGGGCGGTGTCGAGGCCGGGCGCGAAGTGCTCCAGCGGCACCGTGGGCTGCTGCGCGATTTTATCGGCGCCGTGATCGAACAGGATACACCGAATGCGGCTGATGCGGATGCTGCTCTGCTGGCGGCCGACCAGCGGTTGACCGGGGCGCATCAGTATCTGCGGGTGCTGGTCAATATCGCACCGCTGCTCGGTCTCCTCGGCACGGTAATCGGCATGATGAGCACGTTTGCGGCAATCGGGCTGTTCGGTACCGGCGATCCGCGGGCCTTGTCCGGCGGCATCTCACAGGCACTGCTGACGACGCAGGCCGGTTTGTGCGTCGCTTTGCCGGGTATGTTCGGCCGGATCTGGATTGAGCGTCTGGAGACGCGTATCCGCGCGGATCTCGAACGGACGCGATTGACAATCAGTGAACTTCTGGAGTAGACGATGATTGGGACCAGACGTTTCATGGATGCCCGCGGCGACAGTGCGGAACTGAATATTGCACCGCTGATCGACATGGTGTTCATCCTGCTCATCTTTTTCATCGTCACGACGTCGTTCGTCCGTGAAGCCGGCATCGATGTCGACAAGCCCAGTGCCAACACAGCAAAGCAGCTGGACAGAGACATCATCCAGATTGCGATTGCGGCAAACGGTACCGTTCACATGGACGGACGCGAAGTCAGTCTGCTCTCCGTGCGCGCCCTGGTGCGCGAACGCCTGCAGCAGCGCGAACTGCCGGTTGTCATCGTCAGTGATCAGGACTCCCGAACCCAGGCGCTGGTCGACGTAATCGACGAGTGCAAGCTCGCCGGCGCCGAGAACATCAGCATCGCAACGGAGATCAGTGATCAGTAATCGGTAATCAGTAATCGGTAATCAGTAATCGGTAATCAGTAATCGGT
>CAYLNH010000416.1:0-3644 GCA_964384625.1 uncultured Lentisphaerales bacterium
CGGCGCGATGATGCGGCTCTTGCCACAACACGAAGGGATGACCTACAGAACTGACATGCGCCCTTCCTCGGCCGTCCGCCCGCATTCCCCACAATCCGAATCTTAAACAGTCCGCCGGGATTCCCCACAAATCCGAACCTTCGGCGGTCCGCCGCCGACTAGAAACAATTCTGTCCGCAGAATTGTTTTATTGGAGCTGCTTTGGCGGCGGCTTCTTCTTCTTCGATTTGCGCTTGGGCTTGGACGGCCCCAGCAGCTTGGACATGGCCCGCGAGGTTTCCTCGATCATCCGGTCTTCCGCCGGCGTGTTGTCCGCCGGCAGAGCGCCGGCAAACCAGTTGCGGATGCGGCCGAGGACGCCGCGGTGCTTGCGCCGCAGCTGCTCCAGACGTTGGCGGATATGAACAAGCCGCTGCGGCGGATAGCGGTGCTTCCCGATACGGAGACAACGCCGGTATTGCTTGTCCGCCAACGACCATTTGTGCAGCCGTTCCGCCGCCCGGCCGCTGAAGTAGTGATACAGGATGTTCTCCGGGCTTACCTTGCAGGCGGCCTGCAGGATACGCAGCGCCTGGCGATGTTTGCCTTCAGCCAGACAGGTCTTGCCCTCGCGGAACCGGATGAAGTTCTCCGTGTTCTCCAGGTCCCGCAGCAGGTTCTGCAGCGACGTGTCCTCCGGGATCGTGTTGCCGACGATCAACTCCTCGAGGATGTCGTCGGCATAGCTGTCCATAATACTGTGGCCCTCGATCTGGCGATAGACGAATTTGACCGTCCGCCGGCCGGCGGCGGCGCTCTCCAGATGCTCGTCGTAGTATCGCCGCTTGTCGGGGTCGGACAGGACGTCGAAAGCGCTGACCACCGCCCGGAACTCCGCTTCGGCCTGCGGCCGGTCCGGATGGCTGTCGGGATGACACTCCTTGACCCGGCGGAAGTATGCCTTCTTCAGCTGCACGAACGAACAGCCGCGGGACACGTCGAGGACCTGGTAGAAGTCCCGGAACGCCGGGTGTTCAATTGTGAAGTCAGTTTTCACAGCTGTGCCCTTGTTACATTTACATACGTTCTGTCGTTGGGCATTTCAAGAATACGGGGGTTTGGCGTGTGCCTGTTCGTATCTCAAACCTTGTCTCGCCCTTTGTCTTCCGTTTCCGGCTCTGCCGTTTCCGGCTCTGCCGTTTCCGGCTCTGCATTGCATTTGCGATCCTGAAACGGAGGCTATAGTCCCTTTTACGCAGATTGAATCCAGTGGAAGTGCAAAGGTGGACGAGGGACCTTCCCCCCATGAGAGACTGCGAGCATACAAGGAAGCCCTGGCGATAATCTGCGCAACGGAGAACAACCTGTCATCCTGGGATCGGGTTCACGCTGTTAGAGACCGGTTCTCCAGGGCGTCGGACAGCATCGTGTCAAATCTGTCCACAGCTTGTCGGTTGAGATCGATGCATGAGAAGGGGCTCTACCTGGCCTACTCACTCGGTTCCACGCTGGGGGTGTAGATCTCGCCGCTATTCGGTGCGAATTGCCGGCCTCCGCGGTTGGGGATGTCAAACAACAACTCTGGGAGATCTCCTGTATTACTGCACATATGTCGGGCAAAGCCGATCAGGGAGCCATCGTGCGGTACTGGAAAGCCCCGGACCGGTTCCCCCCACCACGATTGCTGCCACACGGAGGACAAGGAGCCGGAAGAGGAAGACAAGGAGCGAGACAAGGGCCGAGACAAGGGAACGGAAGACAAGGGGCCAGGATGATGAATCTATGGCGAAAGAACCAAAAAATCCGGAGCTTCGCTTGCAGGTACTTCGCGGGTCCATACAGTATAGTGCTCAACGGCGGCGCCCGGGCGGGTGACGTCGCAAAACCAGTTGAGCAACCCCCAGGACTGTGAGGATACCAGCAAGTGCTTAGTCCCGAAACCGACAAATTCATGGCCCTGTTCCCCGGCGAAGGCCTCACCTTTGATGATGTCTCGCTCTGTACCCGCTACGCCGATTTTCTGCCGAATGAGACCGCCGTCAACACGCGGTTTACCCGGTCGATCAAGCTGAATGTCCCGTTTGTCAGTGCCGCGATGGATACCGTGACGGAATCCGAAATGGCCGTGGCCATGGCCATGGGCGGCGGTATCGGCGTGATCCACAAAAACCTGGAACCCGAACGCCAGGCGGATGAAGTCCGCCGCGTCAAGCAATACCTCAACGGCCTCATCGAAGCGCCCGTCACCTTTACCGCCAACATGCGCGTCTCCGAGATCCTCGCCGAACGCGAACGCCGGCAGATCAAGTTCACCGGTTTCCCCATCCTCGACGACCACGGCAAACTCGTCGGCATCTTCACCTCGCGCGACCTGAAATACCTCGACGACCACGAGAAGCAGGTCAGCGAAGCGATGACCACCGACCTGATTACCGCACCGACCGGCACCTCCCTGAAAGAAGCCTACGACATCATGGTCGAAAACCGCGTCGGCAAGCTCCCCCTGCTCAACGACGACGGCGCCCTCGCCGGGCTCTACTCCTTCCATGACGTCCACTCCTTGATCGGCAGTGACGAACCCGACGGCGTCAGCCGTGACGAAGAGTACAAACTCCGCGTCGCCGCCGCGATCAGCCCCTACGACGAAGAACGCATCCAGGAACTGGTCGAAGCCGGTGTGGATGTCCTGGTTGTCGACACGGCACACGGTCATACGAAGGGGGTCATCGAAACCGTAGCCTGGCTCAAGAACCAAGGCTACCCAGTGGATGTTGTCGGCGGCAACATCGCCAGCGCCGAGGCCGCGAAGGCCCTCCTGCGCGCCGGCGCCGACGCCGTCAAGGTCGGCATCGGCCCCGGCTCCATCTGCACCACGCGCGTCGTCTGCGGCGTCGGCGTGCCGCAGTTGACCGCGATCTACGACGTGCAGAAAGGCGTCGGCGACGAGGTCCCGATCATTGCCGACGGCGGCATCAAGTTTTCCGGGGACGTCCCGAAGGCGATCGCTGTGGGCGCGTCAACCGTGATGATGGGCTCGGTGTTGGCCGGCACACGTGAGAGCCCGGGCGAGAAGATCCTGCACCAGGGCCGGACCTACGTCGTCTACCGCGGCATGGGCAGCGTCGAAGCCATGCGCGTCGGCAAAGGCAGCCGCGAACGCTATAGCCACGGAGACGTGGACCACGTCAACGAACTGATACCGCAGGGCATCGAAGGCATGGTGGAGTTGCGCGGGTCTCTCGAGCAGGTGCTGCATCAGTTTGTCGGCGGCCTGCGCTTCACACTCGGGTATTGCGGCGCCGGCAACCTGGATGAACTCCGCACGCAGGCGCGCTTCATGCGGATCACCGGCGCCGGTCTCCGCGAGAGCCACCCCCACGACGTCAAGATCTACAAGGACGCGCCGAACTACAGCACCGGCCAGAGCAGCCGCTGAAAAATAATTCCGCTAAAATAATCCTGCGGACAGGATAATTTCTAGTCGGCAGCAGACTGCCGAAGGGGTGGAGTCGGAAGGGATCAGGTGGAGACAAAGGTGGAGACAAAAGCAACAGGAAACGTTGCTGTCACGTCAGGCAAACGGAATACCCGTGGCCACGGCGGGGGATTGCCAGCCCACACCCCCCTCCCCTCCTCCTTCCGAAATGATTCTGCCCATAAATCAT
>CAYLNH010000417.1:0-3605 GCA_964384625.1 uncultured Lentisphaerales bacterium
GAGGTGGCTGTCTGGTGCAGGTGACCGATCCTGAAACTCCGCACCGCAAGCTCCTGCGCCGAGGCTTCGGCGCTCAAGAGGGTGCGGGATCTCTAGGCGGACCGCGAAGGGCAGTACACGAGGGCTTACACCGCAATGCCTCCGTGGCGGGCTGTGCAATTTCCCGGGAAACCTTTTTGCCGCCGGCGGCCTAGGGCCGCCGGTGCACCCCCACCTTTGCTTTCTGGTTCGGCGCCGGCCGCAAAACTCCCGGAGCATACGACGCCGTGCCGGCAAACTGCCGGCACGGCGTCAATAAGAGTCGCGCTCGATTTCAGCACCGCCGGCATTCTGCGGTGCTGAACCAGGCAGGGCGTCAACGACGACGGCGCCGCCTTGACGGCGTCTTCCCGCCGTTCTTGCCGTAGCCCTCGGGCAGGCCCGGGTTGATCGCACCGGGTTTGTAGATCTGGTCGTAATAGCCTTTGATGATCTTGTTGTATCGGTCGCCGAACCAGCCGCGGAAGAACATGCTGTCGCCGCGCTTGATGCCGTCCAGGAACTGCGGTTCCTTCTTGGCCCACTCGGCTTTGTTCAGGTTCACCGAGTAGCTGACGCTGAAGGCCCCGGGAATCAGTTTCTGGTAGTGTGCATTGGTAACGGCGGCGCTGTACGGCGGCTGCAGATACACAGACGTGTAGGCCAACTGCCCCGGTCCCGTGGAGAACTCCGGTATCAACAGCACATCCGGATGCCGCTTCTGCAGGTCGCGCCAGATGTGATTATCCAACAAGGTCCATTTGAATTTCCGGTTCTCGCCGATCTGGCGATGGACGCCGTTGGTATCAACGTAAAACAGGGTGCAGCCCCAGTTTTTCTTGGCGAATTCGATTTTGCGCGACATGCGCTCGACCACCGGATAGAACCGCCACCACGGGAGGTCCTTGGGCTGGATCTTACTGAAATCGTCGTTCAGCGGATTACGCTCCGGACCGTGACTCCCGGTGCCGTGCCCCCACTTGCCGTCCTTCTGATAGACCTGCGTCGGCCGCAAACAGACACCGGTGCGCAAACCGGCGTCCCGAAACTTCTTGAAAAACTCCGGATAAATGCCGACCATCTCCGGAGCCATGATCTTCACCATGCGCGGGTCGCCGATATAGGTGATCGGATGCGGGTTCTCGCCCCCCTCGCAATCCCAGACAATGCCGCCCTGGGCGTTGGTCGACTTCAAGACGCCGATGCAGCGATCGGCGAACTTCAGCATCTTGTCCTTCAGTTGCTTCCTGCCGGCGTCCGTGTTGATATTGATGGTCTTGTCCTTGAACCAGTTTCGCGGGTTGTTCTTCGGCCCCTTGCCGTGGCCCATGAAGATGGCGCCGATCGGGCGCCGGTCCTTCCAGACCAGACCGCCCTTGTGATACTCGCGGTAGGCGGCCCAGACGTCCTTCAGGATCCGGTCGTTGTCCGTCTCTGCCCGGGCGAAACGCAACGTCAGCGTGATGCTCAAGTCCTGGCCCGGGGCAACCCGCGGCAGACCGTAAGGATGATACTGCACGCCGCCCGGCTCCATGATATTGCGGTTGCCTGCCAGCCACATCTGGACGCCCTTGTTGCGGCCGGGGGGTTTGCCGAAACCAAAGCGCAGCGGCATCACCGTCGGACAGCCGATCAATACTTTCTGCTTGCCGTACACGGCCTGATGCGCATTGTTGCTGGTCGGCAGATTCAGGTTCGGCCGCCACCATTTCGGCCGATCGAACGGTTCCGGCAGCATCAGCGACAGGATCGTAATGTCGAAGTCGGCGACCGTGCTCTTCGACTTGTTCCTGATCGTCGTGGTCACATCCAACTGGGCCCGACCCGTCTTATAGGTGAACGTGATCGAACCCCACTTGTAGCTGTAGATCAACTGCTTGCGGGCACGGTCGGCCGTGACCTTGGCGGCATTGCCGTCAATTCGCTCGAAACTCATGGTCTTAATGTCGTGTTCGAGGGTCACGAACTTGACCTGCGGCGTACCGTTCTTCAGGAGGTCCTTACCGGCCCACTGCAGGGCGGTGACGCCCTTCGGCCCCATGGTTGCTTTGAGCTCTGCGGCGGCAACGGTACCGGCCAGCACGGCGACCGCAGTCAGAACCAACCCCAACCCCAACCGTCCCCGGGCGTACACAGTTCGCTTCGGCATAGCGATTCTCCTTGGGTTGTCGCGCCAAGTCATTTAGTGACCTGACATGTACGCAAGCTAGAGGCGCAAGGCGACGCTGTCAAATGAAAGTGCCGCCGGGCGGCTAGCGCGTCTGCTGCAAGAGCTGCGGGATATCGCTTTCGGGACTGAGGATGACCGGCATCACCAGGCGATCGGAATCGGCGACATACCGCTGTACCATCGCCGCCTGCTGTTCGACTTCGGCCGTTTCGAACAAGGTCCGCGGGGCATGCAGCCAACGGACGACCACCCCCTGCCCCATCAACACCTCGAATGCCCCCGCCAGCCCTTCGGGTTCATGCATTGTCAGGCAATACACAATGGAGTCCGGCCCGATCCGGTCCAAGGCGTTGTCGATCTGCGAGACCACATCAAGCTTATCCGGCTGGATCACGGTCAGCAGGTGCATCGTCTCCTCACGCACAGTCTGGGCCGGGCCGGCCACCTGCCGGCCTTCCTCGAGAGCGCCGCAACTGAACAGCAGGCGGCAGTGCATGCCGGAGAGATAGTCGACCAGCGATGCGGCCACATTGACGAGCAGTTCAAAGTTGTTCGGGTCGCCGGCCTTGCTCTGGTGGCGGCCGTCGGTATCGAGAAAAACCGAGACCTGATGGATGGCGTTTTCTTCAAACTCCCGGACCATCAGCTTGCTCTGGCGCGCCGTGGCTTTCCAGTCGATAAACCGGATACCGTCGGTAGGTTTATACTCGCGAATGCCGTAGAAATCCTGTCCCATGCCGGAGGTGCCGATGGGACTGCCGGTCACGGACATCCGGGATCGATGCCGCAACTGCAGCGGCAGGTAGACGACGTTCATGATTTCCGGCTGCACCAGCAGCATCTGCGGCAATCGGAAGGTGCGCTGCCGGGTGAACAACCCGGCCGGGTCGCCGCCGCGCAGGACAACCTTGTCCATCTCGTATTCGCCGCGCCGCGCCGCGAACACCGGTCGTCGGAGCCGCCGGCTTTCGTATCGACCCAACGGCGGGACAATATGGCAACTCTCCTTCTCGGCCGCGAAGCCGCACTTCTCAACAACGACCATTGCCTGCCGCGCCCGGCGGCTGTGATTCCGAATACGCACCGGCAGATTCACCATGCTGCCGCGCCGACAATCGCTGCCGGGTTCCCGCACCAGACTGACCCGCTGCAGCGAAAACAGGGAAGACATCAGACTCACCGCCAGGACCGCCCAGACCAAAGCCGTGAAGGCGGCAATCACAAAGCCGGGATTGACCAGCATCACCAGCGACGACCCGACGGCCAACGCCAGCGCCACCCAGCCGCGACTTGTTGGTTTAACAAAGAGCATGTTACAGGATTACCGATTACCGATTACCGATTACCGATCACCGATCACCGATTACCGATCACCGATTACCGATCACCGATTACCGATCACCGATTACCGATCACC
>CAYLNH010000418.1:0-3557 GCA_964384625.1 uncultured Lentisphaerales bacterium
CTCAAAAGAGAGCCGCATGATGGTCAACGAACGGGAACGCACTCAAATGATTCTGCCTTCTTCCTCGCCGCCTTCCGGGGGCGGCAACTGAAATCTCGGTTGCCCATATCTCCTTCCGGAAAAATGATTCTGCCCCAAGATGATTCTGCCTTCTTCCTCGCCGCCTTCCGGGGGGCGGCAACTGAAATCCCGGTTGCCCATATCTCCTTCCGGAAAAATGATTCTGCCCCAAGATGATTCTGCCTTCTTCCTCGCCGCCTTCCGGGGGGCGGCAACTGAAATCCCGGTTGCCCATATCTCCTTCCGGAAAAATGATTCTGCCCCAAAATGATTCTGCCTTCTTCCTCGCCGCCTACCAGTTCCCTGGAGCGGGATCGGGGTCGTTGAAGTCCGCCGGGAATTTGCCTTCGGCGATACCGCCGCACTCGTCTTCCTCCGGCGGCGGCAACTGCCACGGCTTGTCCGGAAAGACCGGCGTCGGAAATTCGCTCTGCTCGATCTTCTCCTTCTTCTCCATGTTGGCCATACACGCGCGAATGCAGCCCTTCGCGCCGCAGACCGCGAAGTAGCCGCAATGACTCTTGATCTGGTTATAGAACGGCAGGATACCATCGCCGGGAAACTCGAACGAGGGCACCCACTTCGCCTGCGCCGCCGGATACGTCAGCTTGTAGGCGGCCTCTTCCGACATGTCGGAGTCGCGTACATCCAGGCGCATCCCGGGAAAGCCCTGCTTGAGAAACGGCGACGCTTCCCAGTTCATGCCGTGATGCGTCAACGTGCAGCGGCCCATGTGGACATCGCCCCATTCGTAGGTTTTGTCCTCGATCTGGATGCGGATGGGTTCCTTCTCCTTGAACTTCGGGATCGCACCACCGGGACAATTCGGGATGCAGCGGCCGCAACGGTCGCACAACGTATTCGGCTCCAGCAGCGGATCCGGCGCCAACTCGGCGTCCGTCAGGATCGTGCCCAACCGCACGCGCGGCCCGAATTTCTTGTGCAGGAAGACCTTTGACCAGCCCATCTCGCCAACACCGCAGGCGACCGCGGCGATGCGCACGTTGATGTTGATCTCGGGCTCCGGCCGTCCCGGCGCCACGGCTTGCCGCACGCCCGGTCGTTCGGGGACGCCCGGATAGACCGGGGTCGCTTCCCAGCCGTGGTCTTCAATGAAGCAGGCTGTAGCAAAGGTGACCTTCGGTCGGAACAGCGTGTTCAAGCGGTTGTAGCCGTAGAACGAGTAGTTCGGCCAATGGGTGCCCTCCGTGATGCCGCGATAGACGCCGCGCGGAATCGGCTGCACAATGGTGATAACAGATTTGCAGTCCGGAAAGATATTCTTCGGATGCATCTTTCGCGGCGCATTCGCAAAGCGCTCGATATTGGCAATGCCGATATCGCCGGCGCCGGCGTCAAACGCCGCTTCCTTGACCATTTCAGCTGTCAGTTTCATCGGATCATTTCCTCTGGGAGACCTTGTCTTGCGACAGGCAACAGTTAGTTCTGCTTCTGACCAATCAGATCGGTGGTCTTGCCGCACCCGCTGAAGGCCGGGTTGCCGGTGTCAGCCGTTTCAATGGGGCGGTGGAAAGCATCCAAAGCCCAGGCCTTCCGCTTGCGGAAGGGCTGCTCGAAGCTGTTGCCGCACTTGCCGGCGCCCTCCAGCTGCACCAGGCAGGCACGACCGCACGCGGCCGCACACCGGTCCGGACGATTGCCCCGGCCCGGTCCGCGCATGGCGCCGTTCGGGCAGGAGCGGCAGATTGTGTAATCAACCGTGGCCACTTGCATCTCATGTCCCGGCACACCCACGGTCTTGGTGTTGGTCACGTCAATGGCGCCCAGCGGACAGGCCTCGGCACAAGCGCCGCAGTCGGCACAGATCGACTTGGCGCTGACCGGGTCGGCTTCAAATTCAATGTCGCTCAAGATCGTGGCGAACCGCTGGCGGGTGCCGTATTCCGGGGTGATGAAGAAACCGCCGAGCCCCACTTCGCCCAAGCCTGCGGCCTGCGCGGCGAAATCAAGGTCAATGATCACGTTCGGCTCCGGTTTGTCGGGCGCTACCGCCTGGCCTTTCGGCATGCCGTCAGGCGTGTAACCGAACAGCGGCACGGCTTCCGCACCATTGGCTTCCATGAAGCAGGTCACATCGTAAGTCGTCTGCGACAGAAAATTGTCCTCAAGCCAACGGAAGCCGAAGTGTCCGTAGGTACTGCTGAAGTTTGTGCCTTCCTCAACCCCGCGGATCGCGCCGCGCAGGATGCGCCGGCCAAGGACAATGACCGAGCGGCATTCGGGAAAGATCGCCAGCGGATTACGATCCGCTGGGAGGGATTGAAAACGTTCCGCAGCCGCGATCCCGACGAGATCGGCACCGGCGTTTCGGGCTTGCTGTTTGATAATTTCGGCGTTGAGCTTGGTCGTCATGTTGGACCTCCGCCACGTGGAGTGGGCGTTTTCCCTTGTTGTTCCCGTCCCAAAATCAGCGATTTCTCCAATTTTGGTCCGCATGTTCCTTGACACCCGCACCAAATACGATATTGTCGTATTTAGTACGATAATAACATTAATATGACGCGGAGGGTCGCGATGTCAAGAGCAAGTGCGAAGAAATCGAAGGAGCCGCGGACCGTGCAGTCCGTTGATCGGGCCGTGGCTATTCTGGAGACACTGGTGCAGCAGGCGGATGGGTTGAACCTGTCGACGCTGGCCGAACAACTCGGTTTGGCACCGCAAACGGCGCAAAGCCTTGTGCGCACCCTGCAAACCCACGGACTGGTCGCCCAGAACGGCCGCGGCCAGCCCTATACCATCGGCCCGAAACTGCCCGCCCTGGCGCAACGGTGGCTGGGCGGCAGCGGCCCGGCGGCGCTGGCCCGCAACGCCGTTTTGGCATTCAGCGCAAAACTGGGAGAGTACGCCCTGTTGGCCGAACTGCGCGGCGCTTTACTCATGCCGCTTTGTGAAGTACGCGCCGAACGCACGTTGATGGCGAACCCCCAGCCCTACGATCCGGATCGGCTGCACACAATGGCCACCGCCAAGGTCCTCCTTGCCGCCTTGCCGCGCCCGGAGCAGGAGGAGATCTGTAAACGTCTGCGTTTCACCAAACGCGGCCCCAGGACGATTACCGACCCGGCGGCGTTCCTGGATCACCTGGTCCAGGTGTCGAAACAAGGCTACGCGGTTTGCCGCGAAGAAACGGGTTCGCAGGTTGTGGCTCTCGCCGTGCCGGTACGCGATGCTTCCGGCAAGATCCGAGCCGCACTCGGCACGACGCTGCCATTGCCGCGCTGCACGAAATCGGAAGAGAAACGGCTGCTGCAGCAACTCAAAGCCACAGCGACGGAGATCGCAAAGCTCTGGGGGGCGTAGTCTGCCCAGAAAACACCCAACCGACGAATGACCAATGCAGAATGACGAAGTACGGATTCCGGATGTCCCTCACTTGGATACTGAGCATTGATGCACCCGACAGAAGTCCTGCGGACCGTCGCAGACAGTCTGCTTCCGAGCGTGGCCGCGGTCGTCTCGACCGCGCATCCCCGACT
>CAYLNH010000419.1:0-3542 GCA_964384625.1 uncultured Lentisphaerales bacterium
CACCTCTCTGATGTCGTGCACTCACAGGCGCACTAGCTGCAGTTGTCTCAACTGCTCATGCTGGTTCAATCCGAACCGCTCATCGGAGTCTTTCCGCGTGATCCAAGTCGTCGGATATGGAAACCGGTTTTGAATGCCCGGGCCAGCGGGTCCTCCGCCTCGGGCGGGAAATTGAGTTGCCTCGAGTTGACAGGACAAATACCCGGCGCACGGTGGAAACGAACCGCTGAGAGGGAGAGCTCTTACCTTGAACATCATCTACCTGCACACCCATGACATCGGCCGATACGTGCAGCCGTACGGTTATCCGGTGCAAACCCCAAATCTGCAGCGACTCGCCGAGGAAGGTGTACTGTTCCGCAACGCCTTCTGTGCCGCGCCCACCTGTTCGCCGTCACGCGCCGCCCTGCTCACCGGGCAGTATCCGCACCAGTGCGGCATGTACGGTCTGACCAATCAGGGCTGGCTGCTCAACGACTACTCGCGTCATATGGCCGGGTTCTTCCATGAGCAGGGCTTTGAATCCGTCCTCTGCGGCGGCCAGCACGTTGTCGGGTCGACGCCGGCGGAGATTGCGCGTTTGCCCTATGACCGCGTGCTGCAGCTCGAAGGCGACGGCGGTCTGCCCGTGGAAGAAGAGGTCACGAGCAAGGCGGAGGCCTACATCAAAGCCGAACACGACAAGCCGTTCTTCCTGTCGATCGGCCACGGCCTGGCGCATCACAGCCGCTGGGACTATTCGTTCTGCAAATCCTATGAGCTCTTCGGCGTGCTCGACTGGCGCTATGTCCGGCCGCTGCCGCATCTGCCGGACACCCCCGCGACCCGCTGGGAAGCCGCCATGCAGTACCGCGCCTCGCGCTACCTGGATGTCCATGTCGGCCGGATTATGGCTGCCGTCGACGAAGCCGGCATCGCCGACGACACGCTGCTGATCTTCACCACCGATCACGGCCCCGGACTGCCCGGCGTCAAAGTGAACCTGAACGATCGCGGCACCGGCATCGCGATGATCATGCGCGGCCCCTACGGCTTTATCGGCGGCAAGGTGGTCGACGGCCTGGCGCATCAGATCGATCTCTATCCGACGCTGTGCGAATGGCTCGACATCGAACCGCCCGACTGGGCCGAAGGCACGTCGCTGATGCCCATGGTGCGCAACCCGCAAGCGACCGTGCGGGATGCTGTCTTTACCGAACAGAACTATCACGGCGCCTATCGCCCGCTGCGCTCGGTCCGCACCGTTCGCCATCGTTACATCCGCCGCGTCGGCACTGAGCTGTCGAGACTGGCATACAGCGCCGACGGCGGCGCGGCGCACGCCTGTCTGAAACAAGCCGGCGACGACCAGGTCATGGTCCCGGAAGAACAGCTCTACGACATCGTCCTCGACCCGAACGAGGTCGTCAATGTCGCCGCCGACCCGGCCTATAAGGAGGTCCTTACAGACCTGCGCCGGCGGCTGGACGACTGGCTCGAAGCCACCGACGACCCGTTTCGCCACGACGCCATTCCCAAGCCGCCGGAGACGCCGGCCTGGGCCGTTGAGGCCCGCAAACAAAAGGGCGATCGCGTCGATAGCTGGCGGCAGAAGCGCGAAAAACTGCAGGGCGGCCCGGCGCCGGTTTGATGATTTTCCGAAACACCACTGAAGAAAGACAGTCATGAACGCAATTCAACAATACGGCCGTTGGCATCACGAGTTCGCCGCCGGCAGCAAGGTCACCGCCGTGATCTTCACTCAGGCCGGCGGCAGCCGGGTAGAGCGACCTGTGTTCCAGCACCAGCCGACCCGTCTGGTGTATGAATGCCACGGCTACGAATCCATCGAACCAATCGGCGACGTTGTGCCGGCGGTCCGCTTTACCCCCGACCAGGCCGGCGCCTGCAGCTGGCAGGCCGTGGATGCCGACGGCGTGGTCGTCGAAGAAGGCGCTCTCGACGTCGAAGCCGCCGAACACCCGGGCTACGTCGGCGTCAGCGATCGCGACTCGCGGTACTTCGTTTTCAGCGACGGCAGTTCCTATTGTCCGATCGGCATCAACCTCTGTTGGCCGGTCTACTACCGCAAGTCCAAGGGTACCGAGTTCGAGACCACCGAGGACCGCACGACCATGGGGCTTGCCGACTTCCGCCGGTGGTTCGAAGCGATGGCCGCGGCGGGCGGCAATTTCACCCGCATCTGGTGTTCCAGCCCGGCGCTCAACGTCGAGACCGAGACGGCCGCGGTCCTGGACCTGGCTGCCTTCGCCCGGCTCGACGCGATCATCGAACTCGCCCGTACCCACGGCATCCGACTCAAGCTCTGCCTTGAGCACTTCCGTCACGTTGACGCCGGCTCGCCGTATCACACCTTCCGCCAGACGCACCCGGCCTTCTGCAAGGAGATCCATGATCCCGCCGGCGGCCCGGCTCCGGCCGACATCGCCGAGTGGTTTGAATCGCCGCGCTGGCGCGAGCTCTGGCTGCAGAAGGTCGATGCCTATACCGCCCGTTACGGCGACGACCCCACCGTCATGTGCTGGGAGCTCTGGAACGAGATCAATGCTTGTCGCACCGGCGACTGGAGCATCCCGCGTGCGTGGACTCGGGCGATGCTGCCGGAGTTGAAGAAACGCAGCCCCCGCAACCTCGTGGTCAACTCGCTCGGCAGTTTCGACAGCGACAACAAGGTGTCCCAGCACCACGACTTCCATATGGACGAAATGGAATTCCAGCAGGTCCATCGCTATCTCGACCAGGGCGCCCGCCTGGAGATCTGTCATACCGATCCCGTGGCGCTGTCCATTGATGCGGTGCAGCGCGCCCGCCGGCCGGACCGGCCGATCCTCCTCGCGGAAACCGGTGCGGTCAACGACAACCACACCGGCCAGTTCCGCTTCTATCGCGTCGATCACGACGGCCTGCTGCTGCACGACTTCGTCTTTGCCCCGTTCTTCGCCGGCGCCGCCGGCTCCGGGCACTCCTGGTTCTGGGAACACTACGTCGAACCCCACAACCTCTGGCATCACCTGGCGCCCATGCGCGCCTTTGTCAACGGCCTGCAGTTGGACGCCGAGGACTTCGAGCCGCACGATCTGTCCACCGACGACGCCTGGATCCTGGCGCTGGCCGGCAGACAGCATGTCCTGCTGTGGGTCCGCAGCCGCGCCGACCGCTGGGACCGTGTCCTGCGCGATCACACGCCGGCCCCGGTGGTCGACGGGATGACCGTCGATTTCAGTTCTCTCAAGATTGCGGCCGGCGGCGGCAACTGGATCCAGACCTGGCCGGCCGAACCGATGCCGACCGCTGACCCCGCCGTGAGCGACGGCAAACTGAAGCTTCCGGCGTTCGTCCACGGCCTCGGTGTGCGCCTGCGGCGCTGACCGCGTCGCGCCTGCCGGAAAGCCTCAAGAAACCGCACAAGAGTCAAGAAGGAATTGCCATGCCGAACAAACAGGATCGCCTGGATTGGTTTGCCGATCAGGCCTTGGGAATGTTTATCCACTGGAGTGTGGATTGCCCGTTGGGAGTAATTGTCAGCCACTCAATGGCCGGGG
>CAYLNH010000420.1:0-3456 GCA_964384625.1 uncultured Lentisphaerales bacterium
AATCCGCCCAAACACTGACTACGATTCACCAACACCCCGTGACTGACGCATTACGGGACGGAGACGGCGCCACGATCCTGCTTTTCGGGCGCCGGGGTGAGGGCTTGCAGCCACGAATGAACTTCTTCACCAGGCGGGTAGACCGCCTGGGGTCGTAAGATCGAGCCAATTGCCGGCAGGAAACACCTACGGAAGTGACATGCGCCCCGGAATGAGGCCCGGAGGTAAGGCGTCAGTCACGGGGAGCGGCCCCTGCGTGCTGCCTTTCAGGCGCCGACAGGCTTGACCTGAAGGTGGTGCAGCGCCGGCAGACGCTACACTCCGTCATTGACGCAATTCCTGCCGCGAAACGATCCCCCTGGCTGCAGCCGGGGGTGTTGTGCTATAGTACAATGAGTGTCAGCCAGGGGATCAGCAACTGCCCGCGAGGCATCTGCAGCGATTGGGAATTGTGCTCGTTTTTGCGGCTGCGGTGTGGACGCCCAACGCTGATGAACTTGACGGGGGCTCGTTTGCCGTATCGCCGCATGTGCCGGGCCTTCGACCGCATCGTCGGCTGCAGTCCGGAGGCGGGCGCGGATAAACTGTGCCGTGCTGCATTGCGCGACCGATGCGGCGCGGTATCGTACGGGCATCCCGGACCATGGGGCGGGAAGGAAGCACGACTATGGCGAGCAAACTCTACCTGGTGCGGCACGGCGCGATCGGCCCGGCCGGCCACCGGCAGTTTATCGGCAGCACCGATCTGCTGCTGAACGAGAACGGGGAGGCACAGGCCCGGCGGCTGGCGTCTCTGCTGCAGGCGCTCCAGCCCGATGCGGTCTGGGTGAGTCCCATGCAGCGGGCCCGGCAGACGGCGGACCTCGCGTTGCCGGGACTGCCGGCCACGGTGGTCGAAGACCTGCGGGAGATCAACTTCGGCCGGTGGGAGGGGAAGACCTTCGATCAGATCGCCGAGAGCGACCCGGAACTGGTGGACCGGTGGTACGATTTCGACACGGCTTTTGTGTTTCCCGAGGGCGAGGGGCTGCAGTCATTCCTGAACCGGATCAAGGCGGTCGCCGCCGATCTCGCCGCCGATCCGGCAGAGAGTATCGCGGTGGTGACGCACGGCGGGGTGATTCGCAGCCTGGTCTGCCACTTTCTCGGGCTCTGCCTGCGGCAGTACCTGTTGTTCAACGTCAAGCTGGGATCGGTGTCGGTGGTGGAACTGTTCAACGGCAGGGGTGTGTTGAACAGCTTGAGCGTGACGGTCCCGCCGGATCAGGTGTAGTATTCTTCGTGGTACAGGTACTTGCAGCAGAGGTCGAAGAACTTCTGGACCTTGTCGGTAATCTCTTTCTGCTCCAGGATCGCCTGGACCTGTCCCAGGATATAGCCATGGTCGCGGGGACGGAAGGCTATGGCCACCGCTTCCAGCGTTTGCTCCGGCGAGCGAATCAGGCCGCGGTCCAGCTTGTCGAAGCCGGAATTGAGAAAGCTCTCCGCCTGGCGCTCGCTCAGACCATATTCCATCAGCGAGGCCACAGCGGTCATATTCTGCTCGGCCGAGATCAGCATATCGACCTTCATGGCCAACACAAACAGTTCGGCCAAGCGTCGGAATTTACCTATCTCCGCTAAGGCTGGCATCGGGCAAACATCTACTTCACTCGATCAGTTCTTGCAGTTAAACGGCCTCCCGGACGTCCTGTTCCTATACCATCCGGCGCCGTACCAGCAACCTACACGCTAGCTACAGCATCAGCAATCAATATACTATCTGCGAGGTCGAATGCAACGTCAAATTGCCGCAACGCGATCAAGACGCAAGCGCCCGCAAACAAGGACTGCTTGCGGGCGCCGGATTGATCCGAATGCAAAGGTTTACAGGACAGCCCGGCTGGAACAGTACCAGACCAGTTCCTGAACCAGTTTCCGGGTGCTCTTCAGTTGGCGTTGATTCGGGTATTGCGTGTCATGAATCAGCGCGGCAAAGACCCGGTCCGAACCGGCAAAGGTGACGGCGTGCTTGCCGAGGAAAAAGGTGAACATGTCCGAAGCGGGCAAACCGGCCTGCGTAAGCGAACGACGGCCGCGTTTGTAGAGCTGCGGCGCGACGGCCACCAGGCTGTCGGCGAATTTGCTCAGTTTGTCTTCGGCCACTGCCTTTGCCAGCAGCATCCCGCCGGCGTCTCCCAGGAAGATCCCGGCGAGCTTGAACTTCTTCAGGGCGGCCTCAGCCACGGTAGACAGGTTTACCGTCTCTTCCTCGATCGACAGCATCTGGTTGAGCTTCAGCTCAGCGGTCCGCAGGTCGCTGCGGGTACTCAAGCCAACCATATCCTTGTAGGTCTTTGCGCCCAGACCGGTCACGTTTCTGAGCTGTTTGAGCTCCGTAAAGGGACCGTTCGCCTGGCGGTGGGCAATAATCGCCTGGGCCAGCACGGGGCCGACGCCGTTGAGTTTGGCAAGTTGCTCTTCCGTCCCGCGGTTGATGTTGATGCCGCCGGGCGCTTTGCTGCGCCAGGAGATATCGACTTCCTTCGACGGCGGAGCTTCCTTCGGCGCGAATTCGAGGGATTCCTCTTCTTCGTCTTTGAACACCTCTTCACCGAGAGCTTTGACTTCATCCATACTGCCGGCGGCCGGCGTCGGTGTCGGCTGACCGCCCGGGATGGGCATCTTGGTGGTGTCGGTGTCGTTCAGCAGGATGCCTTCGGGCGGCATTTTGCCGTCGGGCGGCGGGACCGTTACTTTCGGTTCCATTTCGCCTTCGGCTTCGCCTTTACGGGCAAGCTGATACGTCTGATTGGCGTTCCATTCCTTTGACGGAGAATCGGCGGCAGCCGGTTCCGGTACGGGCGCGACCGGCTTGTCCGGCGCGGCGGGCTTGGGTTGGGGTTCCGGCGCCTGTGGCTCAGGTTCCGGGGTTGGCTCCGGCACCACCGCGGCGGGTTCGGGCTCCGGTTCGGGCTCCGGCTCGGGTTCCGGTTCCGGTTCCGGCTCAGGCTCGGGTTCCGGTTCCGGTTCCGGCTCAGGCTCGGGCTCGGGTTCCGGTTCCGGTTCCGGTTCCGGCTCAGGCTCGGGCTCCGGTTCGGGCTCCGGTGCAGGCGCGGGCGCCTCCTGTGTCGGTTTATCGTCATCCTTCAGGGAATCAGCCAATGCAGCGCCGGCGGCGAAAGCCGCCGCCGCGGCGGCCTCGAGACCGGACGGTTCTTCTTCGGGCTCTTTGGGTTGCGTGCCCGGCGCGGGTTCTTTGACCACGGTTTCCGCGTCAGTTGCCGGTGGCCGCAGTTCCTGCGAAGGCGTTTCAGTGCTGAAAATCTCCTGTGAGGGCGTGGATTCCGGTTCGGGTGCGGGCTCCGGGGCCGCCGCGACGGGTTCCGGTTCCGGCGTCGGTTCCGGGGCGGGCGGCGCGGGTTCCGGGGCAGCTGCGGCCGGTTCCGGGGCGGCTGCGGCCGGGTCCGCGGCAGC
>CAYLNH010000421.1:0-3454 GCA_964384625.1 uncultured Lentisphaerales bacterium
AGGCGGTTTATCCGCCTGGTGAAGAAGTTCATCAGTGGCTGCAAGCCCTCACCCCGCTTTTCGGGCGCTGGGAAGGCGGCTTCCCAGCGCCCGAAAAGCGGGATCGTGGGGCCGTCTCCTTCCCTGATGAACGTATTCACCGGGGCGACGAGCGGCCCGGACCTGACGGCGTGCGGGGCGTGACTGTTGGCTGCCTGGGGTTGGCCGGCAGACCTGCCCCGGGAACGGTCGGGGAGGCGCAAGCCTGAAGGGGGTGCAGTGGGGTTCAACCGGCACCGGCAAGTCCGACATCCTCTGGCTTGACCACGGCAAAGCAGACCTCGCCCGCTGTGTCCGGGCGGCAAGCCGGCCGCCGGCAATGCCATGCGTATGGACCTCGGCGCGTTCCTCGACGTCCCTGCCGTCGGCCGCGTCTTGAACTGCGCCTACCGGCCCAACCGCGACACGGTGATCGTCTCGGATATCCCCGCCACGGCCCCCGCGAGCCGGTGCATCCGGCTTCGGCATTCTGTAAATCCGCCGCTCGACTGAACATCGGTCCTTTGGAACGGGTGCCGTTTGTCCGTTTCTTGAAGCGCAAGTTCCGTTCCGGCGGACGGTCCGCTGCTGCTGCCGTTCTTGAGATGATCATCGACCGTGCCTTCGATGTGCCTGGGGATGTGCAACGACTGTGCGAGGCCATCTGGGATGCGACGGACGAAGGAGAGAAGATTTCCGAATTGACAATTGATCTCGGCATCCACCGGGTTTTCTGCAGTGAACGCCGTTCGTTTGAGGCCTATCTTACAGGGGTGACTGGTCAGCAGATGGACTGCCTCCGAGCCCTGGCGGAATGCCGCGGCAGCTCAAATCTTTCAGCCGAGTTCATCGCGCTGACGGGGATTGCGCACAGCAGTTCGGTGCAGCGGGCCATGAACAGCCTGGTCAAGAAAGGTATACTCTTTCGGAGCGGCACGGACTACTGTTACTGCGATCCATTCCTGGGGCAATGGATTCTTTCAGGCGTGTGACGTCCCATCCAGATTGGCAGCCGCATGTCGGGTGTTCCGGTTTCAGGTTTTGGCACCGAGAAACTACGTTTTCCCTGAGCCGATTCTCGGCGGTGTCCTGTCCGGGTCGTCAGTTACCGCTCAGCCGCCACTGGATGAAGCGATCCACAACAGGGTTGACCGGGCGCTGGTGCCCAGGGAGTTGCTGGTAGCGTTGACCGGCGGCTCGCGCCGACTGGCGGTCACCGTCGACCTCCGCTTTGAGCAAGGTGTAGAGCGCCTCGTCGGCGGGCAGCCAGCGTTTGGCTGGTTGTTGCCGGAACTCCTTCATGTCGACCTTGCCGGCCAGTACAGCGGCCGCATGCCAGAGGCGCTGTTGGAAGACGCCGCGGTGCTTCGCAAGGACCTCCTGGAGTCGTTTGTGAAGGACCTCCTTGTCGCCGTCGAGATGAGCCAGGAACGCCGGCAGCAGGAAGTGATTGAAGATCTGTGTGTCGTCCGCGAAACCGGCGGTGACATCGCTGATGCTGTCGAGTTCGCGACGCGCGGCAGCGATGTCGCCGGTGGCGGCTTGTTCGAGCGCGGCAAACTGAAGCACGAGCAGGCGGCAATGAATATCACTCGCGGCTTCAAGCCGTGCTTCCTCAAGGCGTCCCAAACGCAACAGGGCGCAGGTGGTGAAGAACTCGATGTCGCGACAGCCGGCGGCGACGGCTTCGTAGTCTCCCCGGCGGTAGAGCAACTCCGCGCGATTGCCGACTGAAAGGTCCAGTTCCTCGAGCATGCCCTGCGTGTCGCCCCGGGCCAGTCGCGCGGCATACCAGTTGTTCTTGCCGAATGTCGCCAGTTCGATCTCTGATGCCCGGCCGGCGGCAATCAGTGCCGACGCGCGGAAGCGGGGGGAGAAGGCGTAGTTCTTGAAGATCTGATCGAAACGTCCACTGTCCAAGAGTGTCCGCATGCAGACCGGGTCCTTTGTGGAGAAGCGCTTTTGCAGAAGCGGCATTCGCCCCAAATGCGCGAAGATCCAGGTCCGATTGGGCTTGAACAGTCGCTTCAGTTTGAGAATCTCTTCATCACGACCAAGCCACAGCAAGGCCGCAACATGGTTGTCGAAGTCTTTGGGGTATTTCGTGATCAATTCCTCCCAGCGGCCGGCGGCCAACAGGGCGTCGGCACAGAGTCGGTCGTTGTCGGGGTAGCGTTTCAAGACTTCGTCGTAGCGTCCCAGGCGGATCAGGGCGACGGCGCAGATCTTGTCTTGGTTTGGGTGCTCTGCCAGGATCCGTTTGTACTGCCCGCGGCAGAGCAGGACCCGGGCCGCCTGCATGCTTTTGGGGAAGTGCTCAAGGACCAAGTCAAACTGCCGGGACTTGTAGAGATGATGGGCGCCGCTCTGTTGCCATTGGTGGGGATAGCGCCGGGCGGCCTCCTGCCAACGGCCCAGAAATACCAAGGCGTCGACGGCCTGCTGTTCCAGCTCCGGGAACAGTTGCGGCACCTCTTCGTAGCGACGCAGCCACATCCGGGCCCCGGCGGCGATTGGCGCCGGCATGCGTGGATCGGCAGCGTTCGCAGTGTGGTTGCCGGAGCTGCGCTGGATGAAACCGACATTTAGCAAATGAATGGGCTCTTGCGGGAACAGGTCTTCGCGCATCCGCAAATACGGCTGCAGTTCCCGCAGGCGCCCCCGGCGTCGCATATTGCCGACGAAGGCCTCCCACATGGCATGCACCGTGGTTCGCTGTTGTTCATTGCCGTCTGTGTACAGAGCGCGCATGCGCTGAAGCGCCGCCTGGTGTCGGCCGTTGGCGTAGTCGCGCTGAAGCAGGTGCCGTTGGACATAGGTGTCGACGCTCGTGCCTTCGAGGCCTTCAAGGATTTCGTACGCCGCCTGATCCCTGTCTTCCTGCAGCAGGCAGAGCGCCTGTTTGTAGCGGGCTTCTTCCTGGAGTGTTGGTTTGTTCACCGATTTCTCGACCGTGCGGTACTCGGTGCGTGCGTCTTCGTATTGTCCATGGCGATACAGCGCGTCGCCGCCCTTGGTCGCCGGCACCAGTTCGGCGCCGCCGCGAAAGAACACCGCGACGTCGTCAACGACCTTGCCGCTGTAGAACAGGTAGATGCCGAAGTAGCCGCTGGTGAAGGGGAACTCGCGGCGGTATTCGCAAAGCTTGCGCCCGTCCACCAGCAGGCGAAGATAATGACCGTCCACTTCGGCACGAACACGGTAGTCCCGGCCGCGCTCGAGTTTGAACGGGCTGAATGCCAGGATGCCGCCGGTCGAGCCGTCCAGGATCATGCAGGAGGAGTTGTCGTAGGCGCCGGTCTGCAGCAGGTACCGGCCGTCAGCGCCAAAGTTCGCCCCCTTCTGTTCCGGGTCCAGTGGTTTGTCGGTCTCGTACCAGATGATACTAAGGGTCGGCGCGGAAATAACGTCGCATTATTCGGGGCAGACATACCAA
>CAYLNH010000422.1:0-3419 GCA_964384625.1 uncultured Lentisphaerales bacterium
GCGCTGATGAAGAAAAAAATTACAGCCTCAGTTTGAGGCGCGGTAAACAGGTACGTTGGCGAAGCCTACCCCAGGATGGGGGGAGATACGGTTCAACGCTGAAGGCGTTGTAGTAGGCCCTGCCGTGTTAGCGGCTATAGTTTTTTTGGAAATGCTATAGCGGGGGCCTGTCGGTTCTGCAGGCATTTGCTGCCGGCAATCGGTTCGACCAGACGCCCCCAGGTGGTTTATCCGCCTGGTGAAAAAGCTCATTCCTGGAACAGCCTTTCCCGAATGAACTCATTCACCGGCCCGTCAAGCGACCCGGGGTCTTGAGCATCGAAAACAACATTCCGCCGACAGAAGTCCTGCGGACCGTCTCCAACGGTCTGCGTCCGTTCGTGGCCGTCCCGACCTCCTGGGAGTCGGGATCTCGACCGCGCAATGCCGCCAGCCGTTCCGTTCGTGGCCGCGGTCGAGACGACCGCGCATCCTCAACTTTTGAGAGTGGCAGCAGAACAACATGCGCCGACAAGCCCACCGATGGCGGGACCGGCAATGCATCTCACACTCTTGCGCGCCTCCAGCCGCGGTGCGAGAGAACGACCAACGGAACTGATATGCGCCCGCGGCGAGCCCGTAATGCGTCAGTGTCAGGGTGCAACGTATGCCGGCGGTTGGGAGCAAGCCGAAAAGACCGGGCGCCGGGAGATGTCCGAAGAGAAGTAAGTCGGCCTACAGGACCCCGTGGAAATCGTCGTCCAGCGAGCCTTCGCCCAGATCGCGCTCGCCGGGGCTGACCCGGCCGTCGCCGTCGAGGTCGAACGCTTCGGCCCGCCGATCGGCGTCGGCACCGCCGCGGCCGCGGGCAAACTTCTGCCAGCGCTGCTGCATCTTCTTCGCCGCCTCGTTCAACTCGTCGTCCGTGACCTCGCCGTCGCCGTCGGCGTCAAAGCGTTGGGTGAACTGATCGCCCATCCGCTCCTTCATGCGCTGGAGCATGTCGCGGGTAACGGCCAGCCGCTCATCTTCGTCGATCCGGCCGTCGGCGTTCTTGTCGTATTTCTTCATCCAGTCCCGGCGCATTTTCTCGCCGCGCTTGCGATAGTCGGCCCGAACGGCTTCCTTTTCTTTGTCGTTGAGCTGGCCGTCACCGTCTTTGTCGTACTTCTTGATCATCTCCTCGCGCCGTTTCTTGGCGCGTTCCTGCCAGCGTTGGCGCATGTCCTCGTGTGCCGCCCGGCGTTCCTCGGCGTTAAGCTTGCCGTCGCCGTCCTTGTCGTGTTTCTTCACGGTTTCCGCGTCCATACCCCAACCGCGCCCGCGACCGCCACGCTGCCCCTGGGCGAAGGCCGCACCACCGGCGAGCAACAGGATCAAGACGAAACTCAGTGTTCTCATTGCTTTGCTTCCTCGTTTGGTTCCCACCCTGACAACGTCAGGGCAACACCTTTTTCTTATTGTAATTCCTCCGCCGGTCCAATACAATCGGCGGTCCGGAAACGCCAAAGGCGCGCCCCGCCAACGAAGCGGGACGCGCAGGTTTGGAACCGGAATCTACTCCGGCCGGTCTTTTCCGTGTTCCCGGCGCGTCTTCTGAATATGATCGCGGAGCGCCTGCCGCTCTTCTTCACTGAGCTTGCCGTCGCCGTCCTTGTCGAACTGCTCCAGCGCCTTTTCGCGGCGCTCGCCGCGCCGCTTCTGCATCTGCTCGCGGCGTTTGCCCATATGCTCCCGGAACTTGCCGATCTGCGCCTTGCGCGCCGCCGTCAGTTCTTCGACGGACAGTTTGCCGTCACTGTCGGTGTCATGCTTCTGGACGAACTCGGCGGTGTGCGCCTTGAGGATGGCGTCCTTCTCCGCGTCGCTCAGCTTGCCGTCGCCGTCGGTGTCGTGCTTCTTCAGGAACTCCTCACGGCCGGCTTTGCGCTCTTCATCGCTGATCTTGCCGTCACCGTCTTTGTCGAGTTTCTCGAGGGCCTTCTTATGCAAGGGCCCCCGCGGGCCATGCATTCCCGGCCGCGGACCCCGACGGCCCTTCGGCCCCGGTTGCGGGCCATCCTGAGCGTTGACACTGAGCGCGAGGCCGAAAACGACGAGTAGAGAGAGGATGAGGGTGGCTTTCATGGTTGGAACTCCTTGGGGCTCTCCGGTTGATTGTTGCTTCCAGTTCCGTTTGCCCGAAGAACGCCTGCATCCACGCATTATTGTGCGGTCCGCAAGAAAAATCTGCATCCCCGCACCCACGGTCGTCTCGACCGCAATGGCGCCTGCCTTCACTTCTCAGCGTCGAGACCTTGCATTTCGGCCCGACACCGCGTGATAGTGGTGTCATGCAATTCTACCGGATCCTTGGGTTGAGTGTGTTGTCGTGCGTGCTGTATGGCATCGTCCATGACCAGGTGACCGCGCGGATTTGTGTGGAGTATTTCACGATCGGGCATGCGCCGCTGTTTGACACGACATCGCCGACGCTGCTGGCCTTGGGCTGGGGCGTGGCGGCGACGTGGTGGGTTGGCGTGATCCTTGGAATTCCCCTCGGACTGGCAGCACGCGTCGGTTGTTGGCCAAAACGAACTGCAGTGCAACTGATCAAGCCCATCGCCGTTCTGTTGCTGGTGTGCGGCGCCTGTGCGGCAGTTGCCGGTGGCATCGGCAACCGACTCGCCGCGAACGGCAAGGTTTGGCTGCTGGAACCGCTTGCCTCACGCGTACCGCAAGATCGGCACGTTGCCTTCATCACTGACCTCTGGGTGCATTCGGCAAGCTATCTGGTTGGGCTTGTCGGGGGAATTGTCCTGATTGTTTCGGTCCTCGTCAGCCGCGCCCGCGAGGCAAAGAAGCGTAACTTGGCCGTGTCTCCCCGCGAAGACTGAGTACGGCCGGTCACGATTCGTTGTTGGGGCTTACTCCGACCGATGGGTGCGAGATCAGGTTCCTGCTTCCCGAGAAGAGACCCCAAGCTCAGCCTGGGGGATCTTCTCGCGGCAGATGTAGATAGGTATCGAGAGATCTCGAGGGCTGGATGGAGCCGGTCGGGCCTGATGGTTTGCGGGGCGTGAGAGAATCCGAGCAACGTGAGCCGGCTGAACAAAGTCAATGGGATCGGAGCCGTATGCAATACGGCGCACCCAGGGCCTGACGGTTTGCGAGGAGCTCCGTGGTCCCGATAACGTGGGCCGGCTCAATCAGGTCAGTCGGATTCGGCGCACCAAAGTCGGCCTGCGGCCCATCCCGCTGTGCGGGACGACTCCCACATGGTTTTCGGACCTGACGGTTTGTGAGGCGCGGGAGTGGCCCGGCAACGCCGGCAAATTGAAGACTGTCCTTCATGATTTTGCTTCCCTTTTCGGCCGCGTGAGTCCGCCTGCAGGGGACGATGGGTCGCATGTCAGTTCTGTAGGTCATCCCTTGGCGTTGGCAAGAGCCGCACCATAGCG
>CAYLNH010000423.1:0-3408 GCA_964384625.1 uncultured Lentisphaerales bacterium
TCGCATATGCAGCAGCATGACGAGTGTCGCCTATTTGCATGCCGTATTAATACCCTGATGCGGCTTGCCGGGGTCAGGCGGCCGGCTGCTGCCTTTGTAGCCGGCGCCGCGCCAGCCGTCTTCATAGAGTCCGGGCGCAATAGTGCCGATCTTCCGGCGGCCGTGCAAGAGCTGGACGCGCCCGCCGGCGTCGACGCGGGCGTGCCAGCCCGGGGTTTCGGGCGTTTGCGCCGTGGCGGCGGTTGGGAGCAGCAGCGAAAGCGCCAGGCCCCAGATGCATGGTTTTGTCATGGACTGCCCTTTCCGGCTTGGGAATGGGGTGCGGCCGGGTGATTGCCCCGAGCGCCCGGGCGGCAGACTCAGGTCTACTGCGTGGAGACCTCATACAGGATCCGGGCGCCGTTCGGCCCGTTGATCTTGAGCGGGATGGTCATGTTCTTCTCGAGCGTTTGCGCCAGCACCGGGCGCTGTCGTTTGCCGCTCGTACTCAGGCTCCACACCTTCAGGTCGGCCGCGTGCTCCGAGTGAATTGTGATTGTCGCCTGCCCGTTCAGAACGCGATGCGGCAGCTTCCCCCAGGCAGTCAGTGTCTGGCGTGCGGGTTCGGCAAACCCGGCATCGGTATTCTGCAGGTCCGTCAGGTGCGTGATCAACATTCGTTTGCTCACGCCCAAGGGCCGGCCGTCGACGCTGGTGATCCAGACGGCGGCATTGGTCTTGTTGATCTTGATGATCGCGGTGTCGGTGCGGATGACGCGGCCGCGCGGAGCGAAGCCGCCGGCGGTGTGCGGGGTGTTGACCACCAGCAGGCCGCGGCGGCCGTCAATCAGCAACTGTTGCGTGCCGCTCTGGATGATGTCGCGCTGCAGGTTGGTGCGGTTGCCGCCGAATCCCTCAAGCCCTTTGAGGTGATTGAGCAGCTTGCGGCCCGCGTTGCGTTCGTAAGGGTCGATGCCCGTCGGCTCGTTGTTGACGGTAAGCACGGCGTCCACCGGGAGGTCGCGAAATTCGGTGCCGACCCGGCTGACGAACGCGATAGCGTGCCAGTCGGGGGCCAGTTTCGGGTTGCGCGACGGCTGCCGGCGGAGGGTCTCGGGGTTGAGCAGGATGGTTGTCACGTGCGGCGCGGGGTCCATGTCGCCGCGCAGGAAGAGACACATGGCGGCGCGGTCGGCGGCCTGGTTCAGGGGGTCGCGAACCAGGCTCTGGAAGTTTGCCGGCGCCGCCTGGAAGAGGGCCTCGGGGTCGGTGCCGTAGGTAAAGCGCCAGACGCCGTTCCAGCTCTGGATCGCCGCCAGACTGCCGGCCAGCAAGCCGCTGATGCCGCGGTGCCGGTCGGGGTAGCAGTAGTTGTAGGCGCTCACGGTAAACGGTCGATCCATCAACCGGACGAAGGCGCTTTCGCGGCCGCCGGGCGCGCCGGAGAGAATGGGGTTGATGTTGCGGCAGCGGGCCGGCAGTTGGTCGGGTTTGTCGAGGAACTGCGGGTGATCGACATGGAAATGGTCGTCGGTGAAATCGAGATCGACGCGTGCCGTGTGGGTCCCGAGGCGGTTGATCCAGCCGCTGCTGTTGGTTACCAGCGCCTGCGTCTTGATCTCATGACGCAGGAAGGTTTTGAACTGTTTGACCATCGCCGCTTCCCTGGCGCCGAGGAAGGCGACCAGGTCCAGGGCGGCAGGTGATCGGCCGCGAACATTGAACGGCAGCGCCACCGTGCCCTTCGCCGGGTCGCCGTCGAGATCATCGCGCCAGGCGGTCCGGACGGCGGCGGCCGTTTTGTAGCGCTGCAGCAGCCAGGCGTTCCACTCGCGTTGCCAGGCGGCTTTCACCGGCGGCGTCAGACGATGGATGAAATTGCCGGGGTTGCCTTCGTCGACCAGCCCGAGCCAGGCCAGAGCGGGGTCGTCGGCATAGCGCTGTCTGGTGTGCGGGTTCTGATGGCCGAGGAGGGCCTTGGCGAAGGCCTGCCAGTTCTCGCGGGCGGCGGCGATTGCCGGCAGGAGCATCTTGTATTCCGCCGGGGAAAGGACGTCTCCGGCTTTGGCAGTCGTCCAGATCTCCCGGGCAAAGACCGGGCGGCTGCTGTAGAGGTCGAGCGCGACATAGATGCCGCGTTGACGCAGCGCGGCGAACAGGTAGTCGAATTGCGCCAGCCGGGTTGCATTGAGAGTGATCGAGTTGCTGCCGATCGCCAGGAGGTGCTTCTCGTAGTCGTGGAAGCGAACCGCGTTGTAGCCCAGTCGCTGCAGGCGATCGGCCAGTTTGTCCGCCTGCGCCGGCGTCAGAAACAGGGCTTTGCCGCCGAGATTGACGCCGTAGAACCGCCGGGGCTGCCGTTCGGGATCGTTGGCGAAGACGAATTCGCCTTCCGGCGTCGCCGTCAGCCGTCCCAGCTTTCCGGCCGGCTGATGTAGGTGGCCGAAGCCCGAGAAGTCGAGCGCCGAGCCGGCTTCGATATCGAGCTCGAGCGGCAGGGCAATCCACTCGGCGTCGCCGGCCGACTGCTCGGGCGTCGGGTCCGGATCGGGATCGGGATCGGGATCGGGCGCGATCGGGTCGTCGGGGATTTCGACCTGCTGATGGTCGTCGCGGGCGATACCTTTGCCGACGGCGTTGATGCCGCCTTCGGTGGTCAGCGCGACGCCGATATGCGCGGTGATGCCGGCCTTCCAGATGCGGGAGACATTGAACGAGGGCCCCAGCCGGATCGATGCGTTCGGGCCCCACTTACGGTTGTCCTGGATGACCACGTGCGTGCCCTTGGCCAGACTCATCTGCAACAGCCCGGCGGTCGTTCCCAGGGTGACGCTTTGCGCCGGACGGTTCCACAGGTGGACCGCGCCGAGCTTCTCCGGGAACTTCCCCTGCCGGCCGTCGACCACGAAGCCCTGACCGGCAACAACCCGGATTGGGATGTCGAAGGTCACATGCAGGCCGTTGATCTTGATGTCCTTCTGCGGGGTGAGCGCGTACTGCAGGATCAGCCCGCCGTCCCGGAATTCCGCGGTCAGGGAGCAGTCGATGTTGATGCCGGACGGCGACCGGATGACGCCTTTATACGGCTTGCCGGGGGCCGCCGCCTCGGCGGTGCCGCGATACTGGGCGTAGCGCCATTCCGCCTCGAACATGCACGGCATCAGCATGCCGACGCGCGTCTGTCCCTGCGAGATCAGCACCCGGCCGCCGCGATCGATCTGGATGTCCCACTTCGGTTTGGCTTTGTCCTGGGCGCCGACGCCGCCGACCAGAGCCAGAAGCAACCCGCTGAGTAGTGTCGCTCGCCACATGGCGTTCCTTTTGCGCTGTCGTTGCATTACCCAAATATGCCCTCGATTCGGGCCGAATTCAAAAGAGTGCGTGTTTAAAGGTTGACAACTGTAAACTATTGTCGCTCAATTAGATACA
>CAYLNH010000424.1:0-3402 GCA_964384625.1 uncultured Lentisphaerales bacterium
ACTCAGGAGCGGCGACCAAATGTCCCAAACACGTCTTAATTCAGCGCCATTCCGCTCTAGTGTATCGTCCAATAAATCGGAGGCGTGATGCCGCGCCTTCTTCGCGCCCTGCTTCGGTAGTCGCGAACCACGATATTCATATCGCTCTGCCTCAACTGCCTGGGAGAGCAGCGAAGATCCATCGGAATCACTTATGCTCCCGGATTTCCGGGACGACACACCGGGTCGGCGGCCGGGGTGGGGCAGCGGCGTGGTGGAATGCCGGCGTGGGGGCAGGGGTTGGGTCACAGACGGGGGTTTGCGGAAGCCGGTGGACTTACCAGAAGAACACGGTGGTGTGGATGGTGTCGTGGAGTTGCCGGCGTACGAGCCGGGCGGTCATCTCCTGTTGCTGTCGCCAGCGGACGCTGCCGTCGGCAAACAGGACATTGCCGCCGTAGAGGCCCTCAACGAGATGATAGCCGGCGTCCGGTTCGTGGCGTTGGCCGCAGGGCATACCCGGATGTGATTTGACCAGATCGGCCAACAGCACGGCGTCGGCCCCGGCGTCGGTGCCGGCGGGCACGATGAAGTCGGCGTCGCGGACGGTCTCGAAGCGCACGGCCTCGGCAAACGGGGTGGGGTCGAAGCCGGCGAGCATGACGTAGGACTGGTAGTACCAGATATGATCGGCGCTGACTGTGGCGGCGAAGTCGCGCTCGCCGGGAGCGGCCAGCTTGGAGGCGGGGCAGTAGAACGACCGGGTCTGCGAGGTGTAATCCAGCAGTTGCCGGCGGATATCGCTGTTTTGCGGTGATCCCTGGACGGCAACCAGGGTCGGGAGCTGCTGGGCGTTGTGCGGGAACCGGTGGTCGTGGTCCTCCGCCCAACCGAGCAAGGCCATGCCGACACGGTTCTGGTTGCTGCGGCAATCGGTCTGCATCGCCCGTTGGGACGCGGTCAGCAGCACCGGCAGCAGCAAGACGGTCAAGGTCAGGACAACGGCGACCACCATGAGCAGTTCAATCATTGTGAAGGCGTTCTTTTTCACCGGTCGATCCTGTTTTCCCGAAAAACCCAGGTTGATGGTTCCCGTTGCGCAAAGAGACCTGAACAGCGTCCATTATCAGTATAGTTAGACGCGCCCGCGATTGCAACATCGAGGTGGGAAAAAGCCGGGTCGGCAGCAGCGGCTCGGCCCGGCTGCCAACGGCGGTCTTCAGGTGTTGAGCACAACCATCTGGTGGCAACTGAAGCGGTCGATCTTGAGCTTTACTTTGCCGCCGTCAACGGCGGCGGTCGCCTGTTCGCCCTGGGGTTCGAGGGTGACGTCCATGACGTCCTGGGGCAGCTTCAACTTCACTTGCGTGTTGAGGAGTGGCTGCAGGTGTTCGACCACCTCGAGGTCGCGGCCGCCGGGACCACCGCGGCGGATGGTGTTGGCGTAGAGCAGGTGCAGGATGTAGCGGTTCTCGTCGGGCTGGCGCATGAGCGACACTCGGGCGGTTGAGGGCAGGCTGGTCTTCAGGGTCATATCATCGCCGAGAAGCCGGCGCAGACAGGCGACGACGTAGTCCTTGAGCGCGACCTGACCGTAGTTGCGGTAGATGCTGAAGACGGGATGGGCGAGGTATAGGATCTGCCCCTTCAGTACGCCGCAGGCGAATCCCGAGGGCGTCGGTTTGTTCGGCGTATGCTGGTGGCTGCAGAAGTGCTTGAACGTGCGGTTGAAGTAGGTGTCGTAGATGTCGCCCAATGATTCGCCGCGGGTGACTTTGATGCGCTGCGAGTTGGCGTACATCACCATGGGGGAGTGGCAGAAGATCGGTTGCAGTCCCTCAACCGGCAGGATGTAGTCGGGATTGAGTTTGCTTTCGCCGGTCCACTCGGCGCCGAGGTCGAAGACCGGGCCGTCGGCGCCGATGCCGCTGGTGCCGCTGAGGAAGAGCTTGCCGCCCTGATCCAGGTAGCCCTGCAGCCGTTCTTTGAGATCGTTGTCGACGGGGATGCCGTCGGGCAGGACCAGCATTTTGTAGCGGTTGAAGTCCATATCGGTATCGAGCACGTCGAAGAGGAAATGGCCCTCCAGGAGAATGCGGCCGGCGCCGACGTCCGCGGCTTCCTCACGAGCGGGATCGTCTTTGACCGCCGCATTCAGCAGCAGGCCGATATCGGCCACGGACTCGACGTTGTCGCACCAGGGCTCCTTGGCTTCGACTTCGGCATAGGCCGCACCGATGATCTCATAGGTGCTTGCATCGAGGGCGCCGTTCGGATGAAGCTGGTCGCCGACGCTGCACTTGGAGCCGTAGGCGAGCATGGCGGCGCACTCATAGCGCAGGGCGTTGGGGTGTTTGAAGCCGCCGAACTCACCCCAGGTCGTGTGGAACTTGCCGGTCATGCCCATGATGTCGTGCTCGAGGTTGATGACGTATTTGGCCGACATCGGGAAGTGGTCGTAGCCCCAGCCGCCGGTGGGCAGGGATTCCAGCTCGAGGTGGCTGAAGTACTCGAGGATATCGCGTTTACCGGGCGTGACGTGGCCGCTGTTGTGGAAGACCGGCATGTCCGGGTTGTCGACTTTGCAGGCTTCGGTCGTTTCTTTGTAGTACCGCAGCAACGCCAGTCGGGCACACGCCTTGCGGTCCTCTTCTCTGGTCGCGTCGAGGTCGTGTTCCTCCATGACCTCCAGGCACCAGCGGCAGCAGCACTGGCCGTGGCTGATGATGTCGAGGAAGATGCCGTCGCAATCGGGGAACAGGCGCACGGATTCCTTGATCTGCTCGCAGAGATAGTCGAGATACGGGCTGTGAAAGCACATCTTGTGGAAGCCGGCGTCAATCACGCCGCGGGCCCAGCCGCAATAGGTGCCGTCGGGTCCGACCTCGCGCCATTCCGGGTGTTCATAGCTGGCGACGTTGTCGACGCCGGCGCTGATGTAGATCGGCACGTTGACGTCGATCTCTTTGCAGGCGTCGAACTGAGCGCGGAGCAGGTCGAACTCGAGATGCGGATGCACCTGGCCGACCTCGGTCGGATGGTAGCTCCAGCCGTGATGGCATTTGGCAAAACAGGTGATGGAATTGACGTGGCCGGCCTGCAGCGTTGCCTGCCACTTTGATTTGTCGAATGCAACACCGATTTCGGGGATGGCCGGTGAAGTGTGAAAGTCAAGATGAATCTGGCGGAAACGTAGATGATGCATAGCTGCGGCCCAAGTTCTCTGGTTTACGCTTAATCGTCTAATAACACGGAAGCTAGAACGATACTGCGATGTGCCGCAATCACAAGCAGCGCCGGAGAGGAACGTAAGCCCTGGTTTACTGCCCTTCGCGGTCCGCCGAGAGATCCCGCACCCTCTTGAGCGCCGAAGCCTCGGCGTCGGAGCTTGCGGTGCGGAGTTTCAGGATCGGTCACCTACAC
>CAYLNH010000425.1:0-3353 GCA_964384625.1 uncultured Lentisphaerales bacterium
GTTGGTATGTCTGCCCCGAATAATGCGACGTTATTTCCGCGCCGACCCTAAGTACCGACAATGAATGAAATCGACAGAAAGAAAAAGAGCAAATTCCTGAGCTACGTGCTGCGACATCGGCCGGGCAAGATCGGCATCGACCTGGACGGGCACGGCTGGGTCGACGTCGAGGACCTCCTTGCAGCAATTTGCGCGAGCGGCCCGGCGATTTCGCGCGAGCAACTGGAAGAGATCGTCGCGACTAACGACAAACAGCGGTTCTCGTTCAGCGACGACGGCCGCCGTATTCGGGCGAACCAGGGACACTCGATCGAGGTTGACCTGGCGCCGCAGAAACAGGCACCTCCGAACCAGTTGTTCCACGGCACGGTACGGAAGTCCATGGATTCAATCCGCGAGAAGGGATTGATGAAAGGCAACCGCCACCATGTCCACCTTTCGCCGGATCGCGAAACTGCATCAAAGGTCGGCCAGCGCCGCGGCAAGCCGGTGATTCTGACGATCGACGCCGCCCGCATGCATGCCGACGGTTACGTGTTCTACCTTTCCGCCAACGGCGTCTGGCTGACGGACCATGTACCGCTGGAGTATATCACGGATCCGATCAATGCGCTCCCAGATCTAGGATCGAACTGACGCCCGAGGAGCCGAATGCAACTCTGCGACGAAGTTCCTGAGTTTATCGAAGGGCTCCCAGATGAAGGAGAGCGAGCATGAGCAACGAACGAATTCAACGGGCATACACGGCATTGACAGGACTGTCGATAGGCGACGCCTTTGGCGAACGTTTCTTCTGGACACCTGTTGAGCGATTGGAGAGACTATCTGAGTTTGTCCCCGAGGAGCCCTGGCCATGGACTGACGACACGGCAATGGCCATATCCATTTACGAAGAACTCGAAGCTCACGGTGCGATCGAGCAGGATTCACTGGCAATGCGTTTTGCGGAACGCTTCAGTCTGGAGTCTGGCCGCGGCTACGGCATGATGGCCATGGAGATCCTGGCGGAGATCTACGCCGGTACGGCGTGGCAGGAAGCGGCCGGACAGGTATTCAACGGCACCGGTTCGATGGGCAACGGCGGCGCCATGCGTGTGGCCCCCGTCGGTGCGTACTTCGCCGACGACCTGGAGAAGGCGGCTGAACAAGCGAAGCTTTCGGCACAGGTAACGCATATGCACCCGGAAGGTCAGGCCGGCGCCATCGCCATCGCTGTCGCGACAGCATCGGCATGGCAGCAATCGCAACAAGGCAACCTGGAGCCGGGCTTTGCGTTCTTGCGGCCGGTGTACGAACTGACACCGGACGGTAAAACGCGCGAGGGCATCTTGCGTGCCCTGCGTTTGCCGCTCTCCAAACCGATCAACGAAGCCGTTTACGAGTTGGGCAACGGCAGCCGCGTGATGTCGCCGGACACGGTGCCGTACTGCCTGTGGTGCGCGGCACGCCATTTGAATGACTATGAGGAAGCTCTGTGGCAGACAGCGACAGGGCACGGAGATGTCGACACCACCTGCGCGGTCGTCGGCGGCATTGTCGCCATGGCCGTCGGCCCGGAAGGCATTGCCGAGAAACTGCTGCACTCACGAGAACCGCTCGGCATCGCACAGCCGACGTAGGAGCTTCCACGTCCGCCGAGCGCTCCCGCGCCCTGCGGGATGGCGAAATCCGCCGCACAATCAACCGTATTTGGGTCAGATGTAGGCGAAACCCGCGTCACTCGTCTTCACCGCCCAGTTTGCGATCAGCCGGCGGTGGTGCAGCAACACATCGGCGTACTCCTTGTCCGCCGCCAGGTTGTTTTCCTCGCCGGGGTCGGCGTCCATGTCGAAGAGCTGCTCGCGGTTCTCGCCGCGATCATAGACGCAGTACTTGTACCTATCGGTACGCAGCATACGTCCTTCGAGACCGAGTTCGTTGGCGCCCTGGGCGAACATGGTTTCCACCACGACACAGTCGCGGTCAATCGATTGTGTCTGTCCCGTAATCAACGGCCGCAGCGATTGGCCGTACATCGACTCCGGCTTCGCGACGCCGGCGAAATCGAGAATGGTCGATGTAATGTCGAAGGCCGTATCCGCCAACTCACGCGAGACCTGCTCCCTGAGCCGGCCCTTCCAGCTGATGATAAACGGCACACGGGTGGCCTGATCATAAAGGATCTGCTTCTGATTCCAGTGATGCATGGCGACGCCCTCGCCGTGGTCACTGACGAAGATGACCAAGGTGTCTTCCTCATGGCCGCCGTCACGCAAGGCGTCGAGGACCTGGCCGATCTCGGCATCGACCTTTTCCACCAGTCGGCAGTATCCCCACAAATATTGCCGCCACTTCAGCTCATCCCAATCCGCAGTAGGGTAGTGTCCCCGGATGGATTTCTGCACTTCACGAATCCGTATGGGTTCGTCGGGCGGCACAGCGAAATTCGCCGGCAACGGCGGCAAGTCATCCAGGCTTGTCGGCGGCGGGCTGATTGGGCCATCCGGCAATTCCTGGTCGCGGGACAACTGGCAGACGTTGTGGGGGTTGATGTAGGAAACCGTAAGAAAGAACGGCTGTGCCGGTCCACCCTTCAGGTATTCGACGGCTGCAGCGGTCTTGCGGTCGTCCGGCCGCAGGTCTTCCGCATCGTCGTAACCGGCGGCTTCGAACGAGGTCCCGACGTGCCATTTACCGATGTACTTGTTGTCATAGCCGGCGGCGGACATCAGCTTGCCGAGCATCGGAAATTCACCGACAATCGGGCTGCCGTTATTGACGGTGCCAATCTCGTGCGGGTACCGGGCGGTCTGCAGCGCGGAACGCCAGGGAAGGCACAGCGGCTGGACGGCGTAGGCCCGTTCGAATCGCGTGCCGTGCGCACCAAGGGAATCCATTGCCGGGGTCTTCAGGTACGGATTGCCGGCACAGCTCATGGCATCGGCCGTCTGCTGATCGGTAATGATCAGGAGGATGTTCGGTTGGTCGGAAATCATCGGGTTGTCGTCCTGAAACAGGTTCATAAATGAGTCGGTCGCAAACTCACCGTTTGGCGGGGAATCCGGAAGTCAACTGGATCAGCGGTTTTTTCCTTCGGCCGTCACTCCTGCAGGCGCCGGCCACTGAGCCATTACTGCCGAGACTGTAATGCGTCAGTCACGGGGAATGGCCCCCGCGTGGTGCTCTCCTGCCGCCAGCAGGCTTGAACTGCTGGAGCAGTGGTCGGCCCAGCGAACCCGACGCCGCCTGCGGCGATAACCCACCAACCATCACTCCGGCAGGTCAAGCCTGCCGGTGGTGGAACGGCAGCAGACCCTACTCCCGAATGGCGCTGAATTAAGACGTGTTTGGGACATTTGGTCGCCGCTCCTGAG
>CAYLNH010000426.1:0-3298 GCA_964384625.1 uncultured Lentisphaerales bacterium
CGGCCATAAAGGCTTGCCAATCAACATGCCAACTGAATATTGTGGCCATAGGGTAAACGCACTTCAGCGGTTCGGGCGCCGACGCGCTCGGCGGCGCGGTCGGCACGGAGGTGCAGGAGGAGACCAGCAGGGCGGTCAGCGCGGCGGCGAGAATGTTGATCGTGTGTTTCATCGGTCTACTCCTCTCCCAGTCGCTGTTCGCGGCGGATGCCGTAGCGGGCGGCGATTCGTTTGCGCGCCGCCGGCACGCGTTCGGCCTCGATGACAATCGGCCGTCCCTGCCGATAGAGTCGGATCACGTGATGCTTCACCGGCTTCTTAAACGCGGTTTCCAAATCCTGCAGGCGGCGGATCTTGATGTCGTTGACTTCTTCCACCAACGAATGGACAAAGCCTTTGAAGTTCGTGTTGATCGGGTCCGGGACCACCGCTGTCAACGCCACCAACTGGGGCCGTTCCAGGTAGATCTTGTCCTGGATGTAAAAGTTGTAGAGGTACTTGATGTCCGGGTTGTTGATCTTGTGTGCCGCGATCACATCCCGGCTGAGCGGCTGAAACAGCAGGCCGGCAAACAGGAAGAAATCCGGCTTCTTGCCGTAAGACCGCGAGTAGATCTTGAACGCGCTGGCGCCCTTCAGGGTGATCTCCACCTGCTGCGCCTTGCCCTTGCGGATGATGTCGACCTTGACCTTGTCCCCGTGAAACTTGCGCTCCACAACTTCTTCGAGCTGAACTTTTTCGTCATCGATCTTGATGAACCCGGTATCGTCGATCGGGAAGCCGTCGATCTGCATCAACACATCGCCGGGCAGGATGACCTTGGCGCCGGAGCCCTGGGTCATGACGTCCTGGACCCAGACGCCCCGGCCGTTGTCGGGCAGCCCGAGGTAGTTGCGGAACGCCTGGTTCTGCAGGTTCACGTGGGTCACAGCCAGCTCCACGTAGCCGTCGTACTTGCCGTCCGCGCTGTCTTTGAGCATCCGCTTGATGACCGGCGTCGGAATCATGTAACCGGTATTCTGGGCGACATTGCCGCGGTAACTCTGGAAGGCAACGCCGATGACCTTGCCGCCCTGCACGATGGGGCCGCCGCTGTTGCCGGGGTTGATCGCGGCATCCACCTGGATGGTCAAGTGCTGGTCCAGACCGGTGTGCGAATAGGTGTTGAACTCGATGCGCGAGACAATGCCGCGGGTCAAACTGATCCGGCGGCCGCCGATCGGATAGCCGTAAGCAACCACAGTGGAGTTCAGCTTCGGCACACCGCCGAACGTCAGGGCCGCACTGTCCTCGAAAAAGGCGTCGTCCTCGACCTCCAGAATCGCCAGGTCGCAGTCGTGGGCGACGTGTTTTACCTTCGCCTTGAAACGCCGCGTCATGCCCTCGCGACGGACCTCCAGATAACGGCAATTGCTGACCACGTGCGCGTTGGTCATCACCCGCTTGCCGTCGATGATGAACCCGGTACCGACTCCCTCGCTCTGGCCGCCGGCCGTCCATGGCGCCACATAATTGGGATACTCATGCGTGGCTTCGATCTTCACCACGCTCTTCCGAACGATCTCCGCCTCCTTCACCGCGTCGATCTGCTGCGCCTCCAGCGCAACGGTCAAGGAAACAACAAGGCAGGCAACCCAGGCTGCCGGCCGCAGGCAATTGTGCATATCGGTCCTCCAGAGGTAAGACTGGTTCTCCAGTCGCAGTCCCCGTCCCGCTTCGGGACGGGCTCTATTTCCGGTGAAAAGCGCCGCTCGGGCCAATTTCCAGCATGCGGTCCACCGCCTGCTTCGCCCGAACCCGTACATCTTCTGGAACGTCGATGACGTACTGAATTTTCAGCAGCGCGTCTCGCGTCTGCTCCAGCGTAATCTCATTCATATGCGGACAGCGCACACTGCACATGCGCACCATCTCCTTGGCCGGATTCTCCGCCGCGACATTGTCGGCCATGGCGCACTCCGTCAACAGCAGAAAGCGCTTCGCGGAAGATTCCTGGACAAACCGCACCATACCGGATGTGCTGCCGGTGTAGTCACAAGCCGCGCACACCGCCGGCGAGCATTCCGGATGGGCACAGACAATGACATCGGGGAACTGCCTGCGCGCGTTCTCGACGTCAGCCACGGTGAATTGTTCATGCACTTCGCAGCGGGCATTCCAGCCGATGATCTCCGCGTCGGTGCCGTCCGGAATCGCCCCGCGCCGGGCGACGGCAATCGACCGGCCGGTCTCCTGCGCCACGTTGCGCGCCAGAAACTCGTCCGGCAAAAAGATGATCCTCTCGCTGTCCAGCGACTCCACCACCTGTCTGGCGTTGCCGGAGGTGCAGCAGATGTCGCACTCGGCTTTAACGTCGGCATAGGTGTTGATGTAGGTCACGACCGGCACGCCGGGGAACGCCGCTTTCAAAGCGCGCACGTCGGCCGCGGAGATCCCTTCCGCCAGGGAGCAGCCGGCCTTCTCCGCCGGCAGCAGAACGGTCTTGTCCGGGTTCAGGATCTTCGCGGTTTCAGCCATAAACTCAACGCCGCAGAAGACAATGATGTCGGCATCCGCCCGCGCGGCTTCGCGGCTCAACGCCAGGGAGTCCCCGGTGAAGTCCGGCACCGAGTGGAACAAGGCCGGCTCCATGTAGTTGTGCCCCAGGATCACCGCGTTGCGCTCCTTCTTGAGCACCTCGATCTCCGCGGCCAGCTCCGCCTTCAACCTGATCTCGAAATCAGGAACGATCCCGGCGAGCTTGGCCTTCATCCGCTCGTACATCGAGGCCATCGGCTACTTCTTCTCCAGAATATCATTCTTCTCGTCGAGCACGATGATCTGCGGCTGATGGCGGTCCGCGCCAGACTCATCGACGACCGCGAAGTTCATGATCGTCAGTTTGTCGCCCAGTTCGCCCAGGCGCGCTGCCGCGCCGTTCAGGCAGATCGTCCGCGAACCGGCCGGCGACACGATGGCGTAGGTCTCCAGCCGCGCGCCGTTGTTGGCGTTGACCACCAGAATGCGTTCGTACGGCCGCAGGCCGACGGCATCCATCAGCTCTTCGTCAATCCCGAGGCTGCCTTCGTAATCAAGCACACACTCGGTCACGCGGGCCTGGTGAATCTTGCTTTTCAGCAGGTGCAATTGCACGTCAAAAACTCCTTACATAATTCCAAGATGCGCCAAAGGACCTCCTTGTCAGCGCTTGAGCCGGGAAACATAGGTCCGAATCACGGGAACCGCAACCCCTGCCTGCCCTCCGGGTAAGCCCTCGTTTACTGCCCTTCGCGGTCCGCCTAGAGATCCCGCACCCTCT
>CAYLNH010000427.1:0-3296 GCA_964384625.1 uncultured Lentisphaerales bacterium
GAACTCAGGAGCGGCGACCAAATGTCCCAAACACGTCTTAATTCAGCGCCATTCGACTGTAGTCGGTTCTCGTCGATTCCAGTCGACTCCAGTCGAAATGACCGGAGCCGGCAGGATGTGCCTGGGGCACCCCGGCCCGATGCGGGGCCGGCGTTCCCAGTGCCTGACGGTATGCCGGGCGCACTGGCGGAATTACTTTACGAGGTCCTTTTCCCACTTGGCATAGGCGGCCTTGAGGGCAGCCGGACTGCTGCCGGCCGTGCGAAGAGCCTCCAGGAGGTCCTCGATGGCGGCCTGCCGGGCTTCACGCGGCATCTGCCTGCGAAGGAGGAGCTGACGGCCGCGGTAGTAGTGCGGCAGCAATGCCCGGGCATCGGGGGCTGTTCCGGCAGCATCCGCAGCAGACATGCCGGCCAAGGCAGGGGCGATGGCCCGCGGTGCGGCGGGCTTCGGCGAACCCTCGCCCAGCTTGACTGAGTCGGCGAGTTCACCGGTTTGCTTCTTTGCCTTCGCAGTGGCCCGGCCTTCGGCTGTTGCAGACGCGGCATCAAGCTCTTTGTCGACTTCTGCCGGCAGACGTTTGGCGGCCTCCTGCTTGCCGTCTTTGAGCATATCCCGGACGGCGGCAGACTTTTTCTCCACCTTCTTGCGGACGGCCTGACGCCTGGGCTCAACCGGGCGCCCGCCTTTGGCAAACGCCTTCCCGGCGGCCGCCGTTCCGGCGCCGCCGGCACCGCGCAATGGCTCTTCAACACGGTCCACCGCGGCCCGACGCATGGCTTTGCGTGCCGGCTGCTGGCCCAGTAAACGGCGGCTGACAATATCCCTGGTCAGCAGGATAGCGACCTCTTCGCCGGCGACGCTTTCGTCCCGATTCCCGGCCGCGCCGACAATCTGACCGTCCGCCGACGCCGCGAAGCCGGACACGACACCGGTGATCTGGCCGGCGAGTTTGTCGACCGCCGCGAAGATCGTATCGACGGAGCCCTTCTGAAACACACTGCCGACGTTCTTGTTGTTCGCCAGGTCGTAGACATGCACGACAAAACGCAGTTGGTCCTTCTCCCGATAGATACTGCCCTTCACGACCAACCGGATCTTCAGCGGCAGCAGAGCGGAACGCAACTGATCATCGAACCGTTGCGGCGGCGGCTTCATGGCCCAGAGGACCTGATCACGCGTCTTCAAGTTGATGTAGGGATACTGCCCGAGATTGGCGGCGAGCATATCCGGCACGCCGAGTTCGAGCCAACTGAGATCCGGGTCTTTGGTGGCGTTGGCGAAATCGTAGACCGCCACGGCGACACTGGTGTTTGCCGGCGGTTTGGGCGGCGGCTGAGGTTGCGCTTGCGGCTGGGCCCGGCCGTTGCCGTCGGCCGGCATCAGTCTCATGACGCCGAAACCGATCACCGTCAGGACGACTGCTGCCGCGGCGATCTTCAGCCACAGGGCCCGGCGCCGGCCGCCGGCCATGCCGCCGGTATGCGCTTCGGTCGGGATCTGGATGGTTGGCTCAAACGTCTGGGCGGAATCGTCCTGCAGCCGATCCAACGCGCGCTGCACGTCAACAATCAGTTCGGCAGCGGAGGCGTAGCGGTCATCCGGATTCTTGGCCAGCAGGTTTTCGGCGATCGCCGCGACATCGGCGGGGACGTTGGGGTTGGCCTCCCGGATTGACGGCGGCGGTTCGTGAACGATCTTGTGCATCAACGCCAACGGCGTATCGGCTTCGTGCGGGCGTGTACCGGCGAGCATCTCGTAGAGAATCACACCGAGGGAATACAAATCACTGCGGCAGTCGATGGACTTGGTCTCACACTGTTCCGGAGAGCTGTAGCGCGGCGTGCCGACGAACATGCCGGTGTGCGTGATGGCGGTGTCCGGCGACGTACTCCGGGCCAGGCCGAAGTCCATCACCTTGACGTGGCCGTTGGCGTCGATCATGACGTTCGCCGGCTTGATATCGCGATGCACCAGATCAATCTTGTGCGCCGCTTCCAGGGCGCGCGCCACCTGCAGCGTGATCAACAGAGCGTCCGCAATCGAGACCGGACCTTCGAGGCGCAGCCGCTGCGACAGCGTCTGGCCCTTGACGTACTGCATGACGATGTAGGAGATGTCGTCTTCCCGGCCGACGCGATGGATCTGGACGATGTTCGGGTGTTCGACGCTGGCGATGGCGCGGGCCTCACGCATGAACCGTTCGACGGCGTCCTCGCTGAAGGCCGGCGACTGGTCGCCGCCCAGGACTTTCAGGGCGACCGGGCGGTCGAGCGGGACATCCTGCGCCAGGTACACGGAACCGCAGCCGCCGCGCCCCAGCAAACGCTCAATGCGATAGTCGCCGATGGTCCGACCGGTCAGATCGTTGTTTCGGACCCCGTCCCCGGCGGCGGCGGGCCGGGTTTCGGGCCCGATGGGTAATGTAGGATCGTCCGGCATTGCACTTCCCGCTCGTTTGGTTCTGCACATCATCTCGTGGATCGCAGGTGCGATCAAAGCTTGAGACGCGGCACACAGACCTTTGTTAGAACAAATCCCGAAATTCGGATCGCCGTGATCCCCTGGCGATCTCAGGACAGGGCGCTCCAAAATATAGCGCCTCCGGCCTTGCATGTGAAATCCGAATGCCTATTGTACACGTCTCGAAAATAACGGGGTGTAGCGCAGCCTGGGTAGCGCGCTTCGTTCGGGACGAAGAGGTCGCGAGTTCAAATCTCGCCACCCCGACCATTCGATAAGCCCTGCGGCGATCGCCGCGGGGCTTTCTAATGCCGGGGGAGTGTCAGCCACCCTTCAGTTTTACTTTCGCCACGACTCCCCCGCCCTTTGCAGCGACCGTGGAAGAAAGAGGGACAGCGACTCTATGGTGATTGCAAGAGAGGGTCGATATCCGGCAGGAGATGTTTGCGCCAGGCGGCTCGAAAGAACAGTTGAGTGTCATAGTGTCCGTGACCCCATCCGGCTTCCGTCTCCATCCATAGTGTCCGTGACCCCATCCGGCTTCCGTCTCCATCCATAGTGTCCATGTCCCCATCCGGCTTCCCATCCGGCTTTTCTTTGCCAAAAAGTCACTAATTGATTGAAATGGATCGGAAGCTAAAGGAAAGTAGAGCGTTTTCTCCATGCGAGGCAGACTTCGCAAGACGGGATAGAGACGCGCCGGAAAAGACGGAAGTGGATCGGAAAAGGACCGGGTAAGGACAGCTCAGGACAGCTCAGGACTAACGTGTCTGAAGGTTTAGTTGTGACTTTCTGGATGGCACTGGGGATCTTGATGGGACCTTTCCCTCTAT
>CAYLNH010000428.1:0-3248 GCA_964384625.1 uncultured Lentisphaerales bacterium
TGAACTCATTCACCGGGCCGACGAGCGACCCGGGGTCTAGCGAAGAATGGCGCTGCTCAAGCCGGGCCGGGGGGCTGCAGGCGTTAGCCTTTCCGGCCGGCGTTCTGCCCGCCCGGCGGCAGTCTCGTCAGGGCGCCGGCCCGCGTCCCGGGGGCCGGCAGAAGCTCAACGGCCCTCGCGGGCGACTTCGAGCAGGGCGACGATGTTCTCCGGCGGCACGTCATCCTGGATATCCTGGGCCGGCGCAAAGATGTAGCCGCCGTCTGCGGCCATCACGTCGCGCACCCGGCGGGCCTCGGTTTTGACGTCTTCCGGCGTGCCGAACGGCAGGGTCTCCTGCGTGCTGATCCCGCCCCAGAACGCCAGCCGCTCCCCGTATTGCGCCTTCAGTGCAGAGATGTCCATGGCTTCCGGCTGGATCGGATTCAGAACGTCCAAACCCATGTCGACCAGCGACGGGATGAGGCGTTCGATATTGCCGCAGGAATGGACCCAGACGTCTTTGCCGTAGGCATGAATCAAGTCGTACTCGTCCTGCTCGCCCGGCCGGATCAGGTCCTGCCAGATCGACTCGGACATCAGCAGATCACGCTGCGAGCCCCAGTCGCTGCCCAGCAGCACGCCGTCGATCTCCGGCAGGTGCAGGATGTTCTCCAACATCACCAGGTTTTTCTCGATAATCGTTCGGTGCAGTCGGCCGGCGAATTCCGGTTCGCCCGCCATGTCGGCCAGCAGGTTCTCAATGCCGCGGGCGAAGTAGGCCTTCTCGAAATGGCTGCCGTAGATCATCACCAGGATGTACTTGTCGGTCTCGTCCGCCAACCGTTTGAGGCGATCGGTGAAGCCGTCGTAGCTGCCCGTCCCGATGACGGTTGGCCGGGAGGCGGGCGGGTCCATGCCGCGCCAGTCGGGGGCCAACTCGTGCCAGGTCCACCACGGCGGGGACACGCCGGCAACATCGTTGTCAAGGAAGACCTCGCAACTGTCGGCGTCCACCAACGGCTGCAGCCGTTCCCACGCCGGTCCGCACAACTGGATTCTGTACGGCACCCGTGGCGTCTGCCGATGGGCGATGGCGGCTTTCACCAGGTCGCGGCGAGTCATAGGAGGTCCTTTCGCTGATGTGTCGTCATTTACCGGTAGGCCAGTTCGTTTGACAACTCGAGATAGCGTTTGATCCCTTCCGGCGTCACGTTCCACGGGATGTGGTTGCCGATGCACATCATATAGCCGGCCGACATCTTTGCCGTTTCCACCATGCTTTCAACCATCGCCCGGATTTCGTCCGGGTCGTTGCGGGTCAACACGCGGTTGTCGCCCTCGCCGGCGATGAAGCAGTTCTCGTACCTGCGCGCGATGGCCTTGTAGTCGGTGAACGGTTCGCTGATGATCCCGCGGGCGCCGCAAGCCATGACATCGTCGACAAAGGCATCGACACAGCCGTCGACCATGAAGATCACTTCCTTGCCGGCCGCTTTCAGCATGGCCCAGTATTCCTCGTACCGCGGGAAGATATACTTGTGCATCCAACTCGGCGAACACACCGGGCCGTTCGCCAGCACGATGTCGTCGTGGCAGACGACGAAATTGACCGGCAAGCGGGCGAAGGCGCGGAAGACACGACGGTTGATCTCGGCAAACTCCTCCATGATCCGCTCGAACTCCGGTTCGAGACAGATCTGCAGGAAGTTCTCATAACCGAACACGAGCATCGGCCACTGGAACATCGTATTGTAAAACCCGACCGACGCCGAACTGCCCGCCGGCGCCTGATCGCCCCAGTCTTCGGGGTAGTTCCGGCGGTAGCGTTCGTAGATCACCTCCTCGGAACGGAAATCACCGTCGACCACCACATGCCACCCGGTGAAATCGCCCTGGGCCAGCGGACTGAACTTGAGCATGTCCTCGACGCTCGCAAAACGATGTGACGCTTCCTCCTGCTGCCAGAAGTCGCGGTTGTGCGCGCCCCAGCGGCCCTTGCCTTTGTCGTTCTGTTCCTCCGGCCGCGGGATTGGTGCGTCGGATTCCGGCACGCCCAGACCCAGTTGGGGATAGAGCTCCTTCAGCTTCAGCCGGCATTCGCGCGGCTGGTCGTAGTAGTCGATGCCGGTCAGATACGTTTCGGCATCCGGACAGGACCAGTGTTCCCAGTGGATCACCTTCTCCGGGCCCCGGCCCATGAATGTCAGGTAGCGGTCATCAGCCATCAGAATCTCCTTGGGTTCTTCAACGACACTGCACGCAGATGTCCATCAAGGTATGCCCGACAGCCGCCGGAACAATGGATATTCGACAGTTGTATTTGTCGGATTTACAGATTATTCGTAAAGATCACCTGATATGGCCGCTTCTGAAGGAGGTGCAATGCTGTGAGTACTGCAGGTATTTTGAGTAATCTACAGACGTCCATTCTGGGTGGAGCCGGGCGCTACGCCTGCGACGAAACCTGGGGCCGCGGCGGCCGGCGGCTTCATAACGATCCCTTCGGACGTCTCTACTACGTGCATGACGGCGAGGGTTCGGTCGTGCATCACGACCGCATGTTTCATCTGCGTCCCGGGCACCTGTTCGTCATTCCGGCTCACATTCCCGGGCGGTATCGCTGTCCGCAGCGGATGTCGCTCACCTATGTCCATTACACGGCTCGTCTGTTCGGCAGCCTGGAACCGTTTGCCACCTTCGGCTGGCCCTTTGTTGTGCGTTCCCGCCCGCGTCAGGTTCGGCAACTGGTGCGTCTGGTCCGGCTGCATCAACAGGGAGACCCCGGTTCCGTGCTGGAGGCCGACGGTCTGTTGCGGCAGTTACTGGCGCGGTTTGCGGCTGCCGTTCCGGCCGCGGACGGCTGGGATCACCTGGCGCGGCTGCAGCCGGTACTCCTGCACATCGAACACCATCTGACCCACCGCCTGACCCTGGCCGATCTGGCGGCGGTAATCCATCTGCAGCCGACGTACTTCTCCAATCTCTTCTCCCGGCTCATGGGCGTGCCGCCGATGGAATACATCAACCGCCGGCGCGTCGAGCGGGCCGCGGGGCTGCTGTTGCGGGGGGACCTGCTTGTGGGTGAGATCGCCGCGGCGACCGGTTTCAGCGATGTGTACTATTTCTCCAGGACGTTCAAACGATTTACCGGCCTGCCGCCGACGAAGTACCGCGCCCAGATCCGTGCCGAGGCCTAGATGGTCTCGGCGGGAGTCTTTCCGCCACGGATTGGCCGGGGTTCGCGGCTCGCGGCAGGCGGTGGAAGG
>CAYLNH010000429.1:0-3201 GCA_964384625.1 uncultured Lentisphaerales bacterium
TGTAGGGGTGTTGCAATGCGAGTGCCTGTCCTGCTGCATTGGAAGATCCGTTGAACATCACGATTGCTTTGCCTTGTTTGTTGGTTGTGTAGGCCGTTCGATGTCCCACCCGAAAGACCTTGGCGCCGGCGATGGGTTCGCCGGTCTGCCAGTGCTTGACGTGTACGACCAGCTTCGAGTTGACCTTCGCGTACGGTGACTTCGCCGTGCATTTCACCTGGAAGGCGTCGGCCTCGACATAGAAGCGATCCGTTGCCTTGTAGCTCTGGCCCGCAGCATCCATGACCACCGCGGTCAGTCGGGCAGTTGTGCCTTCATCCAAGGTCGGCATCGGCGGCAGCTTGATGGTCGCCCTGCCACTGCGGTCGGTGTTCCGGGACGGCACCGGGTAGAGCTGCGAACCGATTTCAAGCTGCAGTTCGATCCGGGCTTCCGCCGCCGGCCGGCCGTTGGCGTACTCAACCTTGACGGTCGCATCCGTGGTCTGCCCCCCCGCCACATGCGTGTCGGCAGTATCGACGCGGACCTTGAATGTCGGCAGCCGGAACTCCTTGACCGTGAACTCGGCAGACGCCAGGCTCGGAGCACCGTTGACATGTATGCGATACGCCCCCAGCGGCGCAGTGATCGGCAACCGGAACTTCCCCTTGACACAGCCGGCCTTCGACAACGGACAGCTCTGGCGCCAGATGACGCCCTCTTGCGAGTGAACCTGGACGTCGGCGGTCTTCAGGTTGGGATCGGCCGGGGCGAGCCGGCGGCCATTGAAATTGCGGACAATACCCTTGAATCGAACCACCGAACCCGGACGATAGATCGGCTGTGCCGTCCACAGCAGCGGGCGTGGTCTGTCTTCCGGCGTTTCCTCATGCTGGTACTCGACCTGCGCCCGCGAGAAAGATCGGGACGGCGCCGCCGCCTGCAGCGTGTAGCGATAGGTCGGTCGGCCGATGTCGAGGTCGACAGCGACCGTGCCGTTGGCTTGTGTCCGCAGGTCCCAGGTTCGGTTGACGGCCGGGAACCGGCGCCGCGCGGCGCGGCCGGCAGCATACTCCCGAGCCCACTTCACGGCTTCCGCCAGATCCATCTCGGCTGGTGCTTCGTCCTTGGCATTGCCCGTGAAGCCCGCCCGGAACGCTTCAGTCTGCTCCCGGTTCAACCGCGACGCGTCGGCGGCCCCGGACAACGAAAGCGTTATGTTCAGCCCGGGCACGCCCTTTCCCGTGCGCCGGTCGACGGCCGTCACAACCGCTTGGTTACGGCCGACCCGCAGATAGAGCGCCGCGCGGCTGACAATGAACTTCTGGGCGGCGATCATCGGGGCGTAGGGCGCTTCGCAGGTGACCAGATAGAAGCCTTCCCGTTTGAGGTCCTTGATCTCGATCCTGGTATCGGTTTCCGGCTTGCGGTTGTTCTGGCGCACCGGCTGGAACTCCCTCGACCAGGCGCGAATCGGCTTCGTTGCTGCCAGTTCAGCGGCCTGCAGCCCCCGCCATTTCTGTTCATCGGCAAAGCGATAGAGACGGAACTGCAGCCGGCCGTGGAACAGGCTGCGCAAGTGAAGCGTGAGACTGTCGCCGTGAACCGGGCCGCAGGCCGCGGCGCGGATTTCCAGTTCATCAGACTTCGTCTGCAGGTGCGGCGTCTTGATCGATTTCAGCACCAGACGATCATCTTCTTCAGCCTCGGGCGTGGTCACCTCCCAACCGTCGTCATCCCAGTCTTCAACGACAATCTCAGGGTCGATCTCTTCAAGGACCTCCGGTTCCTGCTGCTCCGGCGCGGTGACCACTTCGGATTTCTTGTAGCGCCGGCGAATGGCTTCGATCATCCAACGGGTCTTCTCCGACTGTGCCCGTTTGGCGAGATAGGCGTCAAGGTCTACCGGCAAGGGCAGAAGCTGTACCCGGCCGGCCAAGGTCCGCCGCGCTTCGGCGTGATGCACGAGCAGCGCCAACGCTTCGTCCCGGCGTTCCTCTTTGCTGTTCGCCAGAGCAATCAACTCCTTGACCGCTGAACCGTAGTTGCACTCCGCCAGCTGCAGACGGGCCAATCGCAGACGCGCGACGAAGCCGGACTTCCGGGCCGACGCGTAAGCCCGGCTCACATCCTTGCCGGTGAACGCATACTTCACGAAGTCCAGATCCGCCTGCTCTGCGGGGGTCGTCGGCCTGGCCTTCGCCGCGGTTGGCCAGAGCGACTCCAACCGATCCTGCCGCTCGGCTGCCAGCTTCCTCAGGTCCTTGAGCGTCAACTTGTCGTCGGTCCAGATCGAGTCGGACCGCAGTCCCAGATCGTAGCGCGCCGGCTGATACGGCGGCCGGATCAGTCCGGACGACGGCACAATGTCCGCAATCAGCCGTTGTACCGCAACGGCCGGCGTGACCGCGTTCCCTTCATCGGCGACGGCGGCGGCGGCCAGAACCAGCAGGCCAACGCATACATTCCAAACTGCAAGACCGGTCTTCATCAGCTTCTCCCGTGTTTCGTAGTTTATAAAGTCTATATAATGTTGTCCGGCACGGGGAGAATGTCAAGTGTGTTTTGCGGGAAGGCCCCGAGGGCGGTAACAGTGTGCCCCTCAAACAAGTTCGAGGGGCACCCAAACCGCACAACCCCACTCCACCCAGAACGGCAGTTGTGCGAGTTGCTTCCAAACAACCCGGTGAGACCCTGCATGCGGCACTCTACAGGGGCTCGAACGGGCATAGGTAATATAGCAGCCGGAGGCCGATCTGTCAAATCCGACTTGGCGCAGGGGGTAAGCCCTCGTTTACTGCCCTTCGCGTTGTGGCAACAGCCGCATCATAGCACCAGAACGTTCGCCAGTCCGCCACCGGCGGCCAAACGTTGCAAACACGTCGTAATTCAGCGCCATTCTTCGCTACAGCGTTTTAAGCTACTCTGTAGCCGCCACTCCTCACGCTGAAGGCGTGATAGTCTTGAGCCTGGGGTTGGCGAAGCCTACCCCAGGATGGGGGGAGATACGGTTCAACGCTGAAGGCGTTGTAGTAGGCCCTGCCGTGTTAGCGGCTATAGTTTTTTGAGAAATGCTCTGGGCCCCGGGTCGCTCGTCGGCCCGGTGAATGAGTTCATCAGGGAAGGAGACGGCTCCACGATCCTGCTTTTCGGGCGCTGGGAAGCTGGCTTCCCAGCGCCCGAAAAGCAGGGTGAGGGGTGAGGGCCTGCAGCCACTAATGA
>CAYLNH010000430.1:0-3190 GCA_964384625.1 uncultured Lentisphaerales bacterium
CTTCCACCGCCTGCCGCGAGCCGCGAACCCCGGGCAATCCGTGGCGGAAAGACTTACGCCGATTTATCCAGTGTGTCATCCCATAAATCCGAGGCGTGATTCCGCGCCTCTTCGCGCTCTGCTTCGTTAGTCGCGAACCACGGTATTCATATCGCTTTGCCGCAACTGCCTGGCAGAGCAGCGAAGATCCAGCGGAATCAATTATGCTCCCGGATTTCCGGGACGACACACTACAGCATTTTCATAAAAGCTGTAGCCGCTAATCGAGCAAAGCCTACTGCAACGCTTTCAGCGTTGAATCGTCTGGCGACTCACCCCTGGGGTAGGCTGCGCCAACCCCAGGGGTGAAACCAGCACGCCTTCAGCGTGCGGAGTTCCGGCCACAGAAGAAGCTAAAAATGCTGCAGCCGGATTGATGCATAGACCTTCTACTGCGAGCCGTCATCGTACTCAATCTTAAGAACTTCGAGCGGACGCCGGCCTCGGAGTATGACAATGCGCTTTCGCCCGGTTTGCAGCCGTAAGTCCATGATTTTAAGCACACTGACGACTCTTCTTCCTTCGCCGTTGGCTACGGCGGACAAGCTGTGGCAAAGTGTACGGATAGATCAGGCTAGTTTCACCCCGTGCAAAAAAGGTCAGCGACGATATCCAGCCGCACAGACTTCACGATTTGTCTGCAGTAAGCCCGTTTCCCGGCGGAGGGGTAAAACGCGGGGTTTGTGGTGTGCCGGCTGAACTGAAGGGGTCAGGTACTCCCCAGACTGAGCTCTGGGCTTGTTCTCGGAGAGCAGGATCCCGATCCCGCCTTCCTTTTGCGCCGGGTGCATAAGGGGCCATCCGATTCCCGGCGCCGGCTTGTTGTGCGGCGGCAAGCGGCGCCGCAGCCCGGGAGTACGGCAGCATGCAATCGGCTACTTCTTCACTTCGAAAGTGATGTGCAGCGGCTTCCCGGATTTTCCGGTGGCTCGGGTCTCGGCATACGGCACCGCAACGAGCACGTGCTTGCCGACGGGGATGCTGAAGTCGCGGGTGTAGGACGGCCCCAGCGTAAACGGCGGGCTGGTATCAACGCGATATTTGGAGTTGCCGTTGAAGCCGAAGCGCACGCACTTCACGTCCGGCGAGACGTCCGCCCGGATGTTGATATTGGCTTTATTGCCGTGGACGTTGAGCGTGGCGCCGTTCGGCAGGACGCCGACTTCTTCGTTTCCGCCCGGTTTGATGATGACGAATTTGAACACCTTGACCAAGCCGGTGTTGCCGGTGGCGGACCCGCCGTTGCCGGCGGAGTCCCCATCGCCGCCATTGCCGCCGGCGTGCGGCTCTCCCTGACGCGCCTTTTTGATGTCCTGAATCTGGCTGATCGTCTGATCGATCTGCTGTTGTTGGACCGGGTCATTGGTTTGCCGGCGCAAGCCGCGCAGTTCACCGGCATAGCGATCAGCCAGTGCGGGGTTTTGCGTTGCCTGCGTCAGCGCGCTCTGGAGTTGCTGCAGCAATACCTGCTCATCCAGTCGGCGATAACCGTAGGCGCTGCGGGTCTTGCCGGTGGTCGCGCCGCCGCCGCGATTCGCCGCCCAGATGCCAACGCCGATAATGACGAAAAAGACGGCGGCAGCAACCCCGATGATGATCGCGGTTCTGTTGTTCCCGGCTGGAGGCGGACTGAGCGGTCGGTCCAGGCGTTCGGATGTGTGCCGCTGGTGCCAATCCGCCCGGGTGCGGGGGCGCTCGCCCCGGGTGCGGGGGCGCTCCCCGCCGTCACGCTTGCGATCCGGCGTCTTCCGGAACGCCGGCCGCGTAATCGGCTTGATGTGCGACCGGCTGAAGTCCTTGACGACGGCGCCTTCGCGGGTGCGGCCCTTCAGAATGCGTTTGGCCCGTCGGATCAGATCGTCCCAGGTATCAATCTCTTCCTCGCGCTTGTCGCGCATCATCGCGCGGATCAGTTTCACCGTGGCCTCGGAGACCTCAACCTGCTGCGTCTTCGGGTCGGGCGCCGGTTTGAACAGATGCTTCTGCGCGATGGTGGTGGTCGCCGTATCTTCGTAGGGCCGCGTGCCGGTGACCAGGTAGAACAATGTCGTGCCCAGCGCGTAAATGTCCGAGGAGCAGTCCAGGTTCGGCATGCCCTGAATCTGCTCTGGGCTCATGAAGTCGAACAGGTTGCCCATGGGGTTGATCTCTTCAATGCTGCCCGAAGGCGGCACCAGCAACTGTTTCGAATTACCGACGTCCAGCAGAAAGATCTCCCGCTCATCGTTCATCAGGATGTTCGCCGGCTTCAGCGCCTGGTGGACGAGGGCGTGCTCGCGCCATTGCCGGCGCATCAGGGCGGCGACCTTCAGGCAGATTTCCAACGCCTCCTTTTCGGAGAACGGGCCTTCGTCTTCAACGATCTGGTCCAGGCACTTGCCGTCGACATAGCGCGTGGCGAGGAAGTAGTGATCCTGATAGAGCCCCATTTCCTGGACCGAGATGATATTCGGATGGTCGATCTGCTGGGACACGGAAACGGCTTGGATGAAGCGTTGGACATTCTCCTCGTCAACCGTCGCCAGAGGCGACAATACTTTGAGAAAAACCTGTTCATCGTTGGACAGGCGTTTGGCCAGAAAGACCTCGCTGACCGCCCCGACGCCGATGGAATGATGCACCCAGAAGTCCCCCAGAACCATGCCGGAGCAGAAGCCGGTCAACGGTACGGTCAACGGCTCGTTGCAGTCGCGGCAGTTGATCAGTGTTCCGATGCGGCCGACGTCAGTCTTGATGCGGCACCCGCACCGGGTGCATTTGAAACTGAATTTAGCCACCAATACCTCCGCATCGAACCGACACGCACGGCCGGTTGAGCTGATCGGCGACAGATCTTAATTCTCCCATGGCGGAGAATATTCCCGCCGCTCGCCGTTTTTTCTACCGGATTTGGCGAATTCAGTCAGACTGGGAGAGTTAATGTGCCCCGATGTTCGGATCATTTCCGGGCAACCCTCGCATAGTGCGTTAGCGGCGGCCCGGTTGTACGGCATCAACATTCCTGTTTACAGCGTCTTCCGACGCGTTCAGGTGCGGCTTCGCCCGCAAGACGTACTATATCTGGAAGACCCGTTTTTTCAAGCTGTGGAGCCGCCCGCGGTAAGCCCTCGATTACTGCCCTTCTTTGCCTCGAGTCCCGACTCTCAAGAGG
>CAYLNH010000431.1:0-3183 GCA_964384625.1 uncultured Lentisphaerales bacterium
ACCTCTTGAGAGTCGGGACTCGAGGCAAAGAAGGGCAGTAATCGAGGGCTTACGTCCCGGCCGGCGCCGTTCTTGACGTATTTTCAGACGCCGGCGACCGGTTGCGACTGTAAGCTCTTGATCTCGCCCCGTGACCGCGTTGTCACGTGGAGCGGTACTCCCGCAGCGCCCGCTGCCGGCTCTTCCGCCACGGCGGACAGGCGGCCACTGGATGAATGAAGCTAGACGCCGTCGGCTTGCCGGCGTTGCCGGCGGAACTGCCGGGGGGATTCGCCCGTCTGCCGGCGGAACCAGGTCGAGAAGTAGTTCGGATCGCGAAACCCCAGGTGGCGGCCGACCGCCACGATCGGCCAATCCGAGCTCAGCAGCAACTGGCGACCGAGATTCAGCCGCACCTGCTGCTTCAAGGCCGTGAAGTTCAGGCCGGTCTCCTGCTTCACCACGTGGCTGCAGCGGGACGGCGACAGCCCCAGGTGCGCGGCCAGATCGGCAAGACTCGGATCCAACTCGAGTTCGCGTTGGAGAAACGACTGTATGGTCGTCTGCCGGGCACTCCAGCGCGCCCGCTTCCGGCGGCCAAGGAGGACCTCCAGGAAGAACGCCCGAATCACCGGCGCAAAGTGCAGCAATTGCCGCTGCCGGGCCGAGTCGAAATGCGGCAACGGCAACGGGGACTCCGCCGCCGGGCGAAACTGACCGAAGAACACGACGCCGAGCAGCCAGGCGCCCGAGTTGAGCGGCACGATCAGCTCGTGCGCCCCGGCATGGCACTGCCGCAGCCAGGGCTCCCGGCGGCCGTTCAATTCCTCGCGCAGCTCCTGCACATCGCACTGCATGCAGGCGTCGCGCTGCGTCTGTTTGATCTGAACACAGAAGGAGGAGTTGTGGTGGATCCGGTGGACTGCCCGTTCCCGACCCGGTTCCCAGCCGCCGATCCGCATCGGGTTGTCCGTCGTCTGCAGGTCTTCCAGTTCGAGCAGTTCGTTGGGCCCGTAGATGTGCAGGGCAAGGTAGAGCCCCCAGAGCTGCTCAATTCCCCGCAGCGCCGACTCGAGATGATTGCGTGAACAACTCGCCATACTTCAAAATAATACTGTATTGCAGCAGATAAACAAAGGTTTTTCAGCAGATCATTCACTGCATCGGCGGCCCGCGGCCCGGCATATTACAATGGAGAATTCCTGGAACACGGAACTGGTGTCGCCGCACAAACCAAGGGAGAGAGACGATGGTTTTGTCCCGCCGCGGGAAAGTCCGGTTTACGCTGATCGAGTTGCTGGTTGTGATCGCGATCATCGCGATCCTGATGTCACTGCTGCTTCCCGTTCTTTCGAAAGCCAAGGAATCCGCCCGCCGTGCCGTATGCATGAGTAATCAACGACAGATCGGCGTGGCCATGATTGAGCATGCGGGTGATCATAACGGCCGGTATCCCCAGCCGTTTGACTGCAGCGGGAACTGGATCGGCTATTCCTTGACGCAGGCAGTTGCCCGCGAGCTCGAGGAATACGGACCGGCCAGCCACCTGGACTCGGAGGACTTCCGTTCGACGCCGTGGGCCTGTCCGTCGGCCGTACGGCCGCCGCGCGGCAAGAAGACGTGGTGCGGCACGCCGCTGTTTGTGATCGATAATTACACGTTTCCCGTTGGTCTCGAGCACCATTCTTCCTACCGCGGCAGCAGATCACCGTCGCACCTGACCGATCCGAACGGGCCGCTGATGGTGGACAGCGTCTACAAGTGGAGTGCCGATCCGGCCTGGGGATCCAATCACAGCCGCGGCGTCGTTGACGTCTACGGCTCCTACACGGGGCTGAAGCTGGATCCCGACGGTTTCAACCAGCTCTACACCGACGGCAGCGCAAGCTGGCATTACATGGATGAGATCGACGGGGGCATGGCTGACGGCTGGCTGATGGAGAAACCGGACGCCAAGGTTTACTGGATGGAATAGGCAACCCGCTCCACGGCCTCCAACCAACCGTAGCCGTGTTGTTCATCCGGCTCCAGGTAGTGGCCTTCACTCCATTCGTTCCAGGACGCGATCATGCACATCGGATCGTCTTGCTGCAGAGCGAACGCGACCGCCTCCCGTATGTGATCCTCAAACACTTCCGGCGAGCGCCCGGTGATGATTGGCGACCATGGGTATCGCCCCGGCTTCTCCTTGCCGTAGTCGACGGCGCGCGGGTTCGCATCCCATCCCGGAGACACCGAAGGCATGTATGGCAACCCCGTTCGTTCCGGATAGCCTGCCCATTCGTTCTCACGTTGCGTTGCCATGTCCCGGTAGTCCTGCAGGCGTTCACCCTTCCATTCCGGCAACAACACGTAGTGCGTGACTGAATCGAAACCGATCTCGCGCAGCAGCGGCTGGAACTCCGGCGTTGGGTCGATTGCCGCCAGGTGCAGTTCGCCAAGGTCCTCCTGCCGCAGCCATTCGCGGGCGTTTGCGATCGCCTTGGTCGCCAGCTCCGGTCCCAACTGGCGCAGGAAGAAGTTCGTGTCGAAGATGCTCAGGTAGCAGGCGCCGTCACACCGGTAATAGTGCGGCCGACCAAAGTATTGGGTCCCGACGTACTGGATGAACGCCAGGAAGTCCTCGGGGTCGGTATGGACCAATCGCGTCGGGTCGATCAGCTGCGCCGCCGGGTCTTTCACGGGGAGGACTTTCCGCGGCATGCGATTGGCCCACATCAGCGCGAACTGCACCTTTGGGTCGGCACAGCCAAGATACCCCTGGTCCAACGCGCCCTGCAGCAGGCGTTTGCCGCGCGACCAGTAGAAGGCGAAGACAAACAGGCTTATGCCGTGGTCCGCTGCCGCGTCCAGCTTCGGTTGAAAGACTTCTGGCTGCGACTCATCCTGCGGTCCCCAGAGCGGCAGGTTCGGTTGCTCGTGGCCCTCGAACTGCGGCTTCGCCTGCAGCACCAGGTCCCACTCCGACCAGCCCGTCGGAAACGCCGCATCCCGCACCGGGCATGGATGCCAGCCCGGATAGTAGTACGCGCCAATTGTGATGTCAGTGTTGATATGAATATCCTTCGTCTACATTGCTTCCTGCGGCCGGTCGGTTCCGCTTTGTCCTGCGGCCCAGAGGGCCGTAATCACCACGTCGGTTCCGCTTCGTCCTGCGGTCGGTTCCGCCTTGTCCTGCGGCCCAGAGGGCCCACGTCGGTTCCG
>CAYLNH010000432.1:0-3152 GCA_964384625.1 uncultured Lentisphaerales bacterium
TGGAACTACAAAATCGCCGCTAATTGTTCATGTTAATTTCGGACGAGCTCTAAGAAAGGCCCTGAGACTTGCGCCTCAGGGCCTGGTGGCCACCCCAACGGGATTTGAACCCGTGTTGCCGGGATGAAAACCCGGTGTCCTAGGCCGAGCTAGACGATGGGGTGGGCTCAGCGAAAAATATGGACCCGGAATATGGCCGTCTTTTCAGTGGTTGCAAACGGAAAAACGGCGAAATTCTGTAATTTCATCCAGCCTCAGGACGACAGTATTTCGAGGAACGATTCCAGCCGGGCAAATGCGATCGACTCGCCGTGATCGTAGCCGAGCCCGAACATCTCCAGTTCGACGCAGTTGCCGAGGACGTGGATGCAGGCGTCGAAGTAGTCGTGGTCGTAGAAGACCATCACCGGCGTCTGCGGCCGGCAGAACATGAGGCCGGTCAGGCCGCTGCCGAAACTGCCGATCACGGCTTCGGCGTTGTGGAAGGCGACGATCTGGTCATCCAGGCTGTCGTTCTCGGGGAAGTACCGTTCAAAGCCGTTTTGCTCGAGAAACGCGGTCAGCTCTGCTTCGTTCACCGGTATGCGGTCGGCGCATTGCGCCCGGCTGACATAAAGCCGGCGCTTCGGGCCGCTGCGGTCGGGGAGATTGGCCAGCAGCCGGTCGCGGACCTGGACCACCTCCCTGACGGACGGGAAGAGGTTGCGGTAAGGGCGGGCGGCGAAATGGCAGACCGGCAGGGACCATTCTTCATCATCGAAATACTCAAAACGATCGGCGTCCACGCCCATCAGTTCCATGGCCCGCAGCATGTAGGGCCGGGTTTTGCGCGGCATGATGACGCGCACCGCCGGGGGCAACGCCTCGAGCGCCAGGAAACGGCAGAGGGTGTCGACCATCCAGTGATAGAAATAATGGTAGCCCCAGCGGTCGAAGGCGAGGAAACAGGCGCCGTCCCGGGAGGTGTTGCGATAACTGCGGCAGCACTCCCGCACGATGGTGTACTCGAGATTGTCGCGGGTGCGGTCGCTTTCCAGGAAGACCGCATCCTTGTCCGGCGTCAGCAGAAGCATGCTGCGGGACCGCAGATGCACGTCGTTGAGGGTGACGAGGCGGAACGCCGGCTGCTCGCCGGCGGCGTCCCGGCGGAACTCCTCGGAGACGGCGTCGGAATCGATCCGGAGCGGGCTCGCGGCGACCTCGTAGGACGGCCGCAGAAGACGAACGCCGCCGCGTTCGGGATGGCCGCCCAGGTAGTCCTCGAAGCGGTCAATGACAGTGGCCGGGATGCCGCGTTGGCCGCTGACGGCGCCGACCGCGCGGCATAAACGATAGCGCAGGCGGTGGCGGGGCTTGAGTTCGGAGCGGAACCGTTTCATCGCAGACTTTCGCGGGGCGCCTCGGGGACCCGGAGACAAAAACGGCGTCGGCCGTGAGTCAGCCGACGCCGAAAGCTTGCTTGTGCAGGTCTACTCTGCTTCGGGCGTGACGATGCCGGTGCAGCAGATGACCGCCAGCCGATGGGCCATGAGTGCCACACCGTCGAGCGAGGTCTCGACTTCTTCACCGTTCTCATTGACCGCCTGCATATTCTGGTATTGCCGCAGTAACTCAACGCAGATGTCGCCGGAAACTTTGGCTACCACATCGACGCTTACACCAACATCAATCATCTCATCGGACATACTGCTTTCCTCCACAAGAAAAGGTGTTTGAATTGGCTATCGCCGAAGACAATACCATTTGGCACGGGTGCGTGCAAGCAGAGAATCACAAACGCGGGGAATGCGTTGGTCACGGAGAGTGGCTCCGCATGCTGCCTTCCTGCCCCCCGTCCGCCGGCGATCCATTCCTCCGTGCTTACCCCCAACCCCTGCCACCCGGACAACCGGAGCCTTCCACCTGCCTGCTTCCGACCCGCCGGACCAAGAACTACCCACTATCAACTATTAACGAGTCCCGATTCGTCGGGACTGCCGCACCGCCCGGCGGCTTGCAATCGCACCGGCGGCGGACTACCGTTGCAGCGCCGATGAACCGGCTGTCAGGCGTAAAGGAAGACCTGTGTCCGAGCACCATAGCGAGCTCTTCAACCACGCATATCACCTCTTCACCGTTCACCAGTATCGTGAGGCCGAGGTCGAGCTGCAGCATGTCCTCGAAGATGAACCCGGCAACGCCTGGGCCTATGCCCTGCTGGCGCTGTGCCTGGCCTTCCGCGAGGACTTCCGGCCCGCTACGCGGGCTGCCCGAACCGGGGTCGACAAAGCTCCGGACCTCGCTTTTGCCCACTACGCTCTGGCCAGTGTGCTGGATGATCAGGATATGTTCAATGAAGCCCTGATCTCCATCCGCCAGGCCATCCGATTGGACCCGGACGATGTGCTGTTCTATGCGCAGATGGCGGTGATCTACCTGCAGCAGCAACGCTGGACCGAGGCCATTGAGGCCGCGGAACGCGGGCTGCAGGTCAACGACGACGACGAAGACTGTCGGCACATCCTGGAGCAGGCCCGCTCCATGGTCGGCCAGATGGAACATACGGAGGCCGAGTCGCCGTCCGAACTGCCCCGGAATCCACAGGCGGCGCTGGCCTACACGGATGCCGGCCTGGCGGCGTTGTATGACGGTCGTCGCGGGACGGCGATGAGCTACTTTCGCCATGCGCTTTCACTGGACCCGGACTTGACGCGGGCGCGCTGGGGGATTGTCGGCACGATGAAGGCCGGCAGCAGGCTCCAGGGAGGGGCGCTTTCTCTGCTGTTGCGGCTGGCCAACCTGCCCGGGCTGCTCCGGGCATTGTTGGTCTGTGCGGTGTTCGGCGCCTGCCTCATCGTTCGCGATGCCGTGCTGCAGCGGCCGGCGTTGATCGGGCCGGCGGTTGCCGTGGTCGGGCTGGTGTACGTGATCTGGATGGCAAAGCCGCTGTTTAACGCGCTGCTGTATTTGTCGGCCATGGGGCGTCAGGCATTGTCGACGGGGCTGAAGCGACAGGCCGTCATGGTCTGGCTTGGATTGTTGACGGCGGCGATCTGGTTTGTAATCTGGCTGTTCCGGCGGCAGCCGACGGCGGCCAATGTGGCTATTCTGCTGGCCTTATTGACCATCCCGTTCAGCCGGACATATGTCTGTCCTCGGGGTTGGTCGCGGCT
>CAYLNH010000433.1:0-3134 GCA_964384625.1 uncultured Lentisphaerales bacterium
AGAGATTACCTGACACCCGTGAATATTTGAACCACGGCTCACCGGCAGAAGCCGCAGCCGACATGGTTCCGGCGGCGAAAGATTCGCGAAAGACGCCGGCACTTCAGTTGAAAACCTGTTCCGGCGGCCAGTTTTCACCGGCAGCGGCGGCAAAATGCCGCCGCCGGTGATTTGGGATGGCGCCGGATTTGCATTACAGTGATGACGAATCGCGGCGGGAAGGGAACGCCATGGATGCAACGGAGATTCGAAATCTTCGAAAAGCCCTCGGATTGACGCAGAAGCAACTGGCCGGCCGGCTGCAGCTCAGTGTCCGCACCGTCCGCAACTGGGAACACGGCCGCACCGTGCCGACGGCGGCACGCCTGCTGGAACTGCAGCAGCTGCAGTGTCTGCCGGCTTCTTCCCAGACGCGGTGGACGGCCGCGGCGATCAGCCGGTTGCGGCGGCGTCTGCAACTTGGCCGCACTGCGTTTGCGCGGGAAGTCGGAGTGTCCTATTGCAGCGTGTGGGACTGGGAGCGCGGCAAATCAAGTCCCGGCGCGGAGACCGCGAAGCGGCTGAGTCGATTGCATGGTCAGGCAACGCAAAATCACGGTACAATCCGTAGACACTGGGATGCCGCGCGCCTCCGCCGGTTGCGTTTGCGACTTGGGTTGACCCAAAGAGAAATGGCCGGTTGCCTGGGGCTGAGTGCAGCGGGGACCGTTTCGAAGTGGGAGTGCGGTCGCTCGCGTCCCGGGCCGCAGAGTACCGCAAAGCTTTCCAGGCTGGCCGAACAACCCGGCGCCGCTCCGGTCCGAATCGACTGGTCGCCGCCACGCATACTGCGTTTGCGCTTGCGGCTGCGGATCGATGTCAAACAACTCGCCGTGCTCGCAGGCGTCAACCCGCCGGCAGTTCGGCATTGGCAAAGAGGCACTCACCGCCCCGGCCCCGAAGCCGCCAGACAACTGACGCGCCTGCTCGACCTGACGCCCGGCGAGGCATTCAGACTGCTCGCGCAGCTCGCGCCGCCGACCTACGGCAGCACTGTTTATGGCTACAGCCAGTATGCCGGAGACCACTGAGAACGGCACCATTGACGACGGTGGATTTCCGGTTCGCCAGATACTCAAGGTTACTGCTTCGGACAGTCGCGAGAAATTTATGGAAAAATCTCGGCGCAGACAAAAGCCGCTTCCGATGAGCTCGGGGCGGTGCGGTATGGCCCCTCCAGCAACGCCTTCGCTCGATCCTGCAGTTTTTGCTTTGTCTTCATCCTTCGGCCATGAGTAAACCTGTCGGGCGGACCTGCCGGACTGCCGGCAGGATCGTGTTGGACGACGGAAACGACGAAACAACATTCCACAGAAAGGGGATGCCCCATGGCCACCACGACGAACCTCGGACTGACCAAACCGGACATCGGCTCCACCGATTGGGGCACGGATCTGAACAACAACTGGGATGCCATCGACGATCTCGCCGATGTCGTGACCAACACGTTCTATGTCTCGAAGAACGGCGACGACACCAACGGCAACGGCTCCCGCGTCGCGCCGTTTCTGACCATCCAGAAGGCGTTCGACACCATGGGGTCCGCCGCTGATGCAACCGAATTCAATGACGCCGACAAGCGCGCCTGCATCGTCAAAGTCGCGCCGGGTGTGTACACTGAGAACCTCACTGTTCCGGTTCGTCCCATGGTCCTTGTGGAGTTGGATGGCGCGTTGATTGAGGGCAACGTAACGCAGACGTTCATCTCCGGGTATCAAACCGGGAACCTGGTCAACACACAACTGATCATCAAGGCCGCCGGCCTGCGCGCCTGCTACACCACCTCCAGCGGCTACGATAGCGCGCACCCCTGCAGCGGCGTCAACGGCAACATCACGATTGCTGCCTACAGCAACAACCTTGCCTGGAACCAGCTTCATCTCTGGGCTGTCGGCGTTACCGGCGATATCACTTTTACCCGCGCCAGCGGCGCGACCGGTGTGCCCATTTGCCAACTCTACATGAACCAGGCCGTCCTCGGCGGGCAGATTAAGACCGCCAACAGCGCCCAAGCCTATGTCTGGGCCTACAACCCGGCGTCCAACCCGGGAGTCGGCGACGCCTGCGGCATCGGCGGCTGCAACGGCAAGGTCAGCTACTGCATGCTGGTCAATGCCGTCTTCTCAAATGATGTTGATACCGACGCCGCCCAGAACAACTGCCGCTGGTACGGGGTCAACTTCGTCTCCGGCAAGACCTACGACTTCGGCAGCCATACCGGCACCGTCTATATGGATGCCAACACCTACAAGGAATTCGTCGATCAGGTCACCGACGCCGGCGACCTGACCGTGGGCAACAAACTCTATCTGCTCGACGACGCCACCGGCGTTGCCTACGACCCCGGCACCGCCGCCGACTGGCCCACAGAGCCGGACGATGTGGCCGAGGCATTGGATGAAATCGCTGCCGGGAACGCCGGCGGCACGGCCAATACCGTGACCACAACCGATGCGACAACAACCACGATTGCGACCATCGCCATCCCCGACGACACCGCCGTTCTGATTGAAGTCAAAGGCCTCGCCCGACGCACCGACGCGGCGGACCGCGCCGCCTATCTCAAGGCCGCGCTGGTCTATCGTGAAAGCGCCGGGAGCGCCACGCTGGAGGGCTCCGTACAAAGCTTGATGGCGGTCGAATCCGACACCAACTGGGATCTGGACATTCAGGTTTCCGGCAACAACGCCCTGATCAAAGTCACCGGTGCAGCAGCCAAAACCATCAACTGGCGCACCACGCACACACTCCGCACGGTTTCCTGACAGACCAGTCGACCCGCAGCAGATCCCGAGACGTACAAGCCCCCCTCGGGATCTGCTTGATGGTCTTTCCAGTCACTGGAGGAATCCTGAAGATTCACTGCCATTTACTCGTTCGGCGACTATATTGAAAGCTGTGACGCGGGAGTGGCAAGCATCATGGCGACAACCACATCAAAACGGCGCTTTTGTCATATTTGGCACAAAATCGGCAGTTGCCGTTCCGGATTTGCCAACTCGTGTTTGCGCTTGCGCCAGCCTCACGCTGGTATACATAAGCCCGGTTATGCGACGTTACCCGGAATCGGCAGCCGGATTTGCGGTGCAATCACC
>CAYLNH010000434.1:0-3126 GCA_964384625.1 uncultured Lentisphaerales bacterium
CGTATGATCGAGCCAATTGTTGGCAGAAAAGACCTACGGAAGCGACATGCGCCCGGGACGATGCCCGGCACTTGACAAACCGGCGGCCGCCAACATACGTAGTGGAATCCAACGACAGAGAGGACCACACAGCCTATGATCTATCGACGATTTGGCCGCACAGAGCTTTCCATGCCCGTGCTGACCTGCGGCGGGATGCGCTATCAACAAGCCTGGCAGGACCTGGACTGGGACCAGATCACCGATGAATCGCAAGCCAACGTCGAGGCCTGCGTCAAACGCGCCCTGGAACACGGCATCAACCATATCGAGACGGCCCGCGGTTACGGCTGCAGCGAACGCCAGCTCGGGCGTATCCTCCCCGCCCTGCCCCGCGATGAGATCATCGTGCAGACCAAGGTGCCGCCGGCCAACTCGAAAGATGAGTTCCTGGCGAACTTCGACAAATCCATGGACCGCCTGCAGCTGGAGTACATCGACTTGCTCGGGTTCCATGGGCTGAACAACGAAGAGGTCGTCGATCGCACGCTGACCAAAGGCAATATCGAAGCCGCCCGACAACTGCAGAAAGAAGGTCGCGTTCGTTTCGTCGGGTTCTCGTCGCACGCCCCGGCCGGCCCGTTGATCAAGGCGATCGAGTCGGATGAGTTCGACTATATGAATCTCCACTGGTTCTACGTCGACCAGCAGAACACGCCGGCCATCGAGGCCGCGGCCAAACACGATATGGGCGTCTTCATCATCAGCCCCAACGACAAAGGCGGCAAGCTCTATGAACCCTCGGAAAAACTGGTTGAGCTGTGTCAACCGTTCACACCGATTGGGTTCAACGGGCTCTTCTGTCTGAGTAACCAGAACGTGCACACCCTGAGTGTGGGCATCGCCAAACCGGAGGAGTTCGATCCGTTAGTGGACATTGCCGACCAGGCAGACAAAGCCGGGGAAGTCATCGCGCCGGTGCTCGCGCGTCTGGAGGAAGAGAAAGAAGACGTCCTGGGCCGCCACTGGCTGGACCACTGGCAGGAGAACCTGCCGGCAGTGGTGCCGGACAATGTGCATCCCTATCACATCCTCAGGCTGTACGACCTCTATCTGGCGTTCGACATGGAAGCCTACGGCAAGATGCGCTACAACCTCCTCGGCAGCGGCGGCCACTGGTTCCCCGGCAACAAGGTCGATCAACTCGACTGGGAACAGTTGCCCAAGTGTCTGGAGAAATCACCGGTAGCCAGCGAGATCAGCGCCAAGTTGCGCGCCGCACACGATGTTTTCAACGCCGGTGACAAGAAACGGCTGAGTGAATCCGGATAGCTGATGCCACTGTCGAACGCGCAACAGAAAATCCTCCGGCGGCTGCACAGCCGGCAGGGCCGCAAGAAGTCCCCGTTCTTTGTCGTAGAAGGTTTGCGCTGTTGTCAGGAAGCATTGACGCACCAACCGGACTGGGTGGAGTTTGTCGTCACCACCGCCGCGGCGAAGGAGGACCTGCCGTCAACCGCGAAGGAGGTCCTTGTCGATGAGCAGTCGTTTATCGAACTGGCGCAGACCGAGAATCCGCAGGGGGTCCTTGCCGTAATGCGCCGCCCGGAAACGGAGGAGGTCCTTCGCGGAAACTGCGTGTTGGTCCTGGATCGCCTGGCGGATCCCGGGAACGTCGGCACGATTCTGCGGACGGCTTGGGCGGTGGGATTGCAGACAGTCGTCTGGACTGCCGGCACGTGCGATCCGTTCGGTCCGAAAGCCGTACGTGCCGGGATGGGCGCGCAGTTCGTCCTGAACCTCCCGCAAGTGGAAGACCTGGCGGCGCTGAGTCAGTGGCCGGACCGCACGATCTGGATCGGCGATGTCCGCGACGGCGCCTCTTGCTTCGACGACGCCTTCGACGTCAGGACCTCCTTTCTGGTAGTCGGCAACGAGGCCGGCGGCAGCGAGATCATCGCGGGTGCCAGGCCGGTGCACATCCCGATGCCCGGCCACGCGGAATCCCTCAACGTCGCGCAGGCCGCCACCGTGCTGTTGTTCGAAGCGCTGCGCCGCGAGCAGTTGTAGGCGCACTCCGCACCGTGAGGCAATGATTCCTGTAAGACTCCTGGTCGCTTGTCACCGGGGAGGAAGCTTTCCAAAAACCCCCGGTCGTTTGTCGGCCGGGTGAATGGGTTCACTGGAACAACCGTTGCCATCTCCTCAGAACCGCCCCCCGGCCGCTTGTCGCCGGGTAAGCGCTTTCCAAAGACCCCCGGTCGCTTGTCGGCCGGGTAAGCGCCTTCCAAAGACCCCCGGTCGCTTGTCGGCCGGGTGAATGAGTTCATTAGAGCAACCGTTGCTCGACGCATTATCGGGCCCCCGGTCGCTTGTCGGCCGGGTGAATAAGTATATCTTACGTTGCCTGTGGGAGAGATTGCCAATGCAGTTCACGCCCCTCTATGCCGCCGACAACCAAGCGTGCACACATAATCTTGTTTACACCATTTCGGCCTATCCTAAACATGGCGGACCCAGGTTCCCTGCAAGTTTGGCCTCCGTCAGCGACGGCATCACCGCACATTGGCGCCGGGATGGCTTCGCCCTGCTTGAATTGACCGCAACGAAAGACTGTGTCGAAGCTGTGTTTCGAGTTGAGCCGCACGTGGATCCCATCACATTCACGGGCCGGGTAAAGGGACGACTCCAGCATGCTTGTAGACAGGAAGGCTTTGCAGCACAGTTCAGCATGAAAACATCGTTTCGCGCTATCGGACCGAATACTGGAGAAACAGTAGAGAACTACTTGGCCAACCAAGTGGACAAAGAACAGCTGTGCGACCCGGCCTACGAAGACCTGGTTCGCAAGTACACCCAGTGCAACGAAGCAGTTGACCTGTCTCTCGCAACGGAAACGCGATCAGGGAGATATTGGTATAATCTGCATATCGTGTTGGTGCTCGACGGCCGGCACTGAATGGCCAGGGAGGATTCGTTTCGTCTGGTTTTCAACACCTGCGTTCGGGCTGCAAAGAAGAACGGGATACTGATTCGGAGCCTTTCTGTAATGCCGGATCATACGCACCTCGCGTTGCGCGGCCCGCTAGACATGAATGGCGCTGAATTAAGATGATCTTGGGACAGGCAATGTCTTTTCCGTGTATG
>CAYLNH010000435.1:0-3107 GCA_964384625.1 uncultured Lentisphaerales bacterium
TACGCTTCCTGCGCCGTACGCGGCACTGGACCGACGGGGCGATCATCGGCGCCAAAGCCTTTGTGCGCGAGATCGCCGGCCGCTTCTATCCCCCGGAACGCGTCGAGCAGAAACGGCTAAGCGAAGGCGCCGACGCCGACGGACGAGCACTGGCCTGCTTCCGCCGGCTGCGCCAGACTACGGCATAGCCGCAATCCATTTCCCCAGTTGATTTCCTGTCAGCCCTTCTGACAGCACTCTCCCCTGCCCGGATTCCCAAGATTTCCTTCATTCAACCCGGCAGAATGCGATCTGACGGGGGTCTTTGTTGCCGTTCACCGCCGAGCAGACGTTTACTTGGCTTCCACCAGTCTCCTTCCTACAACATCCTCTGCCTGATATTGTCCGTCGCTTGCATTCGCCAGAAAGTCGCTTTCTCTCTCGTCCCTTTCTCTCTCTTCCCCGCCCGCCTTACGACGGGCCGAGGCAAAACTCAGGGCCGCGGCGGGTCGCTACTCCTTACCGCGTCGGGGACTTTCACCCCGTGCTTGGCGCCGGCTTTGATCGGCGCTTTCCCCAAAAAGTCCCCGTCCCTTATCTCCCCCCGAAAAGTCCGTGGTTCTGCTCAATGACTTCCATGCGTTTCTGGGTGATGCCGCCCAGCCGGCCAGCCCGGTCATTGTCCGCATGCTCAAGGAACAGATCCGGCATTGCCGCTCTACCCAGAAGGTGATCCTGATCACCGGCTGTCTGCTGCAACTCCCGCCGGAAATCGAAAAGGAACTCACCATCATCGAACACCACCTGCCCGGCGCCGATGTACTCGCCGTGATCGCCGAGAGCATCGCAGAATCCGCCGGCGTCACCGTCACGGAAGATCAGGTCGAACAAGCGGCGGAAGCCGCCTCGGGATTGACCACGCAGGAGGCCGAGGACGTGTTCGCATTGTCGGTGGTACAGACCCAGAACCTGGATGCTGCCCTGATTGCCCGTGAGAAAGCGCAGTCGGTCAAGAAGTCCGGGCTGCTGGAGATCATGGAACCATCCGAAACGCTGGACAGCATCGGCGGCCTGGACAATCTCAAGGGCTGGCTGCAGAAACGCCGGCGTGCATTCAGCAAGGAAGCCATCGAGTACGGCTTGCCCTCGCCGAAGGGTGTCCTGATCCTGGGCATTCCGGGCACGGGCAAATCGCTGACTGCAAAAGCTACATCAGCGATCTTGGGAAGACCGATTCTCAAGTTGGACGCCGGCAAGCTGTTCGCCGGTATCGTTGGTGAGTCCGAAGCCAACCTGCGCCGTGCCATCCAGATGGCCGAAGCCATCGCTCCTGCGATCCTTTGGATCGACGAGCTTGAGAAAGCATTCGCCGGGAGCAAGTCCAGTAGTAGCACGGATGGTGGAACGAGCGCCCGTGTGTTCGGGAGCTTCCTGAGTTGGCTGCAGGACAAGACCAGCCCGGTCTTCGTGGTGTCTACGGCGAACGACGTCAGCCAGCTGCCGCCGGAACTGCTCCGCAAGGGCCGCTGGGACGAGTTGTTCTTCGTGGACCTGCCCAGCGCGGACGAACGCGAAGCCATCTGGCGCATTCAGCTGGCCAAGCACGGCCGCGATGCTGGCTGTTGCGACGTCGTAACGTTGGCGGAACGCACCAACGGCTATACCGGCAGCGAGATCGAGCAGTGCGTCATCGACGCCATGTACGACGCCTTCGATGCCGGGGTGTCCTGTGACCAGGCACACTTGGAGTGTGCCATCGGTCAAACGGTACCGCTAAGCCAACTCATGGCTGACGAAATCAAGAACCTGCGCAAATGGGCCGACGGCCGTGCTCGGCCGGCAAACGCTTCCGGATCTGTCGGAAACGGCGGCCGGAAGCTGGTTGCGTAGGAAGAGGAGGCCGGGCAATCCCCGGTCTTTTCTTTAGCTATGAGTTGGCGTCGCAATGAAGACGAACACGACCGACTGCTTCTTGAGGTGGCTCTGAGCTTCGCTATATTGGGGTATTCGTGGAGGAGTTCGCCCTGAAAGACCCCATCGACAATTCGGAGGATCTGATTCGTTGCGAGATCTGCGGGAAGACGTTTGCGGCGCTGTCGTCCCATTTGCGACACAAGCATCAGCTCACGTCGGACGAGTATAAGGAGGAATTCGGGGTCGACCACATCGTATGCGCCAGCCTGCGCCGCGAAATCTCACATCGTGTCCGCCGAAGAAAGCTTCAATTCGAGCCGCTTGACCGGGCCGAGGTCATTCGCCGCCTGTTGGAGGTCGCAGACGACACCGGCAGGATTGGCAAAAACGAGGCCCGGGAGAAACATCCTGAACTGTTGAATCAGGCTTTGCACATTTTCGGCTCCTGGAACACGGCACTGGAAGCCGCCAATCTTTCTGTTTACGACTGCCAGACTTGGAACAAGACCCGAATCCTGAAGGTGATCGGCGAAAGGCATGCTGCCGGTGATGACCTAGCAGAGTCGATCGTCCAGTCAACGGACCTGTCGCTCTACAACGCGGCCCGACGATATTTCGGCTCCTGGAAAGCCGCGATTAAAGCCGCCGGCCTCGACTACAGTCAGATCCGCCAAACGGCAATTCGAACCGAAGAGGCGGTACAACGGGAGCTTGAATCCTGGTGCCGGGAGCACGGCCCGGTTGAATACGTTGCACTCCGAGAGTCCGCCCCGAAGCTGTTCGGTTATCTCACTTCGAAGTACGGCACGATCGAAGCCGCTGCCGACCACTTCACCGTTCCGTACCACCGGCTGAATACGCGCTGGACAAGAGAACTCGTTATTCAGCGGTTCAAGAAACGGATCCGAGAGAGGAAGTCGCTGAAGCACCGCGACATGAAACGTGAAGAATCCGGGCTCTACCGGGCAATCTTCAAACACTTCAAATCGATCGCCGACCTGTACGAAGCCGTCGGCCTGCAACCGCCCCGGCGGGGAGCGAAGTAGGACATATACGTCACGAAGCGCACCGCTGCATCGTCATCGGCTGACGCCGGCCCTCTGGCGTTGGGGATCAGCGTCAAGGTTTGATTCACAGCGGAATCAGGATATGGTCGGCTCTTTTTCGGGGAGGTCTGGATGCTGATGATGAAGGTCCTGTTGGCGTTGATGCGG
>CAYLNH010000436.1:0-3037 GCA_964384625.1 uncultured Lentisphaerales bacterium
CGGCGGCGCCCTGAACTGGGACACGCCGGTGCCCGGCCTGCGATTGAACGCCAGCTATTTGCGCGCTTCCAATCTGATCGCGGAGATGACGACAACGCCGGTCGGTAATGCCTTTTTCGGTCTGCCGCCGATGCCGCTGAACCCGTTGCTGGGCGAGACGCCGAAGTTCCGTTTCGTCTCGTACGGCGCCGAGTTCACCATCGGCAATTTCACCCTGGCGGCGGAGCGCATGACCGGGCGTGGGGTGTTCTTTCTCAGCATCTACGGCGGCCCGGAATTCCGGGTTGCCGATTACCGGATGGGCCAGTATGTCATGGCCAGCTACCAGGTGAATGATCAACTGGCGGCCGGCGTCTACTATGGTGAGTACTACCCGGACTCAACCGACAAAGACGGAGATGATCTGGTGCTGGAGAGCATGGGACAAAGCCGGGATTATCAGGCGTGGCAGAAGGATTACGCGATCTTCGCGCGCTACGAGTTTACCGATCGCTGGATGATGAAGGCCGAATACCACTGGATCTACGGGACCGGCGGCCTGATTGCCGCCGACAACACGAATATCTTCGGCATTCCGACTTATGAAACCGACGACTGGCAAATGATCCTGCTTAAGGTTACCTACACGTTTTGATGGAGGAGAGCATGATGCGTCAACTACGCTTACTGTTGTTCGTTTTGATGGTGCCGGCGGCGGGGGGAATGCTTGCCGGTGACGCCGTCGTGATCGCCAATTCCGAGGTGAAGGAACAGAGCATCAACGCCGCGACCCTCAAGAGCATCTACCTCGGCAAACGAAAGAAATGGGATGACGGCAGCAAGGTGGTCCTGACCAGCCTCAAGGACGGCGATACCGCCGACCGGTTCCTCAAGGGCGCCTTGCGCAAGACGGTCAAGCAGTTCCTGACCTACTGGAAAAAGATGGTCTTCACGGGAAAAGGGGCGATGCCGCGCTTGTTTGCGACGGAAGCCGAACTGGTGGATTACGTGCGCTCGACCCCGGGCGCCATCGGCTTCGTCAGCGCCGACACCCCGCATGACGGGGTAAACGTGCTGACTGTCCGGGACTAGCTTCACCCACGACACGAGGCCTTGGGGAGGCGAAAAGGCTATTCGCGCTGCAGCCTTCGCGAAAAGATCCCCCGTCTGCGCGCCGGTGGAGTGTCAGCCTCGCTTCTGTTTCGCCGTCGCCCCGTCTCCCCCGCGAATTGGTGCTGTGGCCGCTGAACTGAAGAGGATTAGATACTCCCAAATTCGAGCTTGGGGGCTCTTCTCGGAGAGCAAGAACCCGATCCCGCACCCTTTTCGCGGCAGGTGAAGCCGGCCCTCAAGCCAGGCCGAGAGTTGTCAACTTTTTGGGCGGATCCGCCGCAATGTAAAGGAATCTTGACAAGGGGATGGGGCGCACGGGACGTTCTTCTCGTTGGTTTAATATACTTGCAGTCAATTGGTTGCGTCTTGTAGTCCGGCATCTGGCACGTTTCATTCTTTTCTTCCTGCCGCAACAGGGAGCCGCTGGATAGACCGGGCGACTACGGTAAGGGATTGTGCCAAGTGCGAAATGCTTGTGTGTCGGTGGGCCGCGACGGCCCGCTTGGGCAGTTCGCGACCGAGGGCTGGTGGTAGAACCCGGGTCGCAATGAACTGGAAAAACAGAACTGGAGGACGGGACCGACACGACAAGATCCCTGTGGAACCGGTCCGGCAATGACTGCCGGGCACGATGTGTAACCGTAACTGGAAAGACATATGATGAACGGTATTCGAAACATCCTGGGCGCGCTGCTGCTTGTGGTCGGCCTTGGTGCGTTCAGCCAGGAATCCAATGAAGCGGATCGCCTGCGGCAGGAGATTCAGGCCTTGCGGCAGGACACGATGCGTCGGCTGGACGAGCGTGAGGACCGGCTGCAGATCCATGGATATGTGAGTCAAGGGTTCATGCGGTCAACGGCGTATAACTATCTGACCCATTCGGACGACGGCAGCTTCGAGTTCAGTGAGGTCGGCATCAACTTCCGCTCACAGCTGACGGATTCCCTCAGTGTCGGGGCGCAGTTGATCGGCCGCGATCTTGGCGAACTCGGCAACCACGATGTGACGATTGACTGGGCCTATGGCGACTACAATCTGGCCGAATGGCTGGGGATCCGCATCGGTCGGGTTAAGATGCCGGTCGGTCAATACAACGAGACCCGGGATGTCGACGCGACGCGGGCGGCAATTCTGCTGCCGCAGGCATTCTACAGCGAGGTCTTCCGGGATTTTATCCTGGCTTCGAACGGCGTGCAGTTCTACGGTTCGCTGCAGTTGGGCGCGCTGGGGTCGCTGAGCTATCAGACCTGGATCGGCGGCATGAGCATCAATGAAAACGACAGCGGCATTGTACTCTTCATCGAGGATCGTGAAAGCAACAACGTTGATATCCAGGATGTCGACGTCGAGTATGTCGCCGGCGCCTTTGTCGAATGGAGCACGCCGCTTGACGGTCTGCGGCTGACCGGTACCTGGTTTACGGTTCGCGATCTGGATTTTTCCTCTGTCAGCACGCCTTCCTTCTTCCTGGGGCCGGGCATTCCGGTCTCCACCAATGTACCGTGGTGGAACGTCACGACGGCCGGCTTCGAGTATACGATCGGCAATCTGGTCATCGCCAGCGAGTTCATGTACCAGCACGGCGAGTCCTACAGCAAGGTCTTCGGCATCCCGCAAGGCCGTTCTACCGACCACCTGGAAGGGTTCTACTGCATGGCAACCTATCAGGTGACCGACCAACTGGCGCTGGGGGCATCGTTCTCCGAGTATTACAACGACACGGACGACCGCGACGGGCGCGAGCGCGAAGCCGGCGGCGGCGTGGCCCACACCAAATGGCAGAAGGACCTGACCATCTTCGGCCGCTACGACGTCACCGACCGCTGGACGTTGAAGGCGGAGATGCACTTCATCCGCGGTACCGGCCAGCTGCTGGCCGCTGACAACCAGGATGAATTCGGCAACGACCTGCGGCTCGAGGAAGACTGGCGAATGCTGGTCCTTA
>CAYLNH010000437.1:0-3033 GCA_964384625.1 uncultured Lentisphaerales bacterium
GAATATGGAGGCAATAACACAGATGTTCAAGTTATTTGCGGACGACGCCTAAGGCGTGACTGACGAAGATAATGAATTATCTGAGGAGGGAAAACCGCAGGCATTGTTCGAGAGAACCAAGAGCCTCCGGCGGTCAACTGTAAAGGTTGTTTTGATGCAACCCTAAGCATGAAATTGCCGATTTGTATTGATATAATAAAATCAATAGAAACGTGCCAGCTTCGGCCGACCACGAGGCCGGCAAAGCCGGCCGACTTTTTGTGGGTGGAGACGGACCGCCTCGGAGAGGCGGGCTACTTTGTGACGGACCGCCTCGGAGAGGCGGGCACCGCACCGGAGATCGCCGTGACGGTCGACGGCGACGTCATAGCGCAGAACGGCACAGTTTCACTGAGCGGCCGGCGAGGTCGGGGGCTGGACTCGACAGTCAGCATCGGCAATACCGGTGCGGCCACCTTGCGGCTGCTGAGTGACCCGCCGGTTGCACTCAGCGGCGATGTTGCGATGTTCGATATCGTCAGCCAGCCGGCGGTCAACATCCCTCCCGGTGAGCAGAATACGTTCACCTTACGCTATACGCCAACGACGAGCGGCACCCACACGGTGACCATCACGATCGCCAACAACGACAGTAACGAGGCGCCTTTCGTGTTTACGGTCCAGGGCCGGGCCAAGACAGACCTGGCGCTGCTGTTCGAAGACGATGACGACAACTGGCATGAAGGCGGGGGCTGCAGAATGGGTTCGTCTGACCGGTGCAACGGTATCTGGTTGCCGTTGCTGATGAGTTTCCTGTTGATTACAGCAGCAGGAATCCGGGGGGGGTTAAAGACCATGAGTACGGCTGGGACACCTGCTGACAGCTGACCGGGACGGATCCCCGCGCGACATCGGATCGCGCTATTGCGCGGCCGACTTCGTGCTGAACAGACCGATTGAGGGGTTGAGTTTGTCGGGCGGCAGCGACAGGTCCTTGCCGTTGCGCTTGACTTCGACGGTGAGGGGGAACTTGCGGCCCCAGTAGTTGTAGTAGGCCAGACCGGCGAGACTGAGTTCGCTGTCGACGGCGGAGAACATGGGGCCCGGCGGCACTTGCTTCAGCGTGTTGTAGAGCCAGCCGCCAAGGACCTCCGTGCGCGCGCCGTTGCTCGATCGAACATAGGATACGCAACGTTCGGTCTTGAGCCCCAGAATCCATAGCGTGCCGCCGTTGTTGATGATGTTGTTGCCCTTTTTCGGGCTGGCTTCCGGGTTGACCTGCCAACCCCAGACTTTGGCGTCCTTGTGTTCGATGAGAATCTCCGGGATGCTGTCGTGAAGGAAGACGTTACCGGGGCCTTTGGCGTGGAGAATCCCGCGGAAGCGGCGGATGTAGAGATCGCGGCCGCCGTGGAACTCCACGATCATCCGGAAGCCGCCGAGCGGACGGTCGATGCCCTCGAACGAGACCGGCTTACCGGCCTGTTTGGCCACGATGATCTTGCCGGCCGCTCGCGGTTTGTTCGACTTCAGCATGGTGGCGGCGCCCTGCAGCCGAACCACGGAGCCGTGGATCCGGATGTCTGTGTCGAGGTGATACGTTGCATTGGCGCGGAACGCGACGACCGGCAGGCCCTGTTTGGCGGCGTGATCAATCGCCTTCTGGATCGCCGGGCCGTCATCGTTCTTGTCGTCCGGATTGGCGCCGTGGTCATCGACCAGGACCCAGGTCTCCGGCTGGTCCGGCCAGGCGGGAAAGCCGCTGTCAGGGACCTTCAACCCCAGGCTGACCGGCTGATCTCCTTCCTGCAGGCCACGCGAATGGGGATTCATGTACCACTCGCGGATCTCGCCGGCGGCTTTCAACTCGTCCTCGAATTTGAACTTGAGCTTTTTCCGTTTGTCGCGATAGGAGCGGCCGACCTTGATGCCCTGCTCGTAGCCGCTGAGCTTGAGATTGCGGCAATAGAAGCGGTCAATCGCAGTAATTGCCGGGCCCTTGGCGTCAATGCCTTTCGCGGTGGCATCAATCAATGTGTTGTTGCCGAAGGCATAGAAGAACGGGCAGGCGCCTTCGAAGTCAACGTTCCGCAACGTCAGCGCTTCGCGATCGTTGTAGATTCCCCACTGCCGTTGATGCCGCAGCACCAGGCCGTCAACGGTCTGACTGTTGAACGGGCCGGACCCCGCGCGCAGGCCGATATCGAAACCGTCAATCCGCACGTCCTTGACCAGCAGCGGACCGTTGTGGCCGGACGACAAATCAAGCCCGATCGCGCCTTTGCCGACGATGTTCACATCGCGGATCATGCCGTTGTTGTTGCTGTGGAACCGCACGGCCAGTGCGCCCCGGTGGTCACCGGTGTCGACCGTCATGTCGGCGAAGTTGAATTTGAACATGTCGGCCGAATGCCCTTTCATCCGGAAGAAGGCGAGGACCGGTTTGATCCTCTTGGGATTGTCGAATCCGCGCGCTTTGTCGGCGAGTTTGATGACGACCTTATCCTTGTGCTGCCCGCGCCAGGCCGGCCCGACCCAGGGCTTGTGCCGCATCTCGATGGTGTCCGAGACGATGTAGGTCCCGGCGGGGAAGTAGGTCACCCCTGACGTATTCATGGCCTGGCGCAGCGCTTCGGTGTCGTCCGTGACGCCGTCGCCTTTGGCGCCGAAGTCCTGAATCGTCCGCACCTTCATTGCTTTGGGATAGATCGTGTCCGCCGCCGGCACAGTTACGGCGACGACTGCGATCACCGACATGATCATCAGCTCCAATCGTTTCACGGCGTCCTCTACTCCTGGCTGTGGCATTAACGTTAATATAGGCTTTACAGAGAATAAGACCTGGCGGTCAGGTGATTGTTCCATGGCGGGCGCCGGAAAGGGGCATGTCACTTCCGCAGGCGTTTCCTGCCAGCAATTGGCTCGATCATACGACCCCAGGCGGTTTATCCGCCTGGTGAAGAAGTTCATTAGTGGCTGCAAGCCCTCACCCCTCACCCTGCTTTTCGGGCGCTGGGAAGCCGGCTTCCCAGCGCCCGAAAAGCAGGATCGTGG
>CAYLNH010000438.1:0-3024 GCA_964384625.1 uncultured Lentisphaerales bacterium
GGTGCGGCTCTTGCCACAACACGAAGGGATGACCTACAGAACTGACATGCGCCCCTGCAACTCCTTCAGAGTTGCCAATTCCCTATCGGGTACCTGGGGTAGTCCTATCGGCCAACCCCGGGCTGAATACTGTCACGCCGATGGCGTGAGGAACAAGCGGTAACGCACCTGACCGGGAGCCGGCGTACCGGCCAACGCCAGGCTGAAGGCTGACCTGTCAGGCAACGTGGTCCGGGGACCAGGAAAGACACGTTTACGATCTCACGCGCACTCTGCTTCCATATTCTCGATGGCGGATGGGATGGCGTCTGGCGGGAGTCGGATGCCGTGTACAACACGGCGACGAAATTCCTGAGCGAAGTCGAGAGGCACCCAGGCTAGGAACGCAATGTGAGAGATATCCCGACGACATGAGCGGGCAGGATGATGTCAGTGTCGGATTTCGCGGGACAGATTCCCGCGTTACGATCGGACGTGCCGGGCGATCCCCGGGGACTCCCGCCGGACATAGGGCTCAGTCGAAGTGCTCGAACCCGGGACAGGAGAACGCAGTGCCGTCGTAGCCGACGACCCGGGGGGAACCGTTTTCGATGTGACCGATCGGCGTCAGCCGGCAGTCGAACGGCCAACGCGCCCTGAGTTCGTCGGGGTCGTCACACGGCAGGACCGCGATTAGTTCGTAGTCTTCCCCGTCATAGAGCGCCTGCTCCAAGGTGGCGACTGCCGGAACTTTGCATTGGTCGATTTCGGCTGCGACCCCGGATGCCCTGCAGAGGCGGAGGAGGTCCTGGAGCAGGCCGTCGGAAACGTCGATCATGCAGCGGCAGCCGTTATCGACCAGCCATTGGGCTTCTGTGATTCGCGGCTTGAAGTTGAGATGCCTGCCCGTCTCGAGGGAAGCGCCAAACTCGCCGGTCACCAGGATCACATCGCCGGGGCGTGCCGCCTGGCGCAAGCAGATACGATCCCGGGACACGGAACCGAGAATGGTCAGGCTGATCACCTCCGAGCCGGCGCGCCCGACGTCTCCGCCGACAATCTGGACATCATACTCCTGAGCCAGTTTCAGCAGGCCTTCGGCAATGGCGCGGGGGCGTTCGGCATCGACGCCCTGGGGAAACGCGGAAGCCACCAGCGCGTACCTGGGTGTGCCGCCCATGGCGGCGATATCGCTGAGGTTGCGCGCCAGGACTTTGCGGCCGACGGCTTCGGGCGAGGCCGGGTGATCGGCGTCGGGGCCGAAGTAATGGGTTTCGGCAGCGACCTGGTCGACAGCCGCCAGCAGCAGTTCTTCACCGCCGAGATCCAGAGCTGCGCAATCGTCCCCCGGCGGCACCACAACGGTATTGTCGAACTGCAGCGTACTGACAAAGTCGTGGATGAACGTATCCTCATTCACGGACGCAGGGCTCCTCGAAGATATCGAGTTGGCGCTGCCACTGGGCCAGGCGCAGGACTTCGTGATAGAAGCAGGGCTTGTGGCCGAACTCACAAGCGCCGTCGGCGCGGGATTCGCCGCACGCGCCTTCTTCGAGGGCTTTGGGGCAGTCGGCGGCGCACTGCAGCATGGTTTTCTGGAGATTCCATTTGCGTCCCGGCTGATAACCGCAGAACATGCGCTGTGCGAGACCGCCGTTGCTGCCGGCGGCCCCGAAGCGGACGGCGTTGTTATAGCGCCAGCGGGTGCCGGCAGCCGGCTCGCCAAGCATCTCGTCATTCGGCGGCGACTCTGCCGCGTCGAATTCCAGACAGCCGGGCTCGAGCAGATGATGAAAGACGTAGTACCGCCTGCCGGCCGGCGCCATTTCGACGCCGCGCGTCACCGTCTGCCAGCCGTCGACCCAGGCGTCGAACTCGGCAAACTCGTCAAACGCTTCGAAGGCTGCGTCGAGGACGGCCCCGGCAGTCATTGGATCATCGATGCCGCAGAGTTGAACGCCGCTGTAGCCGAGCAGTCGGCAACCGGCGATCTGCACGGCCAGCCGGCGGATCTGTTGCTGAACGCCGTCCATGCCTTCGGCGGCGGCCCGCTGGACCTGGGCGCCCAGTTCCCTGGAGATGACCAGCCCGGGGTATTCATGGTTCATAATCTTCGAGACGATGCTGCGGCGCAGGAGCAGAAGCCGGGCGATCAAGGGTTCGTCGAGGTCCCGCCGGCGCTGGTACCACTGCAGTTCATGGAGTTTTTTCATGTCCCAGCCGGCCTGTGCAACCAGGAACTCCGCCCCGGTGGCGTGCTTCTTCATCATTTTGTAGTATTGCAGGTGGGAATCCGGCAGGACATACTTATAGGGGTTGATGCGGGCGCCGATGTGGACGTCCGGCCATTTACGGCGGACATAGTGGAGCATACGCGTGCTGTCGAGGTAGAGGTCCGGGGCGGTCAGCGGCAGTTCATTTTTGTCTCGCGGGTGATCCGGCAGCGCGGCGCCGGTGTGCACCGTAACCGTGGAGACCCGTTGTTCGGCGAGTTCGGTCAACAGTGAGCTGAGTTTCTCCAGGTCCAGGCGCCGCCCGGAAACCGCGGCGATCAGTTCTTTGCTGCGCATATGTTTGCGCAGCGCCCCGATGCATTCGGACAGCTCATGGCTTTCCTCGATGTCGAACCCCTCGGAGACGGCGACCGAGCAGATTCGTTTTTCTTTGCGGGCGAACTGCATCAACTCAAGGCCGGTTTCGAGTGCCATCATCAACGGTTGTTGAACGGGCGGCAGGTTGTATTCCAGGATGATGCTGAACACGCCGTCGCGCAGGTTCTGACGGAAGCTGTCCGCCGCCTTAACCGAAACTTTGAGCTGTCTTGTTGGCATATCGGTCCAGTACGCAACCAGGGTTCATCACCGGCTATCCAGTTTCACAACCGACGCCGATGCCTCAACAGTACCCCCGAAACGGGGACTTCTCAATGGCGTCGCGGTCAGGCGGCAAGGACCTCTTCGTGCCTTCAGCATCCCGCAGGCTTGCCCTGCGGTCCTTGAGGACCCGTCACCTACAGAAGTTCAACGCCATCTCCCCCCATTGCCC
>CAYLNH010000439.1:0-3012 GCA_964384625.1 uncultured Lentisphaerales bacterium
AGCGGGCGGGCATTGTTGGCCGCCGTCCGGGCGGGGGCTGCGCGGGGCGGTTTGCCGCCGGCGCAGCTGCCGCGGTTACAGCGGGCGGGCATTGTTGGCCGCCGTCCGGGCGGGGGCTATTCCACCAGTGTGTAGAGCGAGTTCTCCGGGAGCTGCACTTTGATGCCGGCGTTGGTGGCTTCGGTTCTGGCCGGCACCTTGGTGCGGTAGCCGTTCTCGTCCAGCACCGTCGCCTTGCCCTTGCGGCCCTTAAGGGTGATGGTCGCCTTGATTAACTTCACGTTCAACGGGTAGCCGCCCAAGTCGGTGATCCGCCGGTACTGTCCCTGCGGCTTGGTCTTGAAGCCGTAGGGCAGGTCCTCGGTCGCCGCCTGAATCAGGATGCGCTTGGACGACTTCAACGGCTTGTCGTCGAGCGACACCACCATGATGCTGCAGTATTCGTTTTCGCATTTGATCTCGATGTCGTGCAGCTTGATCGTCCCGCCTTTTGAGAGGAAGCCGGTGGCGCCCTGGACCTTCGGGGCGTTGACCGCGGCAATACCTTTGCCGTAGTCCCACGTGAGTTCGCCGGTCATGCTGCGGACCGTCTTGGCCTTCGGATCGATATATTTCGAGAAGTCGACGGTTTTCAACGCCGACGGTTCTTTCGTGGGGATGCGGTTTACTTTGCCGACGAAAAACGCCATCGGCTCTTTCTGTTTGGCGCGGGCATCAGCCCCGGCTTCCTTGTCGCCGATTTTCGAGACCCAGAGGTCGTCCTGTCCCGTCAGTTCGTACAGATAGGGGCCCTTGAAGTTATAGAGTTCCTTGAAGTTGATCTTCTCGTTCACAGCGAAGCCGGCTTCCTTGACGTAGCCGCGCCGGAACACCAGCGACGCGGCCGGGAACTGGCCGAGAATGCAGGGGGAGTTCAGCTCCCAGACGGCCATCGGCGTCTGCCACATGGACGACTGCAACGCGAAGAAATTCCAGCCGTCGACCCCCATCATCTGGGCGTAAGTGGCGATCAGCCACGGCCATTCGGCGCGGAACCGGTTGGGCCGGGTCCAACAGTTTTCGGTGATCATGTAGGGGTGGTCGAAGACGTGTCCGACGGTAAGCGGCGACGGTTTCGCCGGCGGCATCAGGGCGCTGCGTCCCAGGAACGTGTCGCCGAGATCAATGGCGTAGAACCGCTTGGGTCTCGGCTTGTAACTGACGCCGAAGTAGGCGTTGCGGCAGATGACATCGCCGGGGGTATAGCTGTAGCGCTCGAAGATGCCGAGGGTCTTGGGGTCTGCAGTCTTCCAGTTGGAGCAGGCGATCATGCCCTTCAGTCCGGCTTCCCGGCGGAGGCCCTTGATCATGTCGGCGTAGAACTTCTTCTGTGTTTCGACCATGAACTGCAACTGGTCCGATGCACGTTTCGAGTTGCGTTGGGCTCGGGCCCAGTCGGCACTGGTCAGAAAACCGGCGCCGTAAACTGCCAGGCGTCCTGCGGCGAGGTCGTCGACGGACGGTTTTTTGGGTTTTTTCGGACCCCACGCGGCCAGGGCGGCATTCAGGTTGCCATACTTCTTTTGGGCCCAGTCGCCGAAGGCTGTTTCCATCAGCCGCAAGGTTTGCGGCACCATGCGGCCGGGGTTGAAGGTCCAGAAAAAGAGCGAGGACTCATTCTGAATTTCAACGAAGGCGACGGCAGGATCCTCGGCCAGCGGCATCCCGGTGTACGGGTTTTTCGGCTTCATGATGGCCGCTACGTATTTGCGGAAGTAAGCCTGAAATTCGGGATCGAAGAACAGCAGTTCCAAGGGGGTCTTGCCATTGCCGTAACCGGGGCCGGCGACTTTCTCGTTCACTTTCACGTGGGTTTGCCAGTAGAGATGGCCGAAGTAGCAGTAGATCCCCCATTTCTTCAGTGCGGCCACCGTGTAGTGCAGGTTGTCCAACTGTTTCTTGAATGTGGCCATGTCCCCTTTGGTATAGGACTTGAACATCCCGGAGAACCCCAGACGATTTAGATTTACGCCGTACTTGGCGAGGCGTCGCGCCCAGAAATCTGTGGTCTTGCGGTCCATCGACATGAGCCCGCCGCCCTGGACCATCCAGAAGCGCACCGGACGGCCTTCGGCGTCGACGAAGCCGTTGTCTTTGCGTCGTACATGGCCCTTGATCGGGCGGTTCAACCGCAGCATATCGATCGGGCAGTCGCGCGTCAGCGGGTCGGCGTCGGGTTCCCAGGCGAAGTAGCCGGGGTGCGCTTTGCCGGTCTTCTCGCCGGGCTTGAGCTTGCCGCGTGGACTGAATGGTCCGTCGATCAGCAACCAGCAGTCAAAGCAGCCCTTGTTCTCGATCATCTCAACCTGCAGCGTATGCACGCCGGCCGTCAGTTTGACTTGGCCGAGGGCGACCCAGTTCGCCCCCCAGTGCTTCTGCAGAAAGGTACTGTCCAACAGCGCAATGTTCCGGCCGCAGGTCTTCCAGGGCTGGTTGTCGAAGCGCCACTTGAATGGACCGTGCTTCCAGAACTTGCGGACGTAGAAGTTGTAGGTCTTGGCCGCGGGGACTTTGACTTCGTACGTGATTCTGACGCCGCCGCCGCTTTTCGGGTTGTGCGGCGTCATCCACTTGCCGCCGGACAGTTTCTTCTGTTGATCGGGTCTGGCGTTGCCCGGCACGTTGGCCAACGGTGTGCCGGCATTGGTGGTTTTATACGCCTCGCCTTCCCACCAGACGTAGGTGGGTTCCACGGCGTGCAACCCGGCCGCTCCGAGAAGTGCAACAGTAAATGCGATCCGGAAGAAGGATTTTCTCATTGGACTCTCTCCTGGTTAATCCCACCGGCGAACGTAGCGTTTCGGACCCGCGCTTGCAAACGTTTTAATGGGATTCCTGTCGAAGCCGGGCAGGGCGGCGGGAGACGAGCTAGATGGTCTCGGCGGAAGTCTTTCCGCCACGGATTGCCCGGGGTTCGCGGCTCGCGGCAGGCGGTGGAAGGGGCGTGTGCTGCAGCACATACCCATTTCGCCA
>CAYLNH010000440.1:0-2980 GCA_964384625.1 uncultured Lentisphaerales bacterium
CAAGGGATTGTGGTGTCCCGCTCCGAGAAAGACCCCCGTTAGCTCGTCTGACGGGCGAATGAGTTGTTTAAGTCGGTACCGCCCCCCCGTCTCCCCTTGCCGTCAAGAGATCCCCCTGGCTGAGCCTTGGGGATCTCCTCGGAAACCAGGAACCCGGTCTCGCACCTTTTTCGCGCTACGCGTAACTACACCCGTTCGATCTTCGCGCCGAGGGTGCGCAGTTTGTCTTCGATGTTCGGATACCCGCGATCGATAATGTGGGCGTTCTGGACCCTGCTGGTGCCCGTGGCGCAGAGCGCGGCGATCAGCAATGCCATGCCGGCGCGGATGTCCGGGCTGCGCACGGGCAAGCCGCGCAACTGCGTCTTGCCCGTGATCACCGCTCGATGCGGGTCGCAGACAATGATGCTGGCGCCCATCTGGATGAGCGGATCGACGAAGTAGATGCGGCTCTCGAACATCTTCTCGAAGAATAACACCGTGCCTTCGGCCTGCGTCGCCATCACCATCATCGCACTCATCAGGTCGGACGGAAACTGCGGCCAGGGACCGTCGTCGACCCGGGGGATGGCGCCGCCGACATCCTTCTGCACGGCGGGCACCTGGCCGGCAGCCAGACGGACGCTGTCGGCGCTGAATTGCAGGTGCAGGTTGAAGCGGTTGAAGACGCGGTTGATCATCCAGAAATGGCTGCGCACCGTGTCCCGGATCGTGATCGAGCCGCCGGTGGCTGCGGCCAGCGCCAGGAAACTGCCGACTTCGACATGGTCGGAGACGATGCGATGCTCAGCGCCGCGCAGGAAGTCCACCCCGCGAATGGTCAGTGTATTGGTCTTGTCGCCCTGGATGTCGGCGCCGAGTTCTTTCAGAAAGGCGACCAGGTCCTGGACATGCGGTTCGCTGGCGGCATTGCGGATGATGGTCGTGCCGCGCGCCAGGACGGCGGCGGTCAGGATGTGTTCGGTGGCGGTGACACTGGCCTCGTCGAAGAACAGGTCGCGGCCCTGGAGGCCGTTCGGCGCCTTGAAATCCAGGTTGTACTCGTCGATCTCCGCGCCCATCGAGCGCAGCCCATAGAAGTGCGCATCCAGGCGGCGCCGGCCGATCACGTCGCCGCCGGGCGGAAACAGCTTGATGCGGCCGCAGCGATGCAGCAGCGGGCCGGCAAATAGAATACTCGTCCGCACCTTGCGGCACAGTTCTTCCGGCAGATCGTCGACAGACAGGTTCTCTGCTTTCAGCCGGACGGTGTCGCCGTCACGGCTGATCTCGACGCCCATCAGACCCATGAGTTCGAGCATAACGCGGACGTCGACAATATCGGGCACGTTGGTGAGTACGACCTCTTCGGGCGTGAGCAAACTGGCCGCCAGGATCGGCAGGATCGCGTTCTTGTTGCCGCACGCGGTGATCTCCCCGCTGAGTGGGATCCCACCCTCAATCAGCAGTGTGTCTTGCTCCATCAATCGCCTCCGGATGGATTCGTTAGCCTCTCTGAATCCAAGCTTACATGACAATTTTCGAATGCAAGCAGAAGACAAGGAAAGACGACGCTGCATTTCAGGGGAATCAGGTAAACTGCCGGTATTTGGCATGGAACAGCGGCCCTGATGAATAGAGGCGATCAAGGGTCTTAATGAAATCTTCGCAGAACCGGACGGCGGCCGTTCGGGACGATCTGTGAAAGACGCAAAAGGGAACAAGGAGAACAGGAAATGAGAACCGCAACTGCAATTGTTCTGCTTCTGGTGGTCGGGGGACTGCTGCCCGCACTGGCACAGAACAACGACCAGGAAATCAAAGAGTTGAAGGAGCGACTGAGCCAAACCGAACGCCGGGTGGCGCAACTCCAGGGGCGTGAAGCAATGCGGCGGGACGGCGAGTGGAACCCACTGCAGCTCCATGCGGAGGTGTTGTGGGCCCGCTACCTCCAGGAAGGCGGCACGATCGACGGCGACGCCGATGAAGTCGACTTCGGCTATGAGCCCAGCGTTCGGCTGGCCGCCGGCGTTGTCGGCAAAACAGGGCTCGGCCTGCGTCTGCGGTACTGGGGCATCGAGCACGAAGGCAACAGTGATGACGGGGATCTGCTGGCGGTGAAAGCCCGCAACGTGGACCTCGAGTTGTTTCAACAGGAAAGCATCGGAACGAACACCATGCTTGAGTTCGCCATCGGCTTGCGCAAGTCCGATTTCACGCAGCAGAGCCAGGAGGATTCGTTTCCGCCGGGCTTTGTGAACCTTGACTACGAAGCCTGGGGGCCATCGCTGGAGGTCGGGATCAAACACCACTTGGGCATCGGCGCCATCTACGGCCGCGGCCGTCTCTCGTTGTTGGTCGGCGATTTGGATCTGGTCGATGGGGACACCAGCCTGTCGGACGATGAAGAGGTGTCCGGGCACCAGGTGCTTCAGATCGAACTGGCTCTCGGCTACGAAGTCACTCTGAAATTGGGAGATGCCGGCAGCCTGACGCTTCATGTCGGCGGAGAATGGCAGAACTGGTCCAACCTGGCGCCGTTGGATGAGGACTTTGACGGCATCGGCAACGATGACCTGCTGGCCGATGCCGGCTTTTTCGGTGTCACCGGCGGGGCAACATTCGAGTTCTGAGCCTCCCCGCGAATCGGCATTTCGGTCAGGCGGCGTTCATTCCGGGCGCCGCCTGACTTGTCTTTGTGAGCGGTCCTGAGTTCTGCCGGCCCCGGACAGCCCCGCCTGTGGCGGGAATCTCTCCCCCGCCTCCTGCATTCAGCCCCCTGCATCGTTTGTCGCGGGCCAATCCTGGTCCCGGCATTGTCTGCCGGCAGGTCTGTTGTTTGTCGGCAGGTCGGGGTCGGGCCGACCCGACCTGCTCGGATCCTGCTTCCTGCATCTTGAGCCCTGCCGGCCACGGGCGGGTCCGGCGCCGGCGGCAACACTTCCCCTAAGTGCGTGCTCATAAATTACGCGGTCTTTTTTGTTTCGATTGTGTAATTCCA
>CAYLNH010000441.1:0-2973 GCA_964384625.1 uncultured Lentisphaerales bacterium
TGTTCAAAAGCTCAACGGCGGGCGTCGAATCCAACTGAATTTTGGCACAATAGCGTTTACCGCATCAACGTCACCAGCCAGCCGTACCACTTCTATACCCCGTGGCAGAAGAAGCGGCATTATTCGAAGACCGCTGTGGCCACGCTGGTCGGGCCGAATCTGCTGCTGGTCTCCGCCGCCATCGTCAGCAATCACACCTACGTCGAACTGGAACGAATCGATTCCGGCGTGAAGACGCCGGCCGAGATCGTCTGCGTCGATTACGAGGCGAATCTGGCTCTGGTCAAAGCGAAGGATGACACGTTTGTTGCCGACAGCACCCCCCTGGCGGTAATTGACAAACTTGCCGAAGGCGCTGCCGTCGCCGTCTGGCAGTTCGAGAGCAACGGCACGCCGCTGGTCACCACGGGCGAAGCCCGGCGCGCCAGTGTGCTGGTCTATCCGCACGGCCAGTTCCTTGCCTATCAGGTGAACATCGCTCTGCCCAGCTACGCCCGGCCGCAAGGGACGCCTGCGGTTGTCGGCGGCAAACTCGCCGGCATCATGCTCAACTACAGCACCAGCACGCAGACCATGCGGTTGATCCCGGCTGAGGTGATCCGGCATTTCCTGGACGATTTCGCCGACGGCGAATACGACGGCTTCCCGATGGCCGGCTTCGGCTTTACCCGGCTCGATGATCCGCAGCTCCGCGATTTTGTGGCGTTGCCGGACGGCGAGCAGGGCGTCTATGTCACGTACGTCCGCCCGACCAGTCCCGCGGCTGCCGGCGGTATGAAGAAAGGCGATATCCTGCTGGCCATCGATGGCTTCGATATCGATCGTCTGGGGCAGTACAACGATCCGGACTACGGCAAGCTGGGCCTCTCGCATATCAGTTCCACGCGGTCCACGAGCGGCAGTACGCGAACCTACCATGTCTGGCGGGACGGCCGCAAGCTGGCGCTGACCGTCAAGCTCCGGACGCTGCTGGCCGACAACTTCCCGATTCCGCCGTATATTTACGACCGCGGTCCGGACTACGTGGTTACCGGCGGCCTGGTCTTTATGGAACTGTCGCGGCAGTTCCTGAAAGAGTGGGGCGGCAGTTGGAACAAGCGTGCCCCCCAGCGGCTGGTGCACTACGATCGCAATCAGTGGGAACTGTTCAAGCCCGGTACCAAGCTGGTTATCCTGACCCGGATCCTCAAAACCCAGGCGAACACCGGGTACGGCGACCTGCGGTTCAAAGTTTTGACCAAACTCAACGGCCACGCCGTCAAGGCGCTCGAAGACATCCCGAAGGCCCTGGCGCGGCCCGCCAAAGGCAACGTGCATTACTTCGAATTCCAGTCGCCCACCGAAGTCATGGTGCTCGATGTCGACGCGGTCAAAGCCGCCGACCGCTTTGTCAGCCAGTATGTCCGCGATCTCCAGCGCCTGACGGACTGATCCGGGCGATCTCGCCGAAAGCCCTTGCCCGGCTGTACCGATACAATTATATTGGTGCAACTGACAACGGCAACTGCAGGCGGAGAACCGCGATGCGCCCGACGAAATATGCTGATCTGGCGGAGCGTCTGGGGGATGACATTCGCGCGGGACGTTACGGTCCGGATGCGGCTTTGCCGACCATTCGTGAGTTGATGGACACCAACGGCTACAGCATGGCCACGGTCACGCGGGCAATCGGCATTCTGGAGCAGGAGGGGCTGATACGCCGCATTCGCGGCAAGGGCATCTTCGTCAACCCGGCGATTGGCGGCCAATCCGACCAGGGCCCGCGCGCGGTGGCGGCGAACCTGAATCCCTTGCGTGTGGGTGTGTTTTGCCGGAATCGCCGCGACACGTCGGCGAGCAATATGTGGTGGGGGCAGGTGCTTCGCGGCGCGGAATCGGCGCTGGCGGCGGCCGGCGTTGCGGAATCCCAGTTGCGCATGATGCGGCTGAGCGGGAGCGATGATCCGGCCGCCTTGATACGGCGTTGCGTGAATTTCGGTATCAACGCCACGATCAGCCTGGGCGACAACTGGCCGCAGGAGCAATTGGTCGATGCGGTCACGGAGTTGGACCAGCACCACCTGCCGATGGTCCTGCTCTGGTCCGGCATGCCGCGGCCGGTCTGCTGTCATTCCGTTGATGTGGACAGTCGTCAGGGCATCTGGGATGTGATGTCGCACCTGCATGATCTGGGGCATGAGCGGTTTGTTTTTGCCGGGCTGGCGGGGCCGTACGCCTGGGTGGATGAACGTCTGCAGGCGTTTCGGGAGGCGCTGCGTTCCGGCGACGATGAACAGGTGGTCATGCTGACCCCGGATTCCGCGGCGAACAGCCGGCGCTGTTTGCGCCGGGCGTTGAAGACGGCCACGGCCGTGGTCGCGGTCAACGATGAGTTGGCTGAATGGGCGCTGGCGGTGGCGGCGGCCATGGGCAAAGGAGTTCCTGAAGACGTGTCGGTAACTGGATTTGACGATGACTTCCGCTATCGCCAGTTGGATCTGACCACGGTGAATCCGGGTCTGGAGGGTCTGGGTTGTCAGGCGATCCAACTGTTGGGTCGTCTGTATGCGGGAGAATTCAAGAACCAGCGGGTTCATCTGCAGGTCCGTCCGACGCTGACGGTGCGGCACAGTACAGGCCCGGTCGCCGCGGGTTGAGTTCCCTGGCCGGGGCGCCTGTCGCGGTAACGGCTTGACGAATCGCGTTTCGCCATCAGCGCGGAAGACCCTGTCCCGAGCTCTTGCGAGTCGGGCTTTCGTTTGCATTGCGGTCCGTCTGCCGTTACCTGTACGGCGGAGTTCTGAAGCAAGTGTTTGTATTTGTGGAGGGTGATATGGCCCGTGATCCCAATGTGCAAGATGTCGGTTCCTCAACGTCCACCGGCGGCGCCCTGCCCGGGGAGCGCCGGAAATGTGTGAAATGCGGTCGGTCTTATCGGATTGAGTGCGTGTTTAAAGGTTGACAACTGTAAACTATTGTCGCTCAATTAGATAC
>CAYLNH010000442.1:0-2939 GCA_964384625.1 uncultured Lentisphaerales bacterium
TTCAGGCCGCCATCTTACGAGAGAAGAAATGACCGAAGAACTCGGTACTGTCAAGGACCCTTGGTAAAGCTTTTTATTTGCGTGAACCCGGGGCAGTTGTCCTTCAGTTTGATGATTGTGTTGGCCCGGCTCTGGCCCTGCATGATCGTGCGCTTGTGCGAATTGCCTTTGGTGCTGCGGCTTTCACTCGACGGCGGCCAACGGAGTTGCTTCGACACCAGGTAAGTGCCGTTCGGCAGATAGATAATCCGGTTGCCGGAGGGATGTGCGTCCAACGCCTTCTGGATCGCTTCGGTGTCGTCGGTGACGCCGTCGCCTTTGGCGTAATACGGTGCCTTCGTCACGTCCAGCACCCCTGCATCCGGCGGGAAGACGATGTTCTCGGCAAACCCGGACACGGCAACAAGCAGGGCCAGCAGGCACACGCCAGACACGGGCAAGGTCCGGCCGGCGCCGGCCCGCCTGGTCGAATGAATCGGATGACCCGATCGCGCCGAGGAAACCGATTGCTTCGAATCTCTCGTTTCCATCAATTGTTTCGAGAATCCTTTTGCCTTCATACCGGTTCTCCTTCCTATCCTGTATCCTGCACGACGCCTCCGGCGTGGCAGGTCCTGCACTCGTCGTGCCTGCGGCGCGATCATGTATCCCCTGTCGCGCCACTCGGCGCACACGTCGACTCCCCGATCTCAATCTCATACGGCACCGCTTCCGCCGGAAAGACCCGTCGCGGATCCTTCAGCTTTGCCAACAGCATCTCCGTGGCCCGCCGGGCCATCTTGCCGAACGGGTTTACGGCTGTCGTCAAACGCATGCCGCAGTAGCCCGGGGACCGTTCCACAACCGCAACGGACAGGCCGCCGGGCAGTGGACGTCCAAGGATCTCGCCGGCAGTCCGGATGAACGCCGAGGCCGTCCGGCCCGAGTAACAGACGACGGCCGTGGGGGACGGCTCTGCTGTCAGACATTGCCGGGCAAAATCCAGCAGGTCCAGGGAACTGCCGGCTTCCAGAATCTGAACGAACGGCTCGAGCCCAGCCGCGTTCATGGCCGCACAGTAGCCGGCGGGACGATCATCGCGGCTGTAGTGGTAGGGCCCTGCATGCAGCGATGCCGCGTAGAGTATGCGTTGGTGACCCAATTCGATCAGATGCTGCGTCAAATCGCGGCCGGCCTGAAGGTCGTCGAGCATAACGCAATCGGTGCTGCGCCTGGTGTTGAACCAGACCGCCGGAACACGGTAGCGCTCGAGGATCTCCGTGAACCCTTCAGGGATGGCAATGCCCATTGCGACCAGCAGGCCGTCGGCCATGTACTCGGTCAGCCGTTGCGCGAAAAGCGTCCCGTCAGTCAGCTCTGCCGGCGTCATGCGGGCGAAGGTCAGATGCATGTTGTGCTCGCGAAGGACATCCTGAATCGCGTGAATGATGGCCAGGTCCGAGGTGTTGTAGCTGGTCTGCGTGCTTTCCAGCAACGCGATGCAGCCGGTGCCGCCGCGCCGCACCGCACGGGCCGAGAGATTGGGCCGATACCCCAGCTCGGCAGCAATCTTCAGCACCTTCTCACGCGTCTTCGGGCTGACGTCTCCGGCATCCCGCAAGGCGCGCGATGCGGTCATCAGGCTGACGCCCGCCTCTTCAGCTATATCCTTAATAGTCAATATCTTACCGCCTCATATCCACTCGGACCGGCAAGCCGTTAACCTTACCGGTAAGGTTAACAATGAGACGCCCGGGAAGAGGCGGAGTTCCATCGATGCGAAGAAATCGCGTCAGCGACCGGTGCCCCAGTACCAGAGCACATATTGCGGGCCGTTGGACCAGCGGTTGTACTGATAGCTGTTGGCCATTCCCACCAGGCCGTTGCTGTAGTAATCCCGCTCCACTTCCACGTGACCGTCAGCCATGACCAGGTTCTGCGCCGCCACCAGCGGCAGTTCCCCGTGGTTCACGTGTTCGTAGCTCCTGGCCCAGTCAACCCCGTTCGTCGAGCCCCAGCGCACCATGTCTGCCGCCAGCGGCCGGACATCCATGTCGAGCTCGTTCGCCCGCAGCGGCGGCACGCGATCGCCCATGCGCGGGATGTCTGCCGGCGCCGTCCAGGAATACTGAACCGCAACCAGCCACGGATACGACCCCCGGATTCCGGGATTGGTACCGCCGCGCGTATTCATCTCCTTACCGAGATCCTTTTCCTGGGATGACGGACAAATGAGGATCTCTTCAACGGCGCCGTAGGACTGCCAGACCTCCCAGGGCGTGCCGTAGTGCTTCCAGGCGGTCTCGATGCCCAGAGCAACGCGGTCGTCATGCCATTTGGACGGTTTGTAGTTCAGCCCCTCCCATTTGTCGTTGGTCGGGTCGACGTCGGCCGTCCGGTAATGCCGCAGGTGGCCGTAGGGGCCGTAGAGATCGGTCAACGGCATGTTGTTATGCATCGTCGTCGGGAACCATTCGTCCTTGTCGTCGGCATGCAGAAAGGCGGCCAGTCCCATTTCCTTGAGGTTGTTGGCGCAGAGCGTCAGCCTGGCGGTTTCACGGGCCCGCCCGAGGGCCGGGAGCAGCATGGCGGCAAGTACCGCGATGATCGTGATTGCGACCAGCAATTCGATGAGCGTAAAGGCGGATGTCGGCCGGCAGCTTGAGGATTTGTCCTGGATGGGGCTATGCTCACGGTGCGGCCGATGGGTTCCGTATGCTTTCATGGTGCTTCAGCAGCCTGTTTTTGCCGTGCCGTTCGCCGTTGTTCCGTTCCGGCGCCCACGGCCCGGTCGATTTTATTCTCCTGACAATCCCCCAAACAGATTTAATGACCAGAGCACTACCTGCTGCCATACAATATATGCAGAAGGCGGCAGGGTGCAACCGTATTCGGCGGCCGGGGTGCATGTCAGTTCTGTAGGTCATCCCTTCGTGTTGTGGCAAGAGCCGCACCATAGC
>CAYLNH010000443.1:0-2868 GCA_964384625.1 uncultured Lentisphaerales bacterium
CCGGCTGAACTGAAGGGGGTGTAGAAACTCCCCAAGCTGAGCTTGGGGCTTCTTCTCGGAAAGCAGAAACACGATCCCGCACCCTTTTCGCGGCAGGTGTAGCTAAGGCCCCTTGGGCCGCTGTCTGCAGCTCGGCGAATGCACCGGCAGATTCCAAGACTGGAATCCTGGCAATTCGAGGTATACCCGAAGCGCCGGATTCTCCAGCCGGGCTCTGTCAGTCGTCGCCGGGCTACCAGTTTTCGGGTTCGCGGATCTGGCCCCAGCGGTTGTCTTCGGGAAACCGGATCAGGGTCGGTTTGCCGTCGTCGACATCTTCGACAATGAGCACATTCAGTTCGGGGAAACGCGCCTGCAGCTCGGTCAGGTATTTGCCGCCGTTGACGAAGATGCCGGTGGACAATGCGTCGGCAACCGTGGCGCGATGAGCCAGGACGGAGACGCTGGCGATGCCCTCCACCGGTCGGCCGGTCACTGGATTCATGATGTGCGCGTAGCGTTTGCCGTCGATCACGACAAAGCGTTCATAATCCCCGCTGGTGGCGACGGCCATGGCGGTCATCGGGACGCGGCCGATGGATTCGACGCGGCTCTTCGGCGTGCGGGGATTGCGGATGTGGATAAAGTACTGCTCACGGCCGGCGGGGGCGTCGGGGAAGCAGTAGATGTTGCCGGCCAGATCGATAATGCCGCGGCGGATGCCCATGGTCATCAGGGCGTCGGCGGCCTGGTCGACGGCGTAGCCCTTGGCGATGCCGCCGACATCGAGGTACATCCCGGCGACGGTGAATTTGACGGTCCTGGCTTCCTCGTTGAAGACGACCTTGTCAAGACCGACTCTGGCTCTTGCGGCGTCGATCTCGGCAGCCGTCGGCAGGGTCTTCTTCTCTTTGCGGTAGATACCCCAGAGTTTGACCAGTGGTCCGGCCGAGATATCGAAGGCGCCGTGGGTGTAGCCGTAGGCGGCCCGGCATTCCTGCAGGAGGTCCCACATTTCGTCTGAACAGGTGAAAGGCCGCTCATACGCGGAAGCGTTCAGGCGGGAGAGTTCGGACTCCGGATTGTAGTTGCTGAAGCGGCGGTTGACCTCGGCGAAGACCTCCTTGACTTTGGCGGCGGCGGCCTTGCTGCGTTCGGGGTCTTCTTCCCAGAACTGCACGGTGGCGATGGTTCCCATCACCTGGAAGGATTCGGCATAGTGCTGATCTTCGCCGGTTGCTGCGGCTTGCCGGTGCAGTTGGTGCCGGCGCCAGTAGGCCCCGGCAATCAGCAACAGGATGACCCCGGAAAAGATGGTCTGCCGCAGCCATCTGGAGGGTCTGCCGGTGCCGCCTGCTGGACGCGCGTTCAAGGGGTTGTCTCCAGCTCCGGTTTTTCGGGTTCGGGCGCGTTGTCGGCGTCGAAGAAGATCTGTATGGTGCCGCCGCGATCACTGTTGGGATTGCGCCAGGAGCCTTTCAGCGTGCCGTTTTTCCAGCTTTCGGCGAGTTCGGGCCGCAGGGTGTAGACGCAGTTGAGCACGGCGTCCCCGCGCTTGACAAACTTGGTCTCTTTGAATTCCAGGACGCCCCCTTTGAAGGTGCCGGCGATTTCGTGCACGGCCTTCAGCGAGGGCCATTCGAGCCGGCCCTTCACGGCGCCGCTGTCGGGGTCGTATTCATTGATCGTCAGGCGGCACGGCCATTGTTTCTTATTGCTGGGTTCATCGGCCTCTCCGCGGCAGGCGGCCTTGTCCGCCAGCAGGATATGGACATAAACGCGGCGCAGCAGTTTTTGGGTACGGGCGCGGATTTCCGGATCGGGGTTGTCCCGTTGTTTCTTAAGTGGTTCGACGGCCTTCTTGCCGAGTTCGATCAGGGCGTTTTCGGCGCGCCGGCGGTCGACATAGCTTTCGGCGCCGAGCCGGGCCACGAGTGCGGCCGGGCTGTCGTCTCGCGGCTGCGGCTCGGGTTGGGGCGCCGGTTCGGGTTCCGGGTCCGGCTGGACGGGGGCGGCTCCGGGGCCCTCCGGTTGGGCCGGCGCCAGCGAGACGTCAGGTTTGGGCAACGCCGGCGGCGGCGCCGGCGGTTTGGGGCGGGTGCCGGGCGCCGGCGCGACCGGCGCGGCGCGACCGGACTGGTCCAGGCTCCAGATCCGGAAAAACAGGGCCAGTGAGCCGCCGACACCGGCCAGGATCAGGAGGAAAATCAGAATGCGTTTCGACATGGAGTGGAGTATCCCTTATCTGCTTCGTTACGCCGGAGCAGCAAATTAATGCATCGCGGCGGCGACATCAAGTGCCGTAGATCCGCAAGGCTGCGGCGGAGCAGGGGCTCGACGGTTCACGGGTTGTCAGCGCTGGCGGGAGGCACCGCTCCCGGCAAACCGCCGCTTTGGCAATCGCCTGCTGCCGGGCCCGGTCGAGCACGTCCGCGACGGGTATCGCTGCATCCCTCCGAAACAGCGAGCTTGATTCATTCATAAACGGTCGGTGCTGCCTGTCCGCCGTGGCGGAAGAACCGTCAGTGTGCGTCGCGTGAGTCCTGTTGCACGTGATAACGCGGTCAGGGGGACGAGATCAAGAGCTTGCAGTCGCAAGCCGGTCGCCGGCGTTTGGACATACTGCAACAGCGGCGGCGGCTGGAACGGCTTGAGATTGTGGGCCATGACGGCCCGCAGCAGCGGGCCGGCGGACGATTCAGGCTGGTGTATCGTCCCATAGATCCGAGGCGTGATTCGGCGCCTCTTCGTGCTCTGCTTCGTTAGTCGCGAACCACGACATTCATCTCGGTTTGCCTCAACTGCCTGGCAGAGCAGCGAAGATCCATCGGAATCACTTAGGGTCGGCGCGGAAATAACGTCGCATTATTCGGGGCAGACATACCAACC
>CAYLNH010000444.1:0-2857 GCA_964384625.1 uncultured Lentisphaerales bacterium
CCGTTTTCCCGCCGCTTTGGCCGGCGCGCCGGCCAAAGCGGCGGGAAAACAGGGGGAGGTGTGCGGACTTCATACCGGTGACAGATCCGCAAGTACCGCAGGTTCCCAACCTCTTGAGAGGCGGGACGGGATGCCGAGGAGGGCAGTAATCGAGGGCTTGCCGCGGGCCTTTCAAGAACTTGATTTCTCGGTGGATTTCCGGTATAGTATAGCCGGAGGGTTACGACAATGAGTGAGGCTGAAAACGTGTATTCCGGCGCGAAACGACAGAGTGCCTGGGGACAGGTCAGACTGGTGGCCTATGCCGTTTGGATCATGCTGATGACGGAGGTCGGTCTGTGGCTGATGCCATTCTACCGGCTGCGCCAGTGGGTGACGAACCTGCGGCTGGCGAAGTGGAACGAAAAGAAGCCCAGTGTGCAGCAGGTGCGTCGGGCTATCGGCATCGCCGGCCGCTATCTGCCGCATGCCACCTGCCTGGTGATCGCCCTGAGCTGTCAGGTCCTCCTGAAACGGTATGGACATCCGTCGTGCCTGCATGTCGGGGTTGCCTGCAGTGACGGCACCCACCTGGAGCCGCACGCCTGGGTGGAAAGCGAGGGCGACATCATCGTCGGCGACGACGGCCATCTGGATGAGTACCGGCAACTGATCCCGCCGGTGGATGTGACGGCGGACTGACGGCCGGTTTCGGCGGCGGATGACCCGCTATTTGCCGTAACGGCGCTGCCGGTCGTTGTACGAGCGCACCGCCCGCAGGAAGTCGATCTTGCGGAACTCCGGCCAGTAGGTATCGCAGAAGTAGTACTCGGAATAGGCGCTTTGCCAGAGCAGGAATCCGGAGAGCCGGACCTCGCCGCTGGTCCGGATGATGAGGTCGGGATCCGGCACGTTGGCGGCATAGAGATAGGGGCTCAGGGAATCCGGTTCCATCTCGTTGAGGACCACCTCGAGGTCGGTGCCGGTTTCGCATTTGTCCCGGATGTAATGGCGCACGCCGTCGATGATCTCCTCACGCCCGCCGTAGGCGACGGCGACATTAAGGGTGAACCGGGTGTAGTCTCTGGTGGCGTCCTCAGCCTTGGCGATGGCTTCCTGCAGGCTTTCCGGCAATTGGTCAAGGCGTCCGATATACTGGACCCGCACCTGGTTCTCGTGGACCTGGCGGTCATTCACCATGGCCAGCGTTTTCTCCTCGAAAAGCTGCATCAGGCCGTCGACCTCCTCCTGCTGCCGCGAGAAGTTGTCGGTCGAGAAGACCCAGACGGTGACGTTGCTGATATTCAGATCGAAACACCAGCCGAGGACGTCGTGAATCTTGTCCGCCCCTCTGGCATGGCCGTCGATGACATTGCTGAGTCCGACTTCGCGGGCGTACCGTCGGTTGCCGTCGAGGATGATGCCGATGTGCTGCGGCAGTTCCCAGCGCCGGGCCTTGCGAAACAGCCGCCGTTCATAGACGCGATAGAACGGCCACTTGATCAGGTTTCGGAGTTGTCGGCCAAAGAGTTGTGCGGACATGGATAACCGGGTTCAGATTCCATCGATTCAGGTGCGGGGGCGAACCGGAAGACGCACTATACAGAAGTGCGAACCGAAATCAACCGGCGGCCGGCTTCGGGTCCAGGCGATCCCACGGCAGCACCGCATGCACCCCCAGAACGCCGTTCACGACTTGCGTCACTCTCAGGTCGACGGCGACGCTGGCCAGGGCGGCGGCTTGTTTCCGGGTCATCTTGCGGCGGGCTGCAAGCAGGTCAAGCATGGCGCCGGCCGCCTGAAACGCAGCGGCATCGAGGTCCTCATGCAGGCCGAACGTGACCAGACCGCTCGGCGTACGGGCCCAGGCGAAATCGACGTCCGGCTCGGGGTCGAGATCAAAGTGCAGGGTTACCTTCTGGATCGGGCATTCGATGGCGGTCCCGCCGATCTCGCCGTCGCCCTGGGCGGCGTGCCCGTCGCCGCAGGAGAAGAGCGCGCCGTCGACTTCGATCGGCAGATAGAGAACGGCGCCGGCGCAGAGCTCACGGCAGTCAAGGTTGCCGCCGGTGCGTCGGGGCACCGTCGTGCTGTGCTGCCCGATCTGCCGGGGCGCGACCGCCATGACCCCGAGGAACGGCTGCATGGGCACCGCAATTCCCATGTCGCTGCGACAGACCGCAACGGCGGTATCGAGTTGCCAGCGCACGCGTACCGCCGGTTCACCGCTGATTCCCAGCATCGCGTTGCCGGGACTGTCCCAGCCGCCGACCAGGGTCCAACCCTCGGATTCCGGGATGATCTCGCCGACTTCCACCACCAGTGCCTGCCCGGCGCGGGCGCCGTTGACGGCCACCGGGCCGACCAGACAGTGGCCGTTGAGCACGCCGTGCCCGTTTTGCCCGTCGTCGGGCGCGTTGAGTTCGAGCCCCGGATAGTTCCAGGCGGCGTCCGGCAGGCTGTAGATGACGCTGTCGCCGGGAGCAACCGTCAGAATCGGCAGCAGGTCCGCGGAAAAATAGCCGTGCGTTGTCGTCGATTCCGGTTGTACCGTGTGTTGTGCCATAGTCTCCAAAGCCCATGCCGGATCCCCCGGCAAACCAGCTTGAGGCTAATCATAGGCGGCAATCGTCCATCCGTCAATTGGGGAATCCGGATTGCAGCGTCGTGGGCAAGCTGATGGGTGAATCAGCTGATTGATTACACTACGCCCGGGAGGTGGGGGCGAGGCCGGCAGCGGCCTTCACTCAAACATCTCGCCCATCCACGACACTGGCCGGACTAGCCTGATTCATTCGTACACGTTGTAACAGCTTGTCCGCCCTATAGCATTGTCGCGGTAGGGACTGCCCATTACGGGCAGCCCCCCGCACAGATC
>CAYLNH010000445.1:0-2856 GCA_964384625.1 uncultured Lentisphaerales bacterium
CGGGGCAAGCACGAAATGTATCCCGCCAAGGCGGGACACGATGGTCGCATCGCTTATTCGGCATCGTCTGGCCGGACCGGCGCTTGGCCTCCGTCCCTGGCTGGAAAACGTACGCCGAGCCCATCTGGCCGGGACTCATACACGGAAGAGACATTGCCGGTCCCAAGTATCACCTGCGTGATGATCGCTGTGCATGCTTGAGCTACGGCGCGAAGGACAGAGACGGCTGGTCCCGATTCGTATCCAGCAGCTTTGTTGTGGGCCCGTCTTCGGTTTTGGTGACCAGATAGACGCTGCCGACCTGGCGGGCCAGGAGCTTGACCACGCCGAATTCGGGGAGGTCGATCGTGACCTCGCGGTCTTTCGCATCGGCGGCCCAGGCGACGACCAGGCACTCGGGTTTCGTCTGGTGCCGGCGGGCGAGGACGCGGATGCCGCGTCCGGGCTTCAGTGTCATCGCGATATCGTCCTTGCCGCCTTCCCAGGTTGCCGGGTTGACCGGCTGGCGTTTGGCGATGGATTTCGCCACAAAAGGTGTCTTGTCGCGATCCTTCTCCAAGGCGCGCAGTTCCGTCGGGACTAATTCGTAGGCCGGTTGGCCCACGGAGTAGTAGTGACGATACTCTCCCGGCACGAGTTTGCCGTGGCGCAGGTAGTCCTCCAGATGGCTGAAGAATGCGTGGACGCGGCTGAGCACTATCATCTGCGCAATCCAATAGGGCGGGTCCTCAGGCTTGAAGCCGCCGCTGAAGTCCGGCTGATGGTACGCGCCGGCGTTGCCGCCGATCGTGCCCATGACGTAGATGCATTTCAAGAATCCCATGTAGGTGCGCATGTCTTCATTCTTGCGTTTGCACCAGAACCAGCTGTACGCCAGCGGATGGCCCATGGCGATCTGGTAGCCGGCGCTGTTCAGGGCCAGCGTCAGGATGTCCTGCCGTCCCGTCCAGCCGGAGTTGAAATGGTTGGCATAATGCTCGTCACTGGGCAGATCCGAAACCACATGCTTGTGTTTGTAATCGAAGCCCCAGGCGCGCCAGCCGCCCCAGCGGTGGCGATGCCCGCCGCCGGATGTCGTGTAGTAGATGTACAGATCGCGATCCGGCACCGCCCGGCGAACTGCATCGGCGATGATTTTCTCCGAGTTCGCTTTCCGCTTCGAGATGTAGTCGAACCAGTCGCCGTGTGCGTTGATCGCCTTCATCACCCGCGGATCCTTCTTCCAGACCTTGCCCGCGAAACCCCAGACGCCAAGCCCGAACTCGCCGCCGTTGAGGATGATGCTGATCGGGACCTCCTGGCGCACCGCCGCCAGCGGCTCGGCACGGCCGCGGCCGCATTCCTCCCACAGCGCGTCGGGCGCCAGCGGGCTGACAACCGTCTTCATCCCCGGGTGCCATTCGGTGCCGTCGTAGGACTTGGCTTTGCCGTTGAGCAGCTTGCCGTCCGCCGCGCGAGTCCACGTGCCCGGCGGGACCTCTTTGGGGAAATAGCGGGCACAGGTCACCGACAGTTTGTATTTCTTCGGGTTCGACTTGACCAGCGCGATACTCCTGGCTTCGTTGCTGCTCGGGTTCTTCATCTTCTCAAGGGTGCCGTTGGTGATGTATCCGCCGAGCTCGACGGCATAGCCCCAGTTGTCGGCGAAGGCTTTGCGCAGGACGAACGGTTGGGCCCAGCCGTAGCGGGTCAGCGGCGGCAGGGTGTGCCCGTTCTTGAAACGCGGCGGCCGTTGCTGCGCCAAATACTCCACGGGAGTGACCTGGCCGCGTGCCCGGTACATTGCGGCCCGGTGTTCAGCTTCGGCTTTCTGCGAGCGGCGCCAGACGGCGATGTGCGACTTCAACTCCGGATGCTCGCCCAATTCCTGCAGAGCCAGTTGCGTCAGCCCGCCCTTCAGGTGGCGGAATTTCCGACCGGCTGTCCTGAGCTTGTTGAACTCGGTCGGGAGCAGTTTCTGTTTGAGCTTTTCGGTTTTGACGTGGATCTGGTACTTGGCCTTGTTGAGCTTCGCCTGTTTCTTCTTGTTGCCGGCTTTCCCGGCCGCATTCCGTTCTTTGTCGATCCGCTTGCGTTCGGCAATCAAGCCTTTGTATTCCGGGCTGGCTTTCAGGGCCGTCGCCAGTTTGCCCGTGAGCATTTTTACGGTCGCTTCGGTTTGCTGGTACTCGGCCTGCAGCGCGTTGAAGGCGGCAACGTCGGTTTTGACGGTGGCGATTCGCTTCTCGATTTCGCGTTTTGCCCGGCCGGCGGCCCGCTGTGCCTGCTTCATCGCGGCTTCGTGCTCGGCTCCCGGGTCGGCGTGGACTGCGGCGAGGGCGGTGACAACGAGAATGACAACGGCGTACCTGTACATAGTGACTCCACCTTTGTAGTTGTTTCTCCCGTGACTTATATATAAGTTATATACATTGCGGCGTCAAGCGAATGTTGTTGGAACTTGGGAGAGGGCGGCGAAGATTCCCCGGGGCATTTACGGAAGCGGCGGCACAGAATGCCGGATTCAGTCGGCCTTCGGGGGGGATAGAAGCAATTCCGCTTCGGCCGTGCCGGTTCGGGCGCCCGTTGATCCAAAACACAACCTCCTCCAACCGCGCCAAGGCACGAAGCGGAATTTGCCTGTGCCCATAGGGCAACAGTGCGCATAATATAGCCGATTGCCCCGGAAAAAGCAACAGAGTTGGGCAAAAGTTGATTTTTTCGGGTGTCTGTCATGGCCGGCCGCAGCGCGAACCCGCCCGGCCGCGATGTTCCGCTTGACCAGAAACCGGCGTTGAGCCGCAACCGGCCCCGGGTCTTTTGGTGTGTCGTGTCTAGCTCCGGGGGTGTGATTCTCAGGGGGTTGAATCAGATAGT
>CAYLNH010000446.1:0-2822 GCA_964384625.1 uncultured Lentisphaerales bacterium
ACCGCCTGGGGTCGTATGGTCGAGCCAATTGTTGGCAGGAAACGCCTACGGAAGTTACATGCGCCCCGGGCGGCAAAAGCAGTCGCGCGCGACGCCGGCGGCGGAGACTGGCGGGGTGGGGGCCTGTGTGCTTTCCGGCGGTAGTCGGGGGTCAGCGTTTCTCCCGGAAGATCTCGTAGCGTTCGGCTTTGCGGCGTTTGCTGTTGCTCGACCAGAAGTCAAGGAAGTCCTTGTGCAGCCGGCCGGTATCGACGGCGGCGATGCCGGCCTCGGTTGCTTTGCGCCAGTCGCGGGTTTTGATGAGTGTTTGATAGACGCGGTTGCAGACCTTGTCGTAACCGGCTTCCGGGTATTGCGGGTGGGCTTTGCGCAGGAAGTAAACCAGGCCCCAGGACAAGGCGTAGTTGGCTGCCAGCGATTGCTCCTGGTAGAACTGCCGGCCGGACAGCCGCATGATCGGCAGGAGATTGACCTTGTTGTCCTCCAGAATCTTCTCGAGAAGCTTGACCCGTGGTTCGTTCTCTTCGACCTCGAGCACCTCCTTGCGATGGTCGAGCTCAACGGCTTCGAACATCATGGCATGGCCTTCATTGAACCAGGTCGGCGGTATGGTGTAGTCGAGCGCGTAGTAGATGTACTGGTGGAAGGCTTCGTGGTACACGGTCTGCAGGATGATCTCTCTGGTGAGCCGGCGTTTGCCGGTATCCACCGGAGAGATCACCAGTTCCTTGCGTGACGGCAGCCAGAGCCCGGCGGTCCATTGGCGGTCTTGCGGTACGTAGTTCAGGTATTCCCGGCGCGTGTTGAAAATGGTAATCACCGACACCTCGTCGAAGGTCTTGATCGGCGGCAGGAACTTCTCATAGGCGCTGCGGCAGATCTCGATATCTTCCTGGATCTGTCGCGCCAGGCGTCGGTTGCGTCGGTCCAGGTTCGACTTGAGGATGTAGTTTTCGGTCTCGACATACCACCAGTCCTTGAGATTGCGGATGGCGGCGATGACACGTTTACGCGTCAGTTCATACTCTTCCGACCGCTCCCCCCGTTTCCGGGCATCGCGGTTCTGGAAGCGGTTGGAGGCTTCCTTGTTCGTCTGTCGGGTACGGATCTTGATGATCGACCGCAAGACCGCGCGGACCGCTTTGTCGGCGGTCTTGGCCTTGAGTCCCGGGGGGAATTTGAAGACGACAAACAGGTCATCGTCGCCGCGCCGCCGCAGGATGAACGCCTGCAGGCGTTCACGGGGGGCATCTTCGAAGGTAAGCCGGACATATTTGAAGCGCAGCCAGAGGCCGGGGACCTTGTCCTCGCGTTCTTTGACGTTGGCGCCGAAGGTCTGGAGCCACCGTTTCTCGGCGTCATCGTCCCATTTCATCTCGATTTGATCCCTGACTTTGACATAATCGGCTTCCCGGATGTGCTGCTGCCCGAGCAGCGGCAGCCGGGCCGGCAGGTTGAACGCCAGGCGCGCGACCATGATTTCGGCGAGCTCAGACCGGAAGGTGGCGCAGTGCTGGTCGCGAAACCAGAGGTCCAGCGGCGAGTAGGCGCTGATCTTTTCGCCGGTGGCCTGGTTCTGATAGACCCAGGTACGCGGCGCCGGCAGCGGCGTCTGCCTGGCCTCGTCAAACGGCCGCAGCTTAATGCCGGCCGCCGGCAGTTCGACGCTGCGGTCCAGCGACAGGCTGGGTTTCGCCGCCGCCGGCAGAACCAGGGCGAAGCAGACAAGCGTCAGTTGGAGTCGCATCTTCATCTCTACTACTATAACGTCGCCCGCGGCGATTTCTGAGGGACGCGCAATGGATTCGTCAGCAGCAGCCGGCGTCGCCTGATCGGCCATTGCCCTGGAGCAGGCTGGGTCGCTCCGGTGAACCGGTGACGCGGAATCGCGGTTCGGGACCGGCAGTTCGCGACAAAACGGATCGACGGGTATCGAAGCGCCCCCCCTGTATTCCCGCTTCGGCTCCGGTCAAGTCACATCCCAGAGCTTGACGTCGAGGAACATGGCGAGGGCTTTGGCGTCTTCGCGGAGGAGGGCCTGGTTGCCGTGGTCCAGCAGGTAGATGCGTTTGGTGGAATCTTTGATGAGATTCAACTCGTAGGTATAGAAGGAGCTCTCGGCGCTGCGCATGTAGTCGGACACAACCTGCACGGCGTAGATGTCTTCGAGTCTGGCGCAGTCGCCGCCGGGTCCGCCTTTCGGCGCTTCGCCGCCGCCCTTCCAGAAGAAGCCGCAGTTGCGGTCGAACACCAGCGGGCGGGTGGCGCGCCAGTAGAACCAGAGGCCCAGGATTGAGATCAACGCGCCGACGGCGATCGGGATCGCCACGAGGTAGCCGAAGGGACGCAGCGGGAAGTAGAATACGGTTGCCGCCAACGGCCCGGCGAGGATCAACAGGAGATAGAGCAGATGGACCAGCGGCGTGGCGCGAAACTCGATCCGGCCGAGACCGGCTTTGACCAGGCGGCGCGTGCGGAAGTTGGCGCCCGTGCCTTTGATCGGTTCCCACGATGTCTGGCGGGCGATCGGATCGTCAAACTGCGCCGTGCTGAAAATGTCATCCATCTTCAACGGCGCGGTGATCCTCGTCTGTGAACTGTCGTCCATGCCATACAGTACTGCCGGATCCGGAGGACTCCAGCAGAATCGCAAACGCTTCGGCGCCCCGAATGGTGCGGCGCCTTGTGCCGCAAGTGGAGCTATCCTGCCGGTTTTACAACTTTTTTACACCGCCTTTACGTGAGTTCGGCGTTTTGAAGGGAATTCCGCTTAGGGTCGGCGCGGAAATAACGTCGCATTATTCGGGGCAGACATACCAACC
>CAYLNH010000447.1:0-2631 GCA_964384625.1 uncultured Lentisphaerales bacterium
ATCGCATATGCAGCAGCATGACGAGTGTCGCCTATTTGCATGCCGTATTAATAGGTTGGCTCAATCGGTTCATCGTCGCCGATGTCCAGTTTGTGGAGGGTCCGGCGGAAGCCGTGTTCCAGGCCGCGGAGCCAGTCGTCCGTGCAGCGCAGTGCCGCCGGCGGCAGGATCTCCTTCCAGCAGCCGACGGGCCGGCACCAGACCGGGGCCCGGTCCACCGCGCGCAAGGCATTGACCCCGCGCCAGCGGTTGCGGACCTGCTCCATCGGCGGCGTGGCCGCGGCGGCCGCAACCTGCCGGGCCAGTTCTCGAACGTACGAGCGTTCCCGCTCGCGGGTCAATGTCTTCGCTGTTGCCGTCATCACTGTCATCTTGACACTCCGTGTCGTTTGCCGGACGCGCCGATGTCGCCCGATTTCGGGGCTGCCGCCCTGCCTTTCCCGGGCGTTCGGTATATATTATGATCCAATTGACCAGCATAAACAGTAGATAGATCGCTCATAATGGTAAACGATTCGAAACAACCCCAGGCCGCCGCGTCGCCTCGGGACCCGGCTGATTTTCCCGCGTATCCGGGGCTGGCGAGGGCGCGGCGGGAACAGATCAAGGGCTGGCTGCAGAACCTGCAGATAACGCCGCAGAGCTGTGTGGAGTGGCGGTGTTCGTCGGCCTGGTCGCTGCCCCGGCGCAGCGTATCGGACTCGATGTGGTCCTATATCCTGAGCGGCCGGGGGTCATTCTGGATCGAGGACCCGCACGCGGTGCAGGGGTTTGACCCGGGCGACCTGATTCTCTTCCCCCGGAATCTGGAGCATGGGGTCCGGGGCAGCGGCGGCGAGATCCGGATGATCAACCATCATTTCTTTGCCGAGGTCCACGGCTTCGTCGATCTTCTGCGGTTGAGCAACTTGCGTGGTCGCCTGCCCGAAGAGGATTTCCCGGACGCTCCGTTTGGTCGCATTTCCCATGATCTGGCGCGGCTGTTTGCCCGCCGCCCGGTTGCCTGGCGGACGCAGGCGCGGGCGCTCCTGGAGGAATTGCTGACCTACCTGCTGCAGCACCACCCGTGTCCTTCAGCGGGGAGCCGCACCGTGCAAACCGGGCAGGCCTTTGCCCGCCTGCTGCCGGCATTGGCCTGCGCCGAGGAGCATTTTCAGGAGGCGGACTTGAGCGTTGCCGATCTGGCCCGGGAAGCCGGCCTCAGCGAAGTGTATCTGCGCCGGCTGTTTCAACAGGCTTTGGGGGTATCGCCGGTCCGCTACATCCAGCAGAAACGGGTTGATCACGCCTGTCGGCTGCTGCACAGCACAGCGGACACGGTGGCAGCGATCGCCCGGGTTTGCGGGTTCCGCAGCAAGCAGTACTTCCACCGGGTGTTCAAGGCGCACAAGAACTGTGCGCCGCGGCAGTATCGTCACGCCGAGATGCTCTGATCACGGGTCGCCGGTCATTCGTCCGCCCGGCGGCTTTCGTTGTGCGGCGCCACGCGGCGGTTCAGGTCCAGCGCGGCCAGTTCGCGATTCAGTTCGGTGAAATCATCCTGCGGTTCATAGCCGAGCAATTCCTCCGCCGTCCCGATATCCATGCGATTGAACCGGTTGTTGGACAACCCGTGGACGATGGCGAACTGCAGCGTTTGGTTATCGATGCAGCAGGCAATCAACTGGTCGAGGTCGCGATGTGACACGAAGCAGTGCATAAAGCGCAATGTCCGGTCATTGACTGCGACCTGCCGCGGTTGGAAAGCGCCGATGCGGATGCAGATCGCCGACAGCCGGTGCTGGGTGGCGGCATACCGTGCCATGGCTTCACCGAAGCATTTTGAAACACCGTACTCATCGCCGGGATTCACGGGTTCATCGGGTTGCACCTGGTGTCCGGCGGGATAACCGGAGACCGCATGAATGCTCGAGGCGAACACGACACGCCGCAAGCCGGCGGCGATGGCCGCCCGGAAGACGTTGCGCGTACCGATGATGTTGTTCGGCAGCAAGGACTCCCAAGCGGAATCCGGACCGGGATCGGCGGCCAGGTGAACCACGGTGTCCATGCCGTCGAACGCCGTTTCGAGCCAGCACTGATCACGGATATCGCCGGCCACGACCTCGCCGCGTTCGCCCAGTTCCTCGACGGCAGCTTCCGGATGTACCAACAGACGCAAGGCATAGCGCTTTGCGGCAGACGCCGCAAACGACCGGCCGATCCGGCCGGCAGCGCCGGTAACGGCGACCCGCCGACCGCGCGGGGGGGCGTCCGCCGGCAACGGCGATTTCAGGATGAACGAATACGCCATCGATCTTCCTCCGTTCGCTTCGAAGGCACAAACACAAATAGTGGAGCATGCTGCATGCCATAGACGCCGGCCCGGCCGCAACCGGCGCCGCCGCCGCACCGACTGTCAGGAATACATGCAATCTGTCAACTTCCCTGTCACAGCGGAGCGGCATTTCGCCTGCCGCCGCCGGGCGACGCGGGGGAGGCCGACTCACAAGCGGCCGGAACGGGATCTTGCGGTTCGACGGCGAAACGTGATTCGTCGCGCCCTTCCCGCGCGATGTAAGTGCTCGACAAACCGTGTTCTGAGACGTTCCCGGCTCCACGGGGCTTGTCCCCGTGGTCCGAAGATTCGTC
>CAYLNH010000448.1:0-2614 GCA_964384625.1 uncultured Lentisphaerales bacterium
GAATATGGAGGCAATAACACAGATGTTCAAGTTATTTGCGGACGACGCCTAAGGGCTCTATTCGTGCCGCAAACGGTGTCGACTGGCGTCAGATACGCCATGATCGTCCCTGCCGGCGAGGGAGAATTTCGCCGAGCGGCTGATTGAAGTTCGGGCTTTGTCGACAACAGCATGGAGACGACTTACACCACAACGCCGCCCTCAGCCGCAAACAGAACACAGGCTTTCCTGCTCAGGACTGCGATTCGCCGGGCTCCGGACTGGGATCAGAACAGAAGTACGGCAGGGAAAGCGATCTCAACCCCGGCACAAAAAACAGAATCCCGCAGGATAGCGGGACAGAACGGGGAGCAGAGTCGATCAGGCCGACGACTACTGCAGGCGGAGTTCGACTTCGCGGACGAGGCGGTCCCAATGCGGGGCTGGGTGACGCTGCTGAAGGATTAGCAAAACCTCTAACGCGGGCTTGAGTTTGCCCTGGCGCAGGAGTGCGTCGGCTTCGGCCTCGAGGGCCGGACGTTCCCACTTTTCGAGGGTACGGGCGGAGCGGTAGTAGGAGACGGCCCCGGTATAGTCTTCCGCCACAAACGCGAGATCGCCCAGGGCGATCAGGGCTTCGCCGTTGAGCGGATCCAGTTTCGCCGCTTCCTTGAGATGTTTCTCGGCCTGTTCAGCCTTGTTCTGCAGCTTGGCAGCAAGCCCCAGGATGAAGTGGGCCGGAGCCGGCTGCGTCTTGATCAGCGGCTCCGCCAGTTTGACGGCCGCGTCCAGTTCGCCTTCCTCAAGCCAGAGTCGCGCCACCCGCAGACTGCGTTCCGGATCCGGCTTGGAACGCCTGGCCGCCTTCCGGTAGGTCGCCAGCGCCGGACCGGGCAGGCCCTCCTGGACATAGAGATCACCCAGGGCCCAGAGGTACCTTGCGTCGCCGTCCGGATTCATGCGCGTAACAGCTTCCAGTGCATCGATGGCGGCGCCGGCGCGGCGATCGAGGAGCCGCGAGTTGGCCACCAGCGCCCAGGCGTCCGACTGACCGGGGTTCGCGGCCAGGACCTCCCTGGCGGCGGCTTCGCAGGCGGCATAGCGCTTCTGCTGATATAGCGACACCGCCAGCGACAGTTTGAGCTGTTCGTCATCCGGATAGCCGATCAACGCGACACGCAAGCTCTGCTCCGCCGCCACCGGCTTGCCCAGAGCCAGATAACACTGGCCCAGCAGCAGCCCGCGGTGCGCGTTGACGCCCTCCTGCTTCACAACCTCCTGCAGGACGGCGGCGGCTTCTTTGTGGGAGCCGAGCTGCACAAGCAACTGCCCCAGGTTCGAGCGGGCGTGCGGGTAGTCGGGATCGGCTTCAACCACTTCGCGAAACAGCTTGACGGCGGCAGCCGGACGTTTCTGACGCGCCCGGAGGACGGCCAGTTCGAAGACAACTGCAGGCGCCCGTTCCTGCGCCAGGTATTTCGTCAACACCGCCTCTGCCGCCGCTGGATCCTGCCCGGCCGACTCCCGATAGCGCCGCAGGACATCGACCACCGCCGGCGACAACGGTTCCGCCGCCGGCAGCAGACCTGTCGTCGCGGTCAGGATCAGCAGAATGGCAAAGAGCTTGGCCATCAGTCTACCAGTTTAAAGTCCACGTTCACCACACAGCGCACGGGCACCGGCTTGCCGTTGCGGCTGGCCGGCTTGAACAGCCACCTGGACACCGCGCGTCGCGCCGGTTCGTCAAACATGCCGCGGCCGGTCGAGGCCACGACGACCACGTCCTTCACGTTGCCTTCAACATCAACGATAAACTGCACTTTGACAGTCCCGCTGAGACCACGGCGTTTGGCCGCACTCGGAAAACGCGGCGCTACATAGCGCGTGCGCCGGGGGTGCTTGTCGACGTCGCTCAGTTCGTAGTGTTCCGGGCCTTCGGCGACGCCGCCGGTCCCGCCGGGACCGGCGGCGTCATTGCCGGCGGGGGGCACGGGCAAGGCGACATTGGCGGCGACCGGGACGGTCAACGTCCGCAGGTCCAACTGCAGCCGCAGACTGCGTACCGGAACCGGGGCCACCCGTCGCCGGCGGACGCTCGGCGGTCGTCGCTGAACGGTCAGTTCCCGCTTGGGTTTCGGCGGCTTTCGCCTGGGTTTCGGCGGTTCCGGCCGGCGCACCGGCGGGAGTTCCGGCGGCGGCTTCAACAAGTCAACCCGATGGGTCTCGGCAATGCGTTCATCGGCCGTGCTGACCGCGCGCTCGTTAATCCATCCCAGCAGGGCGAACAGCCCCGCATTGGCGCCGACGGCGAGCAGGATTGCCACGACCGCCGGCTTGGTGCCGGATGCTTTGCGTTGTTGTGGCAGAAGTGATTTCATTGTCGTTGGCGAATCCGCCCCTTCAGGGTTCGCAACTTTCTGAACACTCTTTTCTGAACAAGCCATGACGAACTCGCCCTTTCAGGGCTGCAGATCATACATCTCATTGTTCCCAGGGCAACGCCCTGGACTATACCAACTCGCCCCTTTGGGGCTGGTTCAGTTGCTCACGGAGTGAGAAACCTCTGGGATGCTGATTACTGATTACCGATTACTGATTACCGATTACTGATTACCGATTACTGATTACCGATTAC
>CAYLNH010000449.1:0-2544 GCA_964384625.1 uncultured Lentisphaerales bacterium
GTTGGTATGTCTGCCCCGAATAATGCGACGTTATTTCCGCGCCGACCCTAAGGTGCATCCAGCGCCGAAACACAAGCCGGTCGTGCTCGTCGCCGACGGCAAGCCGCAGGCCCGGATCTATCTGACCGAAGCTTGCGGCCGAAAGTGCGCCGGGGCAGTGAGGGAACTGACGAAGTGCATTCAGCAGTCCAGCGGCGCGGCATTGAAGACCGTGAAGAAGCTGCCGGCTGATCAGACAGTGATCATCGTCGGCGATTGCCCGGAAGCTGCGGCGGCCGGATTGGACGGCGCGAAGATGCCGATCGAGGGATTCCAGATCAAAACCGCGGCCAACCGAGTCTACATCGTCGGCAACGGCGATGTCGGCACGGCCTGGGGCGTCCTTGATTTTGCCGAGCGCTTCATCGGCGCCCGCTTCTACTGGCCCGGTGCCGACGGCATGTCGGTGCTGAAGTCAAAAACCATCAGCATCGCACCGGCGCACATCTCCGATCAGCCGGTGTTCCGCAAGCGGCAGATCTGGCCGTCCGGCGGCCGGCGGGTCACTCGCGACGTCGGTCCGCACCATGCGCGGATGCGGTCGCACAGCAGTTGGCCGATCGAGTTGATCGTCCACGCCCCGCATGACTGGCACAGCAAATACGACAAGACCAGACCGGAGATCTTCCAACTGCAGGGCGACGGCAAACGCAACACGGCAATGCTCTGCTACGGCAATCCCAAAACGCTCCAGACTTATCTGGAAGAGATCGAACTGCAGCGCAAATCCCCGCCGAAGAACCGACGCGCCGGCATCATTCGCGGCAAGTCCATCTCCGTCTCCCCGGCGGACATGGCCGTCTCCTGCAAGTGCGAACACTGCCGCAAGCTCTGGAACGACAAGGGCGGATCCTACGGTACGGCGTCCCGGGTCATGGCTGCGTTCGTCAAAAACCTGGCCGTGGAAGTGAAGAAACGCTGGCCGGATATGACCGTCATCTTTTTGCCGTACAAGAACTACACCTACGCGCCGGAAGGCATCGAGTTCCCGGGCAATGTCGAAGTCCAGATTTGCGGCATGCCCGGATTGGCCCAACACAAGGACCCGGTGATCCGCAAAGCGGAGCAGGACAACATCGACGCCTGGGTCAAGGCCTCCGGCCGCAAGATCCAGAACTGGCACTACAACTGTTGGCCGGCCGACCGCACCAAGGCCGCCTACCACTACGCCCACACGATCAAGCAGCACTACATCGACAATCGCGACAAGACCGTCGGCACCTTTATCAACGGCGTCAAAGACCACTGGCCGCGGCAGAACTTCAGTCTGTACGTCTGGATGAAGGTGCTGTGGAATCCGGCATTCGATGTCGACGCCGCGTTCGATGCCTACTGCAAACGCATGTTCGGCCCGGCGCAGAAAACCATGCGGCAACTGATCACCATGCAGATGGACGGCTGGGAAAAGCGCGAATGGAGCACACATCGCTTCTCGCCAAAGTCCGTGTACGAAGAAAGCTTCCCGCGTGAAGACGTGAAGAAGATGGCCAAGCTGCTGGACCAGGCGTTTGCCGACGCGAAGGACGACGAGTTGGTCACGCGCCGGCTGAACTATCTGGCGCCCCCATTGAAAGCGTTCTTCCAGGAGTCCAAACAGATCGTTGACGGCACCGGCATCAAGACGCTGAACAGCTACCAGGTTGCCGAAAACCCAAAACTCGACGGCAAACTTGGTGATGCGTGCTGGAAAGACGTCCCCGGCGTCGTCTTGGGAATTGCCAACAAACCCGAAGTCAAAGCGAAGTTCCCGACGGAGCTCAAGTCTGTGTGGACGCGTCAGGGCATCACCTTCGCCTTCAAGCTGATGGAGCCGGAGATCGACAAACTGGCGGCGAAGTTCGGCCAGGATTCACGCGACGGATCCACGATCTGGTGGGACGATAACGTCGAGCTCTTCCTCGACCCCGCCGGCGAGCGGACGGACTACTACCAGTTCATCATCAACAGCAAGGGCGCGTTGTTCGACAGCCACGCCAAGGACTTCAGCTGGTCGTGCAAGGGCATCAAGGTAGCAACCCACGTCGGCAAGGACCACTGGACCATCGAGGTCTACATCCCCTATTCGGCATTCAAGAAATCCCTTCCGCCCGGAACGGCCAGCACCTGGTACGGCAACTTCACGCGCCACCGCGTGACCGACCGGAAGAGCCGTGAGTACCAGCGCCTGAACAGCACCGGCAGCCCCAGCAGCAGCGACCAGAACGCCTTCGGTCCGATCAAGTTCATCGAACGCTGACAACAAACGGAGCGAAAATGAAAAGCCGAAGCCACGTGCATTTCACGCTCATTGAGCTTCTGGCGTGCCAAGGCGTAGTCCCGACCGCGAAGGGAGTCGGCACGAAGCGCTCGATGGCGTTCACGCTCATTGAGCTTCTGGTGGTGGTTTCCATCATCGCCATCCTGGCCGCCATGCTGTTGCCCGCACTCAGTAAGGCTCGGGAACAAGCTTACATCGGATCTTCCAATGTAGCGGGATGGGGGCATTCGTTGCAACCAGTTTGAAAT
>CAYLNH010000450.1:0-2509 GCA_964384625.1 uncultured Lentisphaerales bacterium
AGCGGCGACCAAATGTCCCAAACACGTCTTAATTCAGCGCCATTCCGCTCTAGTGGCTGCAAGCGCTCATCCCTCGTCTTGCTTTTCGGGCGCTGGGAAGCCGGCTTCCCAGCGCCCGGAAAGCGGGATCGTGGGGCCGTCTCCTTCCCTGATGAACTCATTCACCGGGCCGACGAGTGACCCGGGGGCCAGCCAGTCGCGAACCGGCAACAGACATCGCATACGCCCACAAGCCCGCCGGTGGCTGGACTGGCGAACGTTCCGGCGCTAGGGTGCGGCTCTTGCCACAACACGAAGGGATGACCTGCAGAACTGACATGCGCCCCCGGGTCGTGAACGCCCTTGACAGGCGCTCTGTCGGCAGTGCGTCTGTCAAGGGGCTTGACCCCCGCCCGCTGCCTTCCTGCCGGTGGTGGATACGCCGCCATGCACGTCACCCCGTCACCGACGCATCACCTCCGTCGGGCGCTGGGGATTGCGGTTTCGCCGTTTTTCCGGTATATTACCTTGTAGGTTGCATCCGGCAGAATGGAGAAGGTAGAATGAAGTTCACCCCCCTGGTATTACTGTGTCTTCTTGCCTGTGTGGGGCTCTGTGGCAGGGCCGCAGGCGCAAAGAAAACACTGCCTGAAAGTCATGACATCAAGGTCTACAAGCAACTGCTTCCCGTATTCGAGAAGAAAGCGAAGGCGTTTGTCGCCAGACACCCGGTCTTCGTCAAAGAACAGGCGTTCATCAACCGGCTCAAGGTCCCGATCAAGACCGGCGGCCGAGTCACGATCAGCGTCCGCAGAGTCGGGACCACATTTGGTCCGTTCACCGCGCACTTGCGCGAGGTACGAAAGGACCGCGCGGTGTTCGTTAACCAGGATTTCAAAGCCAGAGACATCGATGCGGTTGACTGGCGGCGACTGCAGTTCGCCGACAAACCGAAAGAACTGGCGGCGGAAGTGAAGCGCTTGCAGGACACGCTCAACGCCAGAAAGTCGGCGATGGTCAACCGCCTGAAGGCCCGATATAAACGCGAAGCCGGCTATACCGAGGCGTTCTTTGAGCGGACGATCCCCTGGGCCGGCAAGTTCCGTGATCCCGAAGAGTTCGGCCGGTTCCGGCTCATGATCACCGTCTGCCCGGCGTCCGGCGCCGGCGAGGACGCGGTGCCGCAGTTGGTCTTCCTGGCATTGCGTAATCGCCGCAGGCTGCCGTGTGCTGCAGTCCTGTTCCTGGACCGGAAACCATTGTTGACACAGACCGCAATCGGCAAAGGAGGCGATCTCGAGGACGTGGCGTGGGGCGAAGCGGAGGCGGCCCTGCGGTGGCAGGACCTGGCCGGCGGCAAGGCGAAACAGCAGCAGGTCGTTGCCGCCTTCCTGAAGAAACTGGAGCTTCGCGTTCTCAAGCAGGACCTTGGCCACTGGGAGTTCAAGGTTGTCGGACGCCGGGCGTTGAAACCGGAACAGATTGCCGTCCCGTGTCCCGAATGCCTGGGGAACGGAAAAACAAAGCCGGATCCGCCGCTGCCGGGGAAGAAGGAAGGCGCCCGTCCGCAACGGATCCAGTGTAAGACCTGCAACGGCGACAAGAGGGTGGTTGCGCCTGCGGGTACAGTGCTGCTGCAGGCTGATTTCCAGTTGGTCCGCCAATCAATCCGCAAGACGGTCCCGGGCGATCCGCCCAAACTGATTGCCTTCCGCAAGGCATTGCTGAAGCGGAATACTGATGTGCTGCAGCTCCGGCGTCAGTGCGCCGCCGGTATTGCGGCGGCGCGATGGAAACGCGAGGTGGATGAACAGACGGATATTGTTAATCATCAGAACGCAATTGAAGACAAAAAGAAGCGTTTGAAAATTGAGCATGCCCTGCTGGCCGAATATCAATGGCATGATCCGGCGGCAGCCAAAGCGGCAGAGGGCAAGAAGGACTTCCTGCACCTGGAAATCCTGGATTGGGAAGCGGCACAGGGCCGGGCGGCGGACATCCCTGAAGCCAATGTGCCGGCAAAGCTGCTGGGGGTGAAGACGGCTGCCTTCACCACCTGGGTGCGCCATGCCGAACTCAATCGGAAAGGCGACAACTACGAACTGCTCGATGTCTGTCACAGAATTGTGGAGCTGGCGACACCGCCGCCCGAGGAGGCGGACGATGTTCGAGGTCCCGACCGCCGCTATGTTCTGCAGGTGGCCTTCAGTTTCGTCAACACCGGCGGCGAAATGCTCGCCATTCGGACGAAGCTGACATGTGTTTTTGGTGCGCCGCAGAAGACGATGGAGCTGCCGGCGGCTGAACGCAAACTGGTGTTGGAACCAACCTTCCAGGCCCGACGGGCCAGGCCCACGACGCTGCTGCATGTGGTCAACATCAAGCCGGCTCACGTCCTGGGGGGGCTGGACAAGCTCTCGCTGGAAGCCTTCGACGTCGGTCCCAAAGAAGATCTCGCCAAGGCCGTGGAGGGTCTCTAGCCTGGAATGGCGCTGAATTAAGATGATCTTGGGACAGGCAATGTCTTTTC
>CAYLNH010000451.1:0-2453 GCA_964384625.1 uncultured Lentisphaerales bacterium
GCTTGCGGTGGTACTCCTCGAGAATCGACGCGATGTCGACTTCGTCGATGAAGTCGTCAGTGAATTCTTCGCTCATGGTGTGCCTCGCTGCTGGATTCCGACCTATAAAGTTTTCATAAATAACATTGTGTGGTTCGATGGGGGTGTCAACCGGATTTCCGGTATCTTGGCGGAAAAATCGGAATCCTGATCCCAACAACTGCCGGGACCGCGGCTGAACGCGGCGAAGATCCTGCGCGGCAGGGGCTTGGCGGCGATTGAAGCATTGCGGGACGGCATTTCGCGTCCGGCGGCGGGCAGCCGCCGGCGTCCCGGGCGTTGGGGATCCCTGGCTTTTGCGGCGCGGCCCGCGGACCTTGACCTTGCCGTCGAGCCGGAAAAGGGGAGGGCAGATCGGCTCGCGTCGATCCGCCCTCCATACGCGTGGCGTGGCGTTGAGTTGCATTACGGGACCCGGGCGATGACAACCCCCGTTTGTCCGGCTGATTCAATGTCGCAGCAGTCGGGTTCCGCTCGGCGGCGCCCGGCTTGAATATCGAACCCGCGCAGAAAGCGATGGGGCACCTCAAGGGCCAGGGCATCGACCGTCGCGGGAGGAGGCCGTGGGCTTGGGAAGTTATAGCGTGTGTGGTCCACGATATCGACGTCAAAGCCCGTTGTAACGGGGGTGGCCCGTGGTGGAAGCAGCGACAGGAAGGGGCCGAGAACCACGGCGTGCAGCAGAAGTGAGGCGAGCCAGGGCGCTGCTTTGACGGCTGCCGGCCGAGCCTGCATGGTGTACCTCATTGGATTTCGATGATGATCTCGTTGCCGGCAGCCGGATGTTCGATGTCTGCCGCGGCCTGGTTGCGTTTGTGTTCGTTCATCCGCCTGGTGTCGAAGGTCGGGAGCATCTTGTAGTAGACCTCAAGCTGGAGTGCGGCCCAGCAGGTGGCCATGATCCGGCCCTTGAGGTGTCGTCCGAGGCCGTGGCCTTTCGCGACTTCCCAATAGCCCGCGGGTTGCTGGTGCGTGAGCAGAACATCTTCGAACGCGGGACGCCAGGCCTGCCAGCGGCGTTGGCCTTTCGGATCGCGGTCGCCATTGGCTTTGAGCCGGGCGTTGTACATTGCCTGGGTGTCGTAGTACCAGCCGTAGAGATTCTTGCCGGCAATGTCGTCCCACAAGGCCGGATCCCGCTTGACCTTTCGCAACAGCGCCAGACGGTCTTTGCCGATGGTTTCGATCGCGCCTTTGAGCTGGCGGCCGGCGCCGGTGTCGAGAAGCTGCAGTGAGACGGCGCCAACGCCTGTCATGTTCCCGCCGGAGCCGGGGGAGCAATAGCCGAACTTGCCGTCCCGATACGTTCGCCGACAGAAAAGCGTCGCCCGCCGGATGGCGGCGGGCAGATCCTCGTGCCTGACGCCGCCGGCCGCGGCAGCCTTCAAAGCCTGGTTCTGCCAGCCGCTGACGGACAGGTCCCAGCGGTCTCCCCGGGCGTAATCATAGTTGAAGCCGCCGCCGTTCTGCTGGCCGGCAAGCAGGACCGCCAGCGCCCGGTCCAGCGCCTCCTTGACGTTGGGCAGACGAGTCATCGCCCAGGCTTCCGCGAGGGCGTAAGTGGCCATCCCGTGGCCGTAAGCCCGCTGGCCGAGGTCGCCGCTCGCCGTCTCCATGACCCGGCGGCAAAGCCAGCGCAGGCCCATTTGTACGGTAAGGCCGTAGGTCTCGGACAGCGGCGTTTCGCCGTGACCGAGGAATACCAGCAGGGCCATCCCGGTGTGCGCCGGCGAGTCCGGCCCCCACGATCCGTTCTTTCCCTGCACCTGCTTGAGCCAGGCAAGCGCCCGCTCCACCGCTGCTTCGGTCACGGGCGGATCGCCGCCGCCGTTTCTGATCGCTTCGGCGCGCTGCTTCGGGCCGCCGCGCGGCCGAAACCCGATGGGCAGGCGAGCAATTGCCTTGTTCATCTCGACGGGATCGACCTTCTTGAACTTCTCGCGGCAAAACTCTCCGGCGACGGGGTCGATCTCCGGTGTGATATTCGTCGTCGGCGTCTGGTCCGGGTCGGGCTTCGGGGTGGGGATGTCCGGGCCTGGCACGTCGACGTCCCGGTGCCGTTTTACCGAGTCCGTGTCGGGCGGGTCGACCGGGTCGTCATCATCCGGTTCGAAGATATGGACGCGGGGATCGACCTCAAAGGTCGGCGGCGGCGGGATCTTCTTGCCGATTACCAGCGCCAGGAGCAAGCCCAGCACGGTGATGTGCACGACCAGCGAAAAGCCGGGGCCGGCAAGGTTCTCCAGCAGCAGACGCTTGTGGTATTCCCGCAGGACAGCGCGGATTTCGATCAGGTCATCCAGTTCGTCCGGTTGGCAACTCATGGTCGTTCTCCCGTCCGGCGTTGGGGCCGCCCGTGGGTACCTGTTTACCGCGCCTCAAGCTGAGGCTGTCCAAGCTGGAATAATCTGCTA
>CAYLNH010000452.1:0-2359 GCA_964384625.1 uncultured Lentisphaerales bacterium
TCAAACTGGTTGCAACGAATGCCCCCATCCCGCTACATTGGAAGATCCGTTGGAAATCATGGGCGACGGCGTTCTCCGACATCGCATCGCCGGCGCAATTGGGGCGTCCGGGGAACTCGATGCGGTAGACGATTGCCACGGTCGCCGGCACGCCGAAGCTGGCGACACGGTTGTTCGCGACCCACTCGCGGCTGCGGTCTGTCGGACACCACAATACGTCCAGTTTGCGGTTGAACGCCTCCACCTGGTCCGGTTTACCGCTGCCGTCGGCGTCGCCGCTGTCTTTGCGGGTCTGCATCGTCGTACCGTCGAACTCGGTGTTGCCGTAGTATGGCGCCAGCACATCAAACCAACGCGGCGCCTTGATGCTATAGGTATCGCTCGGCGCCCAGGTGTCGCCGCGGACGATCATCTTGCCTTCGTAGTCGCCCATGTACATCTCGGTGGCGAGCGCCGTCTGTTTCAGATTGTTCAGGCAGATGGTGCGTTGCGCAATGGCCCGCGCCCGCGACAATGCCGGCAGCAGCAGCGCCGCCAGGATCGCAATGATCGCAACCACCACGAGGAGTTCGATCAGCGTGAACGTCGGCGTCAGACCAAATCTCATGCGACTGTCCTTCAGGCGTTCCGATGGTGCTCCTGAGCATTTTTCGGCTGTGCGACAGCCCATCCGGATCGCGGCATGGAAGCCGCTCCTGCCTTGTTCGGATCGCGGCGGGAACTGGTGTGTCACCGATACGTTGAGCCCCTTTCGATCTGAGTTCTGCATGATACTCCCCTCACTGATTTCTGGCGCTTGGACGCAGCATCTGGTAGTTCTGCAGCAGGCGGTCGCCGCGGGCGTTGAGCCACGTTGACAGCTCGCGCTGCAGCTCGATCAGCTTCTCCCGATGTGCCGCGTCGTCGGCCAGGTTATTCATCTCATGCGGGTCCTCGGCGAGGTTGTAGAGCTCGTCGGTGTCGCCGCAGTTGAACACGTATTTGAAATCGCCTTTGCGCAGCATGCGTTGGGAATAGGCGAGGTAGGCCAGGCCGGTATGTTCCGTCACCACGACCTCCGGCCAGTCGTCCGGCGTGGTCCCGCTCAGCAACGGCAGCATGGAACGGCCATGCCCTGTATTCTTCTCCGCCGGCACTCCCGCGGCATCGAGGACCGTCGCGTAAAGATCCGTCGTATTCGTGAAGGCATTTGCCCGGGCCGCCGGGGTGGTGCCCTTCGGCGGTTTGATGATCAGCGGCACCGTGCAGGTCTCTTCGTACATGTAGAAGCCTTTGTCGGCCAACCCGGCGTGGATGCCCAGGGAGTCACCGTGATCGGCGGACATGATGATATAGCTGTCGTCGTAGAGATCGTTCTCCTTGAGATAGCAGATCAGCCGGCCGATCTCGTGGTCGATGTATTCGCTGTAGGCATAAGTGTGCCGGATGGTCTCTACCCAGCGCGACCAGTCGCCGCGGTTGCGCTTGGCATAGTGGATACCCGGTTTATTCGACTGATCCTCGTCGAAGCTCGGCCACGGCGGGATCGGCACCTCGCGGTAGTGGTCCAGGAACTCGGTCGGCACGTAGGCTGGACCGTGGGGGCCCCAATAGTTCAGCATGAGGAAGAACGGCTCCGCCTGCTGCTGCAGGCCGCCAAGGAGGTCCTTGGCTCGCTCGGTGAGAAAATGGTCGATGGTTGATTCCGGCGGGGACACGACTTCGGCGCAGCCGTTACGCTTGCCTTTCAGCGTATGTTCAAGACCGTTGGCTGCCAGGTAGTCCTGGTATTGTTTGTAACCGTGGCCGCCGCCGCCGTGACCCGGGAAGTCGTCGCCTTCATACCCGAGGTCCGTCGGCAGCGAACTGCCGTTGCGATAGAAATCCGGATAGGCAACGACATCGACGGCGCTTTCGACATCATGGGTTTTGTACCACGGATCTTCGTAGGCGTCTTTACCGTAACCCAGGTGCCACTTGCCGGTATAGCCGGCGCGATAGCCGGCGGCCTGCAATTGCCGACTGAGCAGTCGCGGGGTATCGGGCAGTTCGTGTACCACACAACCCGGCTGGAACAGGTTGTTTTGCATCCCGTGTTTGAAAGGATAGAGCCCAGTCTGTATGGAGGCGCGCGCCGGCGTGCAGACGGGGGTGACGGTATAGGCGTTATCGAACACGACACCGTCGGCCGCAAGTGCATCAAGGTTTGGGGTACGCCCCAGTTCGCTGCCGTAGCAGCCGAGAAAATCCCGACGATGCTGGTCGGTCAGGATGAGGATGATGTTGGGTTTGGTTGTCATATTTCTCTTGTTGCTTTGCCTGCCGCACCCCTCCGGGGTGCACGTTTCTGGGCTCTCCTGGAACCTGGGGTTGAAACCCC
>CAYLNH010000453.1:0-2296 GCA_964384625.1 uncultured Lentisphaerales bacterium
GACTTCATACCGGTGACAGATCCGCAAGCACCGCAGGTTCCCAACCTCTTGAGAGGTCGGGACTCGAGGCAAAGAAGGGCAGTAATCGAGGGCTTACCTACAGCATTTTCACAAATACTGTAGCCGATTTTTTGTTCCGCCCTTTGTCTTAATCTTCGTCAAATCCTGCTCCGGAAGGGGGGGGCAAAGGTTGAGATAAAGGGAAAAGAGCCATGGCAGCGACTACGGCTTTTTCTAATACGCTCTATAGCATTTCCAAAAAAACTATAGCCGCTAACACGGCAAGGCCTACTACAACGCCTTCAGCGTTGAACTGTATCTCCCCCCATCCTGGGGTAGGCTTCGCCAACCCCAGGCTCAAGACTATCACGCCTTCAGCGTGAGGAGTGGCGGCTACAGAATAGCTTAAAACGCTCTGGCCTGACTCACTCGTACACATCCCAACAGCTTGTCCGTCGTAGCCAACGGCGAAGGAGGAAGAGTCGCCAGTGTGCTTGAGATCATGGACCTACGGCTGTAAGCCGGGCGATGGCGTATTGTCATACTTCGAGGTCGGCGTTGGCTGGAAGTTCTTGAGATTGCGTGCAATGACGGCTTGCAGTAGAAGGTTTGTGAATGAACCAGGCTGGAGCCGACAACGGCTCAATCCCTTTCCGCTGCATCGTGTATACCGCATCCTGCGTCCTGCATCCTTTCCTGTGTTTCGTGTATCGACGGAGTCCCTGAGCGTGTCGAAGGGGGTTTCATGCTTCGCATTCCGCCGGGTCCGACAAAGTGGGAGTCGTCCCGCGCAGCGGGATGGGCCGTAGGCCCATCGTAGTGCGACGAATCCGTTGCGTGTGGCAATGCCAGTTGACGTCGCCGGGGCCGGAGCAACCGTTGCCCGTATGCCTGGGTGCGCCGTGTTGCACACGGCTCCGAAGCCGTTGCGCTCCATCCGGGCAATTCACGTCGCCGGGACCGCAGTACGCCTCTCACTCCGACAGGCCAACATTCAAAACCAGTCGAAACCTGTCGAGGCCCATCGGGTCCGACTGGCCTGACCCACGCACATTGCCGGGACCAAAGCAACCCGTTGCCCGTATCCGTTCCATCGACGAAGTCCCTGAGCGCGTCGAAGGAGCCCGTGTATCGCCAGCTCTGCTGGCTCACCGCCGCCGCAGTTTGCCCTCGCGCGACAGCTCGAATTGTGCGTGGTCCTCAGCCATGAACAGACGGCCGCCGTAGGCGCCGGCGGCTTCCTGGCGAAGGTCGTCGATGCCGACTTCGCCGTCCCTGTCGGTGAAGCGCGCGCTGAAGTGCGTCAGCACCAGGTTCGGCACGCCGGTGGAGTCCGCCGCCTGCGCCACTTGCCGGGCGGTACTGTGCCGGCCGCCTTCGCCGCGCGCGGCGGCCACCATCTTGTCCGTATGCGTCGCTTCGTGTACCAGCAGATGCACGCCCTTCAGGTGTTTCAGCAAGACGCGCGGGCGGTCGTTGTCGCCGGCGATCAGCAGCCGGCGCCCGGGTTGCGGCGCGCCGATGAACTCGTGACCGCTGACCACCCGGCCGTCATCCAGCGTTACCACCTCGCCGGCCTTCAACCGGCCGTAGATCGGGCCTTCCGGGATCCCCAGTCGGCGCGCCGCCTCGACGTCGAACGTCCCCGGCCGCTCGGCTTCGTTGATCAGAAATCCGTAGCAGGTGACGTTGTGCGATTGCGGTATGCTCGTGATCGTCTCGGGCTCAGTCACCAGTTCCTGGCCGGCCGCCGTGATCTCGGTTACCGTCAGGTCGTAGCTGATATGCGCATCCGACGCGGCGAGAACATGGTCCAGGACCTCCTTGAGCCCTGCCGGTCCGAACAACTCCACCGGGCCCTCGGCGCCGAGCAGACTGCGGCTCGACAGCAGCCCCGGCAAACCGAACCAGTGGTCGCCGTGGAGGTGGCTGATGAAGATGCGGCTGAGCCGGGCCAGCGACAGCGGGCTGTTCTGCACCTGGTGCTGGGTGCCCTCGCCGCAATCGAACAGATACCAGTCCGGCCGCTGCTCAAACTGCAGCGCCATGCCGCTGACGTTTCGGCCGTGGGCCGGCACCCCGGCGGAGGTCCCCAGAAAGTACAATTTCAGGGCGGTCGGATCCCCGTCTCCGGAGGCGGATTCCGCCTTGGATTTCTTTCTGAAAAATTGTGAAGCCCATCTTGCAACCATAGTCCCTAACAGTATTGTGTGGGTCCACTTGTTTCAAGGCAGGTGCGTGTGCGCCCATAGCTCAATTGGATAGAGCGTCTGGCTACGGACCAGAAGGTTAGGGG
>CAYLNH010000454.1:0-2272 GCA_964384625.1 uncultured Lentisphaerales bacterium
TAGGTTGGTATGTCTGCCCCGAATAATGCGACGTTATTTCCGCGCCGACCCCAAGGCTGTCAGCTTCCGTGTAGTTGGCTTCGTTCTCGAAGACATAGAGTCCCGTGTCGGTTTGAGACATGCGCTCCGCTTCGAACGTCCAATAGCCGATGGCTTGCGGATCCATCTGGATGTTCCGCCGGATCCCCAGCCATCTGGCATAGCGACCTTTTTCCCGCGCCTTTGACAAGACGGGCAACAGCATGCCGGCGAGGATGGAAATAATGGCAATGACGACCAGAAGCTCAATCAGCGTAAACGCTGATGAGCGCTTCGTCCCGACTCCCTGCGAGGTCGGGGCTACGCCGTGGCACGCCAGAAGCTCAACCAAAGTGGAACCGTGACGAATCCTGAGTCGATCGAAGGGTCTAAAGAACGTGAAGCGGCGGCACCTGCACAACATGGCCTGCGGCCCTCCCTGGTTGGGTCCGGTATGATCTGCACAACACTGGACCTGGTTTCAAGTTTCCCGACAACGGCGGCTGCGGACCGCCCTGCCGACCAGTTCCTTCCCTGACCCGGTTGCCTGTACACTGGGATACGAAGGGTATAGGTAAATCCTTTCACCGATGCAACAGGAGAAGGCTGTTTTCTTTCGAATTTTCAATGACTTATTAAGGCATCGGGAATACCGGAATGGCGACGGTGCGATGGCGGGTCACTTGACTTCCATGCTCTGACGGATCTTGCGGATGGGCCAACCCAACAGCGGCAGGTGTTCATAGACCATCTCGCCGAGATCGTAGTAGTCGCGCTGGTGGACAACGTGCCCGTCCGGATCGAACTGGAAGATGGACGTTCCGTGGCATTCGATCTCGTCACCATGCCGCAGGCGCCGATGCGAGAAGCGCATGGTCCAGCTCAAGACCACAGTGGTCTGCGACTGCAGCGTCAGATCGAACGTGAACGAGACGCTGTCGATATCGCGATAGGTTTTGGTCAGGTATTGGCGGATCCGGTCGCGCCCCTCCAGTTTACCTGCGGGATCAATGAAGGTGGCGTCGGCGGCGTAGAAATCGTCAACGAGATCGATGGTTTTGCGGTTGAGGCTCTGGCAGAATTCGACGGCCCGTCCGAGGAAGTCGCGGCGGGCGGTAGCAAGCATGTTCGACATGGTCGTGTTCCTTCTGTTTGCCCCTCGCCGCGGGTATATTCCCGGGCTACCGGAAGTCGGGTCAGGTCTGGCGTCTGGAGTCGCAGATTCGTTCTGCCCCTGACGTCCATGGCGGAACCGGCGGCGGCAGGCATTTCCCCGATGCGTCCGCGGCGTGCTTCCCGGCGGTTTGCCTCGGCGGCCCGGCACAGCGCGCCCGATGGCCGCAACCGAAGCGGATCCGCCTGCCTCGTCGTGACACAACGTCGCGGGACAGCAGCCGGGCGTCACGGGGTTAACGGGAATTTAACTGTGGACACGAGCCGCCGGGCGTGTCGGGTTTTATAATGATATGTTCATGCGTTGTTGTGCATTCCAGAACCGCAAACCCCCGAGGGTCGGAGGCGTGTATACTCGTCTGTTGATTGGCGTGATCCTGACACTCAGCCTGCGGCTGCCGGCGGTCGGCGGCGGCAAGCGCGACGTGATCCTGACGGGTGCGGGCGCGACGTTTCCGCAGCCGCTCTACCAGCATTGGATCAAGCAGTACCGACGGACCGCGGGCGTGCGGATTACCTACGAGAGCATCGGGTCGAGCGGCGGCATCAGACAACTGGTCGCACGCAAAGTCGATTTCGGCGCCACGGATGCATTTTTATCCGATGAAGAGTTGAAGCAGCATCAACCGGCGATTCTGCATATTCCCACGTGTCTCGGGGCGGTGGCGGTCATCTACAACCTTCCGGAGGACCCGGCGCTGCGGCTGACGCCCGCGGCCATTGCCGGCATCTTTCTGGGCCGCATCACGAACTGGTCGGACCGCCGCATTGCCCGGGCCAACCCCGGCAAGAAGCTCCCGGACCTTGACATCACGGTGATCCATCGTTCGGACGGCAGCGGCACGACGTTTGTGTTCACGGACTATCTGAGCAAAGTCAACTCTGTCTGGAAAGAGCAGATTGGCCGGGGCAAGAGGGTCCGCTGGCCGGTGGGCCTGGGGCTGGAAGGGAACCGGCTCGTCGCCCGGCAGGCAAAGAAGATTGCGGGCAGCATCGCCTATGTCTCCCTCGAATATGCCAGCCGCAATCGCTATGGCCACAATATTCAGTTGGCATGTTGATTGGCAAGCCTTTATGGCCG
>CAYLNH010000455.1:0-2259 GCA_964384625.1 uncultured Lentisphaerales bacterium
GTTCAAAAGCTCAACGGCGGGCGTCGAATCCAACTGAATTTTGGCACAATAGTGAAAAATCATCATGCTCGGGATCGACGAAGTCCGGATCGCGGTCGGCGAAGTTGTCGGCAACCGTTTCCAGCATGCTCTCTTCGGCGCCCCAACGGATATCGAGCCATGTTTCGCAGTCGGCTGCGATGTTGCGGGTGACCTTGGTCCCGAAGGGCGGGACGCCGTCGGGCTTGTCGAGATAGGCTTTGAGTTTCGCCAGCTCCGGATAGCGCTCGCTGTAGGGCGGCTCAAGGTAGTTCATTGCTTCCAGGCGGTCCTTCATTGTCTGGTAGACCATGTTTCGCCAGATCTCGCCCTCCACCATACCCCGACCATCGATGTGGATGCCGACCTTGCAGGCGACCAGCACGTTGTTGTCGACCACGTTGTCGACGCCGCCGCCGAGCAGCATGCCGCGGAAGCAGCGGTAGATCACGTTGCCCTGAATCAGCATGCCGCTGGCACAGTCGTCGATGTAGATGGCGCTCGAGTCTTCGTCGATGCCGCCCAGATCGTGAAACAGATTATGTCTGACGACATTGCCGCGCATGGAGTAATCCCGGCCGATGTAGAAGGCGCCGACGTCCCCGGTATCCAGACAGACATCGTGGATGTGATTGCGTTCGACCAGGTGTTCGTTGCCGGCGATGAGGATGGCGCAATGCGGCGCATCGTGAATATGATTATTGGCCAGGCGCAGGCCGACGCCGGCGGCGTGAATTGCGGGTTGATAGCAGCGCGACCATTGGGCGAAATGATGGATATGGTTCTTGACGGCTTCGTGTCGGCCGGGAGTCAGCGTTTTGCGATCGCCGCCGGACATGGTAATGCCGCCGTCCCCCGTGTTGTAGATTGAGCAGCTATAGACCCAGTGTCGTTCGCCGCCGTCGACAACGACGCCGCGGTTGCCGACGTTGCGAATCGTGCAGTTGGAGACGAGTATGCCCTCGCCGCCGTCGATTTCGATGCCGTCGCCGCGGCCGTACTCGAGGGTCAGACCGCGGAACTCGATGTGGGCCGCGTCGTGCACGGCGATGATCGGTTCCTCCAGGATCGAGACGGCGGCTTCGGGTTCGGTTTCGCCGTCATGTTCCGGCGGCAGAAAGTAGAGGACGCCGCCGCGCCGATCGAGGTAGTATTCCCCAGGGGCGTCGAGTTCCTCGAGAATGTTCAGATAAAAAAACCGCTGGCTCGGGGCAAAGCCGTACAGACCGTAGGGCGGCCGGGTCTGGATCAGCCGTTCTTCGTAGTCGATTGAGTCGATCTGCTCGTACGATGCGGCCCAGTCCCACTGCCAATAGCCATGGACCCAGACGTCGTCCAGATAGCGCCAGCGGCGCGGGCGGTTGCCGTCGTAGTGGAAGCCGGTCTCCAGCTTGCCGAGATCGCGACCGTGGCCGTCGCCTTCCGCGGCGAGCGCCGCCGGCTTGACGATGCGGTCGTCGCGGTTGTTGGGCCAGCGGGCCAGCGTCATCCGGGCGCCGTCGTAGAACAGTTCCATATGACTCGGGACGACGGGTCGCGAAAAACCGCGGGACTGGAGGTGGCCGTAGTCGTTCAGCCCGGCGGCCCGCAGGTCCCAGCAGCAGACCGATTCCCGGACCGCCGTATCAAGACGTTCCAGGGCTTCCTCGTCATCCACCGGGCAGGGGTGGTCCAGGACGACGCCGCCCAGCAGGCGGACCCGTTCGCCGTCGGCCGCTTTGATGACGACCGGGTCGGATTCGGAGCCGCCGTCAGCGGCTTCGAAGACCAGCCCTTCCGCCAGAACATAGTCGCCTTCCCGCAGGACAACGCGTGCCCCTCCCGCCGTTTGCCGCAGCGCCTGTTGGGCGCGGGCAATCGTGCGGAACGGCTGCTTGCGGCTGCCGTCGTTCTGGTCGTCGCCGTCCGGCGCCACGAAGAAATCGAATCGACTCATGCCTCTCTCTCGCGAAACGTTTACCCAACAAGTTATCTTCTCGGCCTGTGCCGTCAAGCCTCACCCCGGACAGCAGAAACGGCTGTCGACCTGGGCGACAGCCGTTTCAAAGGTGGTCCTGGCGGGCCTTGAAGCCAGCCTGGTTCATTCATATACTTCGTCGCGGCCGGTCCGTCACGGCGGAAGAGCCGTCAGTGTGCGTGAGATCTAGAGCTTACAGGCGTAAGTCGGGCGCCGGCGTCCGGGCATCCTGCAACGGATCTTCCATCGTTTTTGCCCTGAATTCCGCTGATTTGAGCTTAATG
>CAYLNH010000456.1:0-2210 GCA_964384625.1 uncultured Lentisphaerales bacterium
GCGACTCTTGAAAGTCTCTCAAAATGTGAAGTTATTTCCGCGCGGACCCTTAGCGGCCGTGCTCAGGGCGTCTTCGGCTTTCCCTTGGCGCATCAGGGCGATGGCGGCGGCATCGGTGACGTCCGGACAAAGCGTAATGATTTCGCCGTAAAACCCCAGTTTGAGCATCTCCCAGGCCACGGATTGGCGGTAGTCGCGATAGGTGTCGAGGGCCTGTTCCACGCGACCGAGCCGCAGCATGGCGGTGGCGCAGCTCCGTCGGGCTCGGGGGTAATCCCGCAGCAATTGCTCATAGCGCCCGAGCTGCAGCAGGGCGGTGCCGCAGGCCCATCGTTGACTCGGGAAGCGCTTGAGGATATCTTCAAACCGGTCGAGATGCAGATAGCAGCGGGCGACGAGGAAGTCATGCAGGGGGTCCTCGGCAAAGGCCGCATCGTACGTCTGCAGATAGCGCGGCAGATACCAGAGTTCGCGCCTTCCGGTCAGATTGCTCGCAAACCGCGCCCACTGTTTGCCCAGTTCCCGCCGCAGCTCCGGATTCGCCTTGTCGGCGTCCCGTTCAAAGCCCTGCTGGAGTTCTTCGTGTTTGCCCTGGTCGAACAGGCGCTGGCGGAAATGGAATTTCGCCTTTTGCTCAAACCGGGTGTCGAACAAGGTCTTCCAGATGGCATAGGCCTCTTCACGGTTCTTCCGAGCTTGCGTTTCGAGGTCTTTCCGGGCCGCCGGCGACAGCGGTTTGCCGGTTGTATCGACGTTGTCCACAAGCTGCTTCCGGATGACCTGTGACCAGCGATAGAGAGCGAGGCCGCGTTTGTAGGTGGCTTCGTGCTGCAGCCGGCGGCTGCCGGCCGAGTCAATGACTTCCTGGTATTGGCGGGCGGCCTCCTCGAACGAGCCGAGCTGGAACAAATTGTCGCCGACGGTGGTGATCGGGACCTTCTCCGCGACGCCCTTGCTGTAGATCCGGACGTTGTCGAAGGCCTTGCCCGAGTACCAGCCGTAGATGCCGACGTAGCCGGACGTCGCCGGAAATATGCGTTCGTGACTGCAGATCAGGTCGCCGTCGATAAACAGCCGCAGGTGGACGCCGTCGATTTCGATACGCATTTTGTACTTGCGGCCGGACTCCAGTTCCAGCGGGGCGTAGTCCAGCCGTTCGCTGCCCTGGTTGATCATGGCGAAGGAGTTGTCCCAGGCGCCGGTCTGCAGGATGTAGGAGTTCTTCACCGATTTGATTTTCGTTTTCCGCCCGTCTTTGATTTCCCATTCAACGCCTTCCCGCCAATGGAACGAGAGGTCGCCGGGGTTGTTGTCCGGCAGGATTTCGCCCTCGAATTCCATCGCGATATTGCCCGGCAGTTCCTTGTTGTACATCACGGTGAAGCCGGGGCCTTTGTCGGTGATCAGCCGGCCGTTTTCCACTTTCCATCTGCCCTGGGTCTCGACCCAATGCTCCGTCCAGGAGCGGTCTTCAAAGTCCTCCGTATAGATCGGCTGGCCCCACTCGGCGATCTCCTTGAGCTTCATCTGATAGAGTATGGCGCCGAACACAAGGACGACAGTCAGGACGGCGGCGATACTGGCAAGGGTATGTTTGTGCCGGCGGCAGCCGCGGCGAATGTAGTCAAGCAAGCCGTCGGGATAGGCACTGACCGAGAGCCCGGCCTGGTAGTTCCGCAGGTCCGTCGCGAATTCCCGGATGTCGTTGTAGCGCTGTGCCGGATCCGGATCCATGGCCTTGAGGGTAATCGCCAGCAACGGCGCCGGGACCTGCTTGCGCTCGTCCTCAGGCAACGGGTCGACCACGCCGTTGCGTTTCTTCTCGAACAACTCCTCGAGACTCTTCGCCGAGGTCGGGAATCGCTGTGTCAAACAGTGAAACAGCGTTGCCCCCAGGCAGTAGATGTCGTCGCTGGCTGCCGGCAGTTTGCCGCTGGCCTGTTGCGGGCTCATGTACATTGGTGTCAACGTCAGTTCATCGGCGGAAGACGACGCGCCCCAGTCGATCAGGAAGACCTCGCCGAACTCACCGACGAGGATGTTTTCCGGTTTGATGTCCTGATGCGGGCAGTTGCGGCTATGCGCATAGGACAGCGCGTCGCAGGCCTTGAGGAAAATGTTAAGCAGGTCCTCGATGCGGTTTTCCCAGGCGACTCCGGCGGCATCCTGTGTCTCGGCAAGGTAGTCCTTCAGCGTCTGGCCGCGGACGC
>CAYLNH010000457.1:0-2138 GCA_964384625.1 uncultured Lentisphaerales bacterium
CCACCATGCCGAAAAGGCCAAGTTCTCCCATTTTCAACGTCAAGTCGACGGAGAATTCTTCTTTGGCATCCAACTCCTCGGCTATTGGAGCTATTTCTTTTTCTGCGAACTCGCGAATAGTTCTGCGTAGAATGTCTTGCTCCGGAGCTAAATCAAAATCCATTAAAACCTCCAGGCAATTCTTGGTTAATTAAGAGGAATCTTTTAAAGTGATTGCGGCTTAATAAACTCTAAGACTATTTGGTTTTAGAGCCAGACTTAGATTTATGGTCGAATATTACCATGCTTATTTTTTCCGTATAGATATAAAAAGTACCGAATTCGGTACGGCCAAAGCATTTAACATCCTTTCTAATCACAATTTCAATGAAGGTTTTGGTCAACAGATTAATCCTTGCTTCTACATATTTGTCCAAAACTTTCGTGACTTCTATGCTCTCAATTTTATCAAAAGGTATGGTGACGTAGGAATTCCCTCTTTTGCCGTTGGCCACTGTTTTCCCGTTGAAGCTAACCATGTCGCAATTGGTAACTATCCCATCATAACTACAAAATCGCCGCTAATTGTTCATGTTAATTTCGGACGAGCTCTAACTGGGAGGCCGGAGGATCTCGTCGATGATGCGGGCGTAGGCTTCGGGTGAGGAAATCTGGCGGACGAGGGTGGTGACCATGCCGAAGCCGAGGAGGGCGGAACGGCCGAAGGGATGGTCGATGGCGCCGACGGCGTAGTGGATGTCGTCCTCGGTGATTTCGCAGCGCTCGCGGTCGCGAACGAGTGCGTTCCACTTGGCCAAGGCCAGAACCAATGGTGCCAGAAGCAGCAGGTACTTCAGCCCGATGAAGAAGGTCAGGCCATAGAGCGCCGGGCCGAAGAACTGCATGGCTTCCAGCCGCACACGAAGGAGGTCCCAGAGCAAGTCGGTCGGGGCGCGGCGGGCGTTGTACACTTCGGCGCCGAAGAGGAGTTTGCGGTCGAGCGGCGCGTCCGGGTGTTCCGCTCCGAGGTCGTGCAGATTTGGTCTGCCGAAGTAGACCTTCGCCAGTGTCAACGTGCGTTTCAGCCGCGGTCTCATGCCTTTGTGCAGGCCCTCCTCGTCGCGCCGCAGAAACGAGGTCAGCAGGCTGAGAAACCGCAATTGCTCAAACCGGCCCAGCGGCCGGATCTTGGCTTCGCGGCGGTCCTGGCGGACGCGGTCGAAGAACGAGGGGAGAATCTCGTCAAGGTCGATGTCGTTGATGAAGACCTCGCCGAGGTTCTCGAGGCGGTCCACGGCCAGGATCGCGCCGGCGGCCCGTTCATGATCCGGCAGTCCGGGATTGCCTATGACTTCGCGAATCAGGGCGTCGACAAGCTGCCGGGCTTTGTCGACTTCGATGCCCTGCAGGAGTTCCTTGTCGAAGGCGCCGGTAAGCTGCAGTTCATCAACGAAGCGGCGGATGTCGTCGATTGCCTGTCGCAACGGTCGGCCGTCGTTCCGGCGTACGGCCGGGCAGTCGAAGCGGCCGGTGCAGCTGAAGCGTTCGGGGAGGGCAGGGGTGATGGCAAACGGATAGAGTCGGCAGCCCAGGGGTTTGGCGTCATACCCGTATTCCCGGTGGATCCGGCAGCGATGATTGTCGGTATCAAGGTAGATGCAGTCGCCGTTGGCGTGGTGTGCAATGTACGTGCCGCCGGCGATGTGTACGGTTCGTTTCGCCGGTATGGCCGCGGCCGGTTCCCACTTGAGAGCGGCGAGCCGCTTCTCTTCGTCCGGCGACAGCTCAACATGCCAGTGGCGACAGCAGCGGCCGCAGTCGATGCAGGCATAGTTCCACGTCGGGATGATCAGGGCTTTGTCGGGCGGCTTCGGCATGCAATATACTACACTCGGAGTGCGTCGACGTCTTGCCGTCGGGCGGCAGGGCGCACGTCAGTTCTGTAGGTCATCCCTTCGTGTTGTGGCAGGAGCCGCACCATAGCGCCAGAACGTTCGCCAGTCCAGCCACCGGCGGCCAAACGTCGCAAACACGTCGTAATTCAGCGCCATTCTTCGCTAGACCCCGGGTCGCTCGTCGGCCCGGTGAATGAGTTCATCAGGGCAGGAGACGGCCCCACGATCCTGCTTTTCGGGCGCTGGGAAGCCGGCTTCCCAGCG
>CAYLNH010000458.1:0-2101 GCA_964384625.1 uncultured Lentisphaerales bacterium
AACCGCCTGGGGTCGTATGATCGAGCCAATTGTTGGCAGAAAAGACCTACGGAAGTAACATGCGCCCTGTGGAACCGGGTGACCTTGACTTTCGCGTCGAAATGGATGATCTTTAGGTTTTGTCTGAACCAACGAGGACCAACAAGCACTCCGTGGAACGCGCTGCCTTCCCATTCTTCATCGGCTTGCTCTTTGAGAAGCCACGCTTCTTTGTCATGTGGGTCATCGTGGTCATGTTCTCGATCTGCTGCCATGAATTCGCCCACGCCTGGGTTGCCGACCGGCAGGGGGATCCCACCCCGCGCAGCCTCGGGCATTTCTCGCTGAATCCGTTAAAGCAGATGGGGCCGATGTCGATCGTGTTGCTGTTGATCATCGGCGTCGCCTGGGGGTCGGTGCCGGTTGTCCCGCGCAATTTCAAGAACAAATGGAGCCAGCTTTATGTCTCCGCCGCCGGACCGGTCACCAACCTGATCCTGGCGGCGGCCTTCACGTTGCTCTATGCCGGCATGCACTATGCGGGCGGCGCTTTGGCCCGGGAACCGCAGGTGGTCTTTCAACACGTCTTCTTCCTGGGCGTGATGATCAATGTCCTGCTGGCCATCTTGAATCTCCTGCCCGTGCCGCCGCTCGACGGCTGGAATGTCTGGGGGTACGTCATTCCCAAGCTGAACAATCTGGACGACGGGACCAAGCGTGTGGTGTTCTTCCTCGGTACAGCGGTGATTATCTTTTCGATCGGTATCCTTTGGAGGATTGCCGAGAATACGACCATTCGTGTGATCACACTCACGGGAGCACCGATTATCCGGCCATGACAAAAGCCGTCTTTCTCGATCGCGACGCCACGGTCATCGAGGACTTGGCCTACAATTCCGACCCGAACGCCATGTACCTGCTGCCGAACGCGGCTGAAGGTCTGCGCCGCCTTCAGGCCGGCGGCTTCGAACTGGCCATTGTCTCCAACCAGTCCGGCGTCGGCCGCGGCTATTTCACCGAGGATGTCGTGCTTGCCCAACACCGGACATTGCAGCAGGTGCTGGCGGCGGAGGGTGTGCGCATTGATGTCTTCCGGCACTGCCCCCACGCGCCCGAGGCCGGTTGCGATTGCCGCAAACCCAGGCCCGGCATGATCCTGGACGCCGCCGCGCAGATGCAGGCCGATCTGGCGCAATCCTGGATGGTCGGCGATAAACTCAGCGATGTCGACGCCGGCAGGGCGGCCGGCTGCCGCACCGTGCTGATCACCGGCGAACCGTCCAATGCCGCCGACGGCTGCGCCGCCGACCTGGTCGAAGCGGCCGCGCTGATTCTCAAACAAAATGCTTAACCGATTCTATGACGACCTGCTTGCCGCCTTCGGCCCGCAGCATTGGTGGCCCGTGAGCTGGGCGCCGGAAACCGCCCCCTGGGAGATTGCGGTGGGCGCCGTGCTGACGCAGAATACCAACTGGAACAACGTCGAACGCGCCTTGCGCCGTCTGTACGAAGCAGGCTGTACAACGGCCGGCGACCTCCTGCGGCTGACCGACACGGAACTCGCGGAACGAATCCGCCCCGCCGGCTACTTCAATGTGAAGGCGAAACGACTCAAGGCACTGGCGCAATGGTGGCAGGACAACGTTGCCGCGGCGGCGGAACCGACGACGTCCCTCGCCGACTTGCGCCGGGATCTCCTGGCGGTCCACGGCGTCGGCCCGGAGACCGCCGACAGCATTCTGCTGTACGCCTTCAATCGTCCCAGCTTCGTCATCGACGCGTACACGAAGCGCGTGCTGTCGCGCCACGGTCTGGCCGACGGCAGGACCTCCTACGCCGCACTGCAGGAGCGGTTCGAGAGCGCCTTGCCCCGAGATGCGGCAGTCTACAACGAATACCACGCGCTACTTGTCCGGCTGGCCAAGGCCCATTGCCGGCCTACGCCGCAATGTGAGGGCTGTCCCCTGGCGTGGGATCTCAAGGCACGGCGCGACTAGATGGTCTCGGCGGAAGTCTTTCCGCCACGGGGTTCGCGGCTCGCGGCAGGCGGTGGAATGGGCGTGTGCCGCAGCACATGACCATTTCGCCAACGCCCCCCGAGCCCGAAAACGGGCAACTCGGA
>CAYLNH010000459.1:0-1964 GCA_964384625.1 uncultured Lentisphaerales bacterium
CCCGGCGTTCGGGTTGTTCGCAACCCGAACGCCGGGGCAATGGGGGGGCGGAGGAGCCACCAATGCAGGTGACCAATCCTGAGACTCCGCGCCGCAAGGACGCGGGATCTTCTCAGAACCAGTGAACCCACCGAACTCAGCCGGCCAGGACGTCCTTGAGGGCGGCGACGAACCGTTCGTTCTCCGCCTGCGTGCCGTAGGTGACCCGGATGTACTCGGGGAGCTGATAGCCGGCCATCGGCCGCACGATGACACCGCGCTGCTGCAGCGCGGCAAAAACGCCGGCGCCGTCGCCGACCTTGATCAGCATGAAATTGCCGCCGCTGGAAACGAAGTCCCAACCGGCTTCGGCGCAGGCTTCCTCCAGGTAAGCCTTGGCGGCGGCGCAAGTCTGCTGATTGGCGCTGACGAAGTCGTCGTCATCCAGGGCAGCCGTGCCGCCGATCTGGGCGAGGCGGTTGCAGTTGAACGGCTGGCGCGCCTGCTGCAGCGCCTGCACCAGTGGCTGCGGTCCGATGCCGTAGCCCAGGCGCAAAGCGGCCAGGCCGTAGGCCTTGGAGAATGTGCGGCAGACCAAAACCGGGCGACCGTCCTGAACGTATTTCATGGTTTCCGGCATAACGCCCTGGGCGATTTCGGCGTAGGCCTCGTCGAAGACGACCAGGAGGTCCTCGGGCAGGTCCAGCATAAACCGGTCGAGTTCGCCCTGGTGAATCATCGTGCCGGTCGGGTTATTCGGGCAACAGAGAAACACGACCGCCGTGTCCTCGGTGATTGCCCGCCGCATGGCGGTCAGATCATGGCCGAGCCCGGATGTCGCCTGGACCTCGATCATCTTCGCCCCCATCAGGACGGATACGAGTTTGTAGACGATAAAGGCGTACTGACTGAATACTGCCGAGCGTCCGGGCTCCAGGAAGCAATGCCCGACGAGTTCGAGAATCTCGTTGGACCCGTTGCCGACGATGACCTGATCCATCTGGACGCCGAATTTCGCGGCCAGCTTCGAGCGCAGGAGGTAGGCGCCGCCGTCCGGGTAGCGATGGCATTCGGGCAAGGCGTCGCGCATGGCATCCATCGCCCTGGGCGACGGCCCCAGCGCGCTTTCGTTGGAAGCCAGTTTCATAATCGTCGCCGGTTCAAGTCCGAGTTCGCGGGCGACATCTTCAATCGGCCGACCCGGCTCATAGGGCTGGATCGCCGCCACATGTGGATTGAGTTTGTCCAGGATTTTCATAATCCGGTAGTGTAACGCCGGTTATCGGAATTCTCAATGTTGGTCGAAATTCTGACCACAGATTTGGCGCCATGGGGTTGCAAAGCCGGGAAGTCCGCACATAATATGCACTTACTTCTGCGGGCGCTTAGCTCAGCTGGCTAGAGCGCATGCTTCACACGCATGAGGTCGGCAGTTCGAGCCTGCCAGCGCCCACCATCGGCCCGGAGGAGACTCCGGGCCGTACTCTTTTCCAGCGCCGCGCGGGTGCATATATTGTGTTACTGTCTGCTGCGGGCACCCATTTCAGCGAGACGTCCCCGGGGGTTATCCGCCTGGGGATGCGGTTCCTCAGCGGCCCCGCCCTCCCCTGCTTTTCGAGTCTCAGGAAGCCGGCTTGCCGGCACTCGGAGTGCGGCATCGCGGGGCCGGTTCTTTCCCGGATGCCCCATTCACCGGGCCGGCCAGATGGGCTCGGCGTAAGCTTTCCAGCCAGGGACTGCGGCCAGGCGCCGGTCCGGCAAGGCGCCGTCGAACAAGCGATGCGAGCATCGTGTCCCGCCTTGGCGGGATACATTTCGTGCTTGCCCCGCTTTGCGGGGGCAACGCCGCCGGCCGGATGCTTGGACCCGCTCTCCGAGTTGCCCGTTTTCGCGCTCGGGGGCGTTGGCGAAAATGGGTGTGTGCGGCACAGCACAGTAACCGTTACGCTTACGTTCGTATGCGGCCGTAATTCGGCCCTTCAGGC
>CAYLNH010000460.1:0-1829 GCA_964384625.1 uncultured Lentisphaerales bacterium
TACCGCAGGTTCCCAACCTCTTGAGAGTCGGGACTCGAGGCAAAGAAGGGCAGCAATCGAGGGCTTAGGGGTTGCATAGAAATAACCTTTACAGTTGACCGCCGGAGGCTCTTGGTTCTCTCGAACAATGCCTACGTTTTTCCCTCCTCAGATAATTCATTATCTTCGTCAGTCACGCCTTGGCCTTATCCGAGATAACTCAAGCCAACTGTAAACTTTATTTCTCTACAAGCCCTTACGGAGGAACACGAGACCCCGCAGAGCGGGGCAAGCACGGGATTCATCCCGCCCAGGCGGGACACGGGAGGGGTCAGGAACGGCGTTGGAGGCGGGCGACGAAGGTGGCGTCACAATCGGCCTCGTACGGCCACACCCGGATCATGCCCGGCGTCTCGACCCCGGTGATCGGGTGCTTGATCGGGGACAGGCCAAACTCCGGGTGCGTCGTCAGAAAACTGGTGACGACGCCTTCGTTTTCGCGTTCGCAGAGCGAGCAGGTGGCGTAGACCAGGATGCCGCCGACTTTGACGGCGCCGGCCGCGCGCGCGAGGATCTCCAGTTGGAGTTCGGCGATCTCGGCGGCTTCGGCGGCGGTAGTCGTCCAGCGGGCGTCCGGGTTGCGCCGCCAGGTGCCGCTGCAGGTGCAGGGGGCGTCCACCAGGACCCCGTCGAAGTTCGGTTTGTTCACCGGCAGTTTTTTGCCGTCCCAGCCCTTGGGCGAGATGTTCGAGCAGCGCGACCGGCGGGCGCGTTTCTTCAGGTCCACGAGTTTGTAGTCGCGGATTTCGGTTGCGACGATCGTGCCCTTGTTCTGCATCATCGCCGACAACTGCAGCGACTTGCCGCCGGCGCCGGCGCAGACGTCCCACCAGCGTTGCCCGGGCTTCGCCCGGGTCATCATCCCGATCACCTGGCTGGCGAGATCCTGGATTTCAAACTGCCCGCGCTGGAAGCTCTTCAGGTTATAGACATTCACCCGGGCCTGGCCGAGGCTGACGGCGTCCGGCAGATGCTCTGATGCTTTGGGCGTCAGCTTTTCCCGGCGCAATTCATCGAGGAGGCGTTTTTTGTCCTTGGTCTGCAGCCGGATCCACAGCGGCGGCCGCTGCTGCAGGGTCTCGACGAGTTTCTGGAAGTCTTCTTTGGGCAAGGGCACTTCGTTGCGCAGCCAGTGCGGAATCAGCTCGATCCAGTTCGGCCGTTTACAGCGCAGGCCCTTGCCGAGATTCCGGGCGCGGTCGGTCAGAGAGCCGGCGGCCAGGTCGGGGACGAACGTTGTAATCTTCGCCTGTTCTTTCCAGCGCATACCGATGGGATTGAGGTCGCCGTTATCGAGGGCATGCGCGGCGAACAGGATGCGATACCAGTCCGGATGACGATCGCCGTCTTCCTTGAAGATCTTGTCCGGGGCTTTCGCCAGGTTCTGCAGCCAGCCCCACCAGCGCATGACGCTGAACAAGGTCTCGGCGATCATCCGGCGATCGCGCGAACCGAACTTCTTGCTGCCGCGAAAGCGGGCGCTGAGGATCCGGTCGGCGGGCTTGCCGCTGTCGAACACATCCCGCGCCACCTGGTGGATCACCGTGGCGTAGCTGCGCGACTGGTTCAACTGAAGTTTTGTCCGTTTGTCCATGAGGGGACATAACGTAATTCGAAGTCGGGCAATTACGAACCGTGAATGCCACGACGCGGGCGCAGTGTATAAGTGCTCGACAAATCACGCTTTGTTCCGATCATGGCGGATGATCAAGACAGCCGGCCTCGGGCCGCCGGCTGCTAAGGCGTCGTCCGCAAATAACTTGAACATCTGTGTTATTGCCTCCATATTC
>CAYLNH010000461.1:0-1799 GCA_964384625.1 uncultured Lentisphaerales bacterium
CGACTCTTGAAAGTCTCTCAAAATGTGAAGTTATTTCCGCGCGGACCCTTAGTGTCTGGATTGACAATTACGGTGTGGTTTGACGCAGTTGCAAATCGGCCGGTCGACGGACATACTATGGCCGGCAAACCCGAACCGAGAACGAGGGACAACCATGACTGCAGTCAACTGGCAGGTCGCCGGCGAGTTCAGCGACATCCTTTTCCACAAAGCCGACGGCATCGCCAAGATCACGATCAACCGGCCGGAGGTGCGCAATGCCTTCCGCCCGCAAACCGTTCGCCAGATGTCCGACGCCCTGCAGGACGCCCGGCACGACCCGGAGATCGGCGTTGTTGTCCTTACCGGCCGGGGCGACAAGGCGTTCTGCTCGGGCGGCGACCAGAAGATCCGCGGCGATTCCGGCTACAGCGACGACAAGGGCAGGGAGAGCCTGAATGTGCTGGACTTCCAGCGGGAGATCCGCACCTGCCCCAAGCCCGTGATCGCCATGGTCGCCGGTTACGCCATCGGCGGCGGCCACGTTCTGCATCTGCTCTGCGACTTGACCATCGCCGCCGACAACGCGGTCTTCGGGCAGACCGGCCCGAAAGTCGGTTCCTTCGACGGCGGCTACGGCGCCGCCTACATGGCCCGCATTGTCGGCCAGAAGAAAGCCCGCGAAATCTGGTTTCTCTGCCGGCAGTATTCGGCTGCCGAAGCGCTGGACATGGGCCTGGTCAACACGGTCGTGCCCTATGATCAGCTTGAAGCCGAAACGATGCAGTGGTGCCGGGAGATCCTGCGCAATTCGCCGATCGCCATCCGTTGTCTGAAAGCCGCGATGAATGCCGACTGCGACGGGCAGGCCGGCCTCCAGGAACTCGCCGGTAACGCGACAATGTTGTTCTACATGTCCGACGAAGCCCGGGAAGGCCGCAATGCATTCCTCGAAAAACGCCCGCCGGACTTTTCGAAATTCCCGAAACGGTCCTAGTGTTGAATGGTTCGAGAAGGTTCCCCCGGCTCAGCTTGGGGTCTCGTTCTGGAGAGCAGAAACTCGATCCTGCACCCTTTTCGCGCCGAGTAAAGCTCATGTTCGAAACCCTGAACCCCGAAATCTGAAATCCCAACGACTGTGATGTTTGGACGAAAATGGCTGGCGCGCATGAAGAAGATTCCGGTGAAAACACTGGCGGAGGTGATGAGTGCGGAACCGGAACTGAACTACGAGGGTTTCAATGTCTTCGGTGCGGAACTGATGGACGCCGAACAGCGGGACGCCGAAATGGTTCGAGCACGGGAAAAACTGAAAGCCGCGCAAGCTGAAATCCAGGCCTGCCTGACATGGCTGAAACGCATTAAACGCACCGAAAACATTAACCCCCGGCACAGCAGCAACGGCCTGAAACACTGCGTCGAACGAATGTCCGGCGGCTATGTTTCAAATGGCGCCCTGATCGCCGCGGCCCTCATGGCCGGTTTCCATTTTGAACGGATGGACGACGGCGTCAACGCCCGCTTCAATGTCGACGAAGAGTCGGTCAACAAGTATTCCGGTGTGTAACCCGGGACTTGCCGTCTGCGCGCAACAGCAAGTGCGGTTGACCGCCGCCCCCGGTCCGTGCGGCGGCCGGCGCCGGCTTTTCGGGCGCCGGCCGCCGGGGCGCATGTCACTTCCGCAGGTGTTTCCTGCCGGCAATCGTAAGTGTTTCCTGCCAACAACTGGCTCGATCCTACGACCCCAGGCGGTTTACCCGCCTGGTGAAGAAGTTCATTAGTGGCTGCAAGCCCTCACCCCTCACCCTGCTTTTCGGGCG
>CAYLNH010000462.1:0-1790 GCA_964384625.1 uncultured Lentisphaerales bacterium
ACCACGGGGGCAAGCCCCGTGGAGCCGGGAACGTCTCAAAACGTGGTTTGTCGAGCACTTACGGGCGCAAGCAGGTCCTCAACAACGCCCGTTCCGACTCCTTCGCCTTTGGCGATGGCGGTGGTGACCCACTGAACCGAAGGGAACGTCGGCTGAAGCCGGGACTCATACACGGAAGAGATATTGCCTGTCCCAAGATCATCTTAATTCAGCGCCATTCCAGGCTAGCGCCCGATCGCATAGCACGCGGTCCAGCCGTTCCGGGCCTTGGCGATGATGTAGCCCTCGCCGACTGCCACCTGCGGGTAGGCCTTGTCCGGGTTCGTCAATATGCGTTGCTGTACGGCAAGCACGCCACCCGTCGCGACATCGATCAGGACCAGCTTGTTTCCCCCCCAGACGACCAGCTTCCCGTCGCCGGTACCGACCATGTTCGCTTCGGAGTCGCCGCCGATCTTGCCTTTAACCGCCAGGATGGTCCTGCCGTCGGCCATGTCGACGCCGCGGATTCGGCCGCCGTCGCTGAAGAACGCACGTTTGCCGTCGCCGCTCAAGACCGGGGACACGGTCTTCGCTCTGGCGCGTGCGGTCCAGATCGGTTTGCTGCCGTTCAGGGAGACCTGGAGCAGCGTGGTCTTCGTCCGGCCGACGCTGGTACAGAGCAGTTTATCGCCGCTAACCACGACCGGAGTCGCACAGTGATGACCGTATTGCGCCTGCCACGGCACCTCGCCGACGGTTTTCCGGTTATCACCGCGGACGACGACGACGGCGCCGGCGGCGAAGGCGGCATAGCAGGTGACGCCGTCGACCGTCAGTTTCACGGGGCTGCCGGAGCGGCCGTGCGGCCGGCCGGCGGCCGACTGCCAGACTTCTTTCCCGGTCGTTTTGTCGAAGGCCACCAGACAGCCCTTCTCGGCGGCGCCGACTTCGAGAACCAGGAGCCGGCCGTCGATCAGCGGACAACTGATCTGGCCGAATTCCTCGCCTTTGACCGGCGGATCGTAGATCTTCAGGATGTCCTTCGTCCAGACTTCGGCGCCGTCCCCGGCGGTGTTCCAGCACTTGAGAATGCCATCCGGGTTGTAGGTGTAGAGGTACTTGGTTTCGACGTCGAAGGTCGGGGTCGAGATCGGGCCGCCGATGTATTTCCGGTTTCGCGTTTTGATCTTGCGGCTGAATTCGCGGGCCTTGTAGGACCGGCGCCAGAGAAGCTTCCCGGTCGCGGCCTCCAGACAGCAGACATGATCCCTGCCTTTGGCGTGGCCGGTGAGATAGACCCTGCCGGCAACGATGATCGGAGCGCTGTTGCCGCGACCCCAGACGTTTTTTTCCCAGACCTTCCGGATCTGCCAGTCCTTGCCGTTCCAACCCGAGACCTCCGCGGTGCGGCCGTCGCGGTTGACGCCGCGCCATTGCGGCCAGCTCTCCCCGGCGGTCAAGCCGCCGAGGCCCACGGCAGCGGCAAGAACGGTCAACATGGCTGGCGACTGCATCGCAGCAACTCCCGTGTCTACAGCGGCATGATGCCTTGCGGTTCGAATCGGCGGGACCAGTTGAGGTCCCAGAGCTCGGAAAGATGCACCGTGCGGCAACTGCCGTCAACAAACCCGAGGTTACTGCGCCGCCCGAGATGCCGGTCGATGAAGAACCGGTCCATGCTGTGGTCGGACCGGTTCGACGGCCGCGTCCTGCCGGCGCACGGGTCGTAGGCGTTCGGCGGCAGCAGGGCGTTGTGCCGCGGCCAGCCGTCGACCTGATCGAACAGGCCGCCCTGCTGCACGATATCG
>CAYLNH010000463.1:0-1782 GCA_964384625.1 uncultured Lentisphaerales bacterium
GTTGGTATGTCTGCCCCGAATAATGCGACGTTATTTCCGCGCCGACCCTAAGCTTAACGGTTTCTAATTTTTCCCTTTAACCCAGGCCTGAAGGGCCGAATTACGGTCGCATCGCTTGTTCGACGGCGCCTTGCCGGACCGGCGCCCGGCCTCCGTCCGTGGCTGGACTTCCGCCGAGCTTATCTAGTCGTCGAAATGACGTTCCATCTCAGACGCGGAAGCCGTGACTGATGTCAACCGCACGTCCTGGGTCATTGGCCGGAGACTCCTGCTGTTCCACGCCGGGCACGGGCAGTTGCATTCCTGCCGCACCGGCACCATGGTATCCCTCGGATTTCGAACTGCGGAGGACAACCATGTTTGAGAAAATCACCTGTATCGCTATCCTGACAATTGCTGCCGCCCTGCCCCCGGCCATCGCCCAGACCAAAGTCAGCCCGGAAACCCGGAAGCAGGCAGAGAAATGTCTGCAGAACGGCGCCGACTTCCTGATCAAAATGCAGAATGACGACGGCTCCTGGGGCAAATACAAAATGCCCAGCATCACGGCGCTCTGCGTCACCGCACTGCACGACGCGCCGGCAAGCGACCCCAAGAAGCGTGACGCAGCCATCGATAAAGGCGTCAAGAACATCCTCTCCTACGTCCAGGACAACGGCGCCATCGCCAAGCCCTTCAAGGTCCTCGGCATCTTCAAGACCAGCGACTACGCCAACTACAACACGGCCATTTCGCTCCTCGCACTGGCGACGCTGAACCGCCCCGAACACATCAACGTCATGAAGGCCGCCCGCGCGTACCTCAAGAAACAGCAGGTCCGCGATCCGCACGCCAACGGCCACGGCGGCTTCGGTTATGCCGCCGGCAAGAAAGCCGACCTCTCCAATACCGGCTGGGCCGCTGAAGCCCTGCACTTCACCGAGCATCTCGACAAGGAGCCCCTTGAAAAAGAACCGGAGAAGAAGAAGGCCGAGAACAAAGAAATGCGCGAGGCCCTCCTCAAGTTCCTCGACCAATGTCAGAACCTGCCGGAAGAAGGCCGGGAAGCCGACGACGACGATGACGGCGGCCTCGGCTATCGCCCGGGCATGGTCAGTTCCGGGAGCATGACCTATGCCGGCCTCAAGAGTATGATCTACGCCAAGGTCGACCGCAAGGATGTCCGCGTCAAGGGCGCCGTGCGGTTCATCAGGAATAACTACACCCTGGCCAAAAACCCCGGACAGGGCACGAAGGGCCTCTACTACTACACGCAGACCATGGCCAAAGCCCTGGCCGCCTACGGCCGGGACGAGATCCAACTGGCCGACGGCAAGACCGTCAACTGGCGGGAAGACATGATCAAAACCCTCGCCGACCGCCAGACCTCCGTCGGCGCCTGGGTGAATGCCGACGGCCGCTACCTCGAGTCGATGACCGAGCTGTGCACCCCCTACGCCATGATCAGCATCCGTCAGGCGCTCGGTCAATAGTTGCCCGTCAACAGCTTTTTGCGGCGCTTTCGCCAAGTGCTCACGGTGAAAGTCCTTCCACCACGGATTGCTCGGGGTTCAAGCCCCGCGGAAGACGGCAGCGTTGCCAGCGAAGCACCATGCTCGCCCCGATGGTTTGCGGTGAACAAGCTGCTTGGCCGGACCGGCGCCTGGCCGCCGTCCGTGGCTGAAAAACTTACACCGCGCCTGTCCACACCTGCCGCGAAAAGGGTGCGGGATCGTGTTTCTGCTTTTCGAGAAGAAGCCCCAAGCTCAGCTTGGGGAGTATCTACACCCCCTTCAGTTCAGC
>CAYLNH010000464.1:0-1656 GCA_964384625.1 uncultured Lentisphaerales bacterium
GCGGTGCGGAGTTTCAGGATCGGTCACCTGCACCAGACAGCCACCTCCAGTTCCCTGTTTTCCCGCCGCTTTGGCCGGCACGCCGGCCAAAGCGGCGGGAAAACAGGGGAGGTGTGCGGACTTCATACCGGTGACAGATCCGCAAGCACCGCAGGTTCCCAACCTCTTGAGAGTCGGGACTCGAGGCAAAGAAAGGCAGTAATCGAGGGCTTACATTACGGTCGGTGAATCCATTTTACTTTCCGGGCAGCCAGTGTATGTTTCGGGCTTTTCACCGACTTGAACGCCAAGGAGGGTTGTCGGCGGTTGCCGGCGGCCGGGTTCCATTTTTTTCAAGGAGTGCCGAAGATGGCCAGGACGAAGCGGAAAAAGAAGAAGTCAGAAAACCAGACACCGCCGGAGCAGGCGCAGCCCGATCCCGAAGTTGTGGCGACGAAAGCGGTCGTCCGCAGCAAACCATATGTGATCGGTCTGGTCGTGATTCTCGTTGTCGTCGCGGTCTGGGCGCTGTTGCGCGAACGCCGGGACAGGATCAACGACGCCGCGAGCGCGGCGGCGTACGCCGAACTGGCAGAGATCCGCAAAGGCCTGGACAAAGCGACGGAGAAGCGTCGGGAGTTGATCTACCGTAAACTGCAGTTCCAGAATCAGATTGATCAGTTCAGTAACTACCCGGGGCAGGACGAGCAGCGGGGGCGATTGGCTGACATGTTTGCCGACCAGATCGCCAAGACCGACAAGGAACTGGCGGCCGCCACCAAGACCTACAAGGAGAAGGTCCGCAAGAGCCAGGGCAAGATGGAACAGTTGATCAAAGATCATGCGGGCACCGGTGCGGCAAAGGACGCGAAGTTCTACCTGGCTCAGGCCGAGTATCAGCTCGGCAACTACAGCGAGGCTGCAACCCGTTACCGGGATTTTGCTGCCGCCCACCCGGATCGGATGCCGTTGACCGCGCTGGCGCAGTTCGGCGCGGCCGATTCGTTGATTGCCCAGGGCAAGTTGGACGAGGCGTACAAAATCCTCAAGGACGCGGCCAAACCGTTGGCCGGCAGCAGTGAACAGATGCAGGCGCGCGCGTCCTATCGTGCGGCGTTCTGCGCGGCGCTGCAGGGCAAGTACGATGTGGCCGAGGCCAATCTCAACACCGTGCTGGCGGGCAAGGGGACCAGTCAGCCGTTGCGCGACAATGCCGAACGGCTGAAGGACATGATGAAAATCACCAGCCCCGAGGACTTCAAGGTGTTGGCATCCGGTTTGCCGGCCCCGAAACAGCCCGAAAAGACGCCGGAAAAAGAGCCGGCGGCTGAAACCCCGGAGAAAACGCCCGCCAAAGAGCCGGCGGCTGAGACCCCGGAGAAAACGCCCGCCAAAGAGCCGGCGGCTGAGACCCCGGAAAAAACGCCCGCCAAAGAGCCGGCGGCTGAAACCCCGGAAGCAGAGACGGACGCGGCGCCCAGGGCGGAAACTCCGGCGCCCGAACCGGCGGCAGAATAGGCTGCCGACAGACGCGGGGAAAAGGTATCCTGCCCACAGCCCGCGGTTGGATCTGCCCGCCCCGAATGCTTGCGCCCGAATCATCCGGCCGGTCGGCGCTGCTGCGTAAGCCCTCGATTACTGCCCTTCGCGGTCCGCATAGAGATCCCGCACCCTCTT
>CAYLNH010000465.1:0-1564 GCA_964384625.1 uncultured Lentisphaerales bacterium
CAAGTACGGATCTGTGCGGGGGGCTGCCCGTAATGGGCAGTCCCTACCGCGACAAATTTAAGAAGGTTGCAGGAAATATCGGTTGACAAACACAGAAAAAGAGCAATCCTATGTCATAGGACATATGCGAACATCACAGAGAAGGTCTAGGCATGCCGAAATCACTTACGCCGCTGGTGCGGCCGCCACTGCACGGCATGGTCTCCGAACGCCTGGAGACCGCGATTATCAAGGGCGACTTCCAGCCGGGGGAGCAGCTGCCGAGCGAGGCAGAGCTCGCCCGGCAGCTCGGCGTCGGCCGCCGGGCCGTGCGCGAATCGCTCCGTGTGCTGGAAGCCAAGGGACTGGTTGAAATCCGCAACGGCGTCGGAATTTTCGCGATCCGTCGCGATTTTGACACCTACCTGCGCAGTCTGCAGGACAACATCCGGTCCTACCTTGCCGGGCATCAGGCGGAGGTTGCGCACCTCAGCCAATTCCGCGAGTTGATCGAAGGCGGCGCCGTCGAGCGCCTCTGCGCGGCTCGGTCGGGAGAGCCGGTCGCCCGTTTGCAGGAGACCGTTGCGGAACAACGCGAAGCAGTCGACGCGGGTGATACAAACGGCTATGATCGCGCCCATGCGGCCTTTCACCGGACCATCGTGGACTCCCTGGACAACCCGGTGATCAGCATGTTTTTTCAGCAGGTCTACGCCTTGCTGCGCTCCCGCATGTCGGAGAGCGGCGCCCGGCCGGGCATGGCGGCGGCGGCGATCGAGGAACACACGGCGATTCTGGACGCCGTGACCGCCGGCAACGCCCGCACAGCTCGACAACACCTGCTGGATCACCTGGCACATTCCCGGCGGAACCTGGAGGAACTCGCATGATTCAACGACGCTATGACGAAGGCGAACTGCTGGACGTGGCCGGTCTCAACACGATTCGCGTCGCCCTGGACCGCAGCGAAACCGCACGCACGGAGATCGGCCTGGAAACCTGGCGCGCCGGACTGGTCGGACCGCCGCACAAGCACGAACAGAAAGAACAGGTATTCCTCGTTACGGCGGGAAGCGGCCGGATCCGCGTCGGTTCGGACGAGCGGCCGGTGGCCAAGGGCGATCTCATCTTCATCCCGGCCGGCGTTGAGCATCAGACCTTCGCCGCCCCCGATGAAGACCTGGAATACCTTCTGTTCAACGCCTTCCTCGACGATCGCAAAGAGGGACATGCCACCTTTGCGGAACACATCGAAAAGGTGAAGGCTACGCGCCGGACCCAGGCGGACGGCGCCCGCGAAGCTGCGGCGGCAGAGAACCGGGGCGCCTGAACACGCCCGGGAACAGCCCGGTTCTCAGCGGCAGAAGCCGCTCGGCAGGCGACCTCGGTCAACCCCCAAGCCAGCCTCACCCAGCGGCATCGCGCCGGTGATCGTTCCGCCGCCTTGCGGCCTCGGGACAACGCTCCCACGGATCGGACGGCACGCCGGACTTGGACGAACAGCGTCTTGCGACTAGCCTGAATCCGTACGGTGTGCAGTTTCTAATTCTGTTGGGGTTTGGTTCTTGTTTTGTGGTGGGGTGAT
>CAYLNH010000466.1:0-955 GCA_964384625.1 uncultured Lentisphaerales bacterium
TCGCCTCCACCATGAACATCTCGATCATCGTGTGCGTATAGGCGTCGTCTTCCGGCACGGCGTCGACCACGTGGTTGGTCTCGTCGAAGACCAGCTCCACGGCCGGCAAGTCCAGGTGCAGCATGCCGGCCGCCCGGCGCCGGGCCTCGATGCGCCGGGCGAGCGTCTCCATCCGCCGCACGAGGTCCACCACCTCCGGCGCAAAGCCGCCCGTCTTGCCCTCGCAGATGCCCTGGGCCTCCAGGTACGTCAGACGCCTGGCGGAGGTGATGACCGTCTCGGCGAAGCGTGCGGCAATTGGTTCGGCGTCCGCGTCGTAGCGGATGAAGGCGCTGAGGGCGAACCGCGGCTGGGCCTCCTGCAGGCTGCACACGCCGTTGGAAAGCACCTCCGGCAGCATCGGGATGACCTTGCGGGGGAAATACGCGCTGTTGCCGCGCTGGTGGGCTTCCTTATCCAGTTCAGAGCCTTCCGGCACGAAGAACGACACATCGGCGATATGCACGCCCAGCGTCACCTCGCCGTTCTTGTGGCGCTCGATGCTGATCGCGTCGTCGAAGTCTCGCGCGTCCGGCGGGTCGATGGTCACGATCGTCATGCCGGAAAGGTCTTCCCGCCGGCCGCCGTCGGCCGACTCAAAGCTCCGCACCGACTGGCGGGCCTCGGCCAGCACTTCGGGCGGCCATTCGTCCGGCAGGCCGTGGCTGCGGATGACCGCCAGGGTCTCGACCTCCAACTCGCCCGGCTCGCCGAGGGTTTCGACGATCACGCCGACCGGCAGGTCGCCCGGCTCGGGGAACTGGACGATCTCCACCACCACCTTCGTGCCGGCCGGCGGGCTGGCCGAGGAAATGTCCCGCACGACGATGGGCGGATGCGTGCGGCCGTCCGGCAGCACGAACCAAGTGTTCTCGGCCTTCTCCAGCGTGCCGGTGAAGCGGCTGGCGCCGCGATG
>CAYLNH010000466.1:965-1541 GCA_964384625.1 uncultured Lentisphaerales bacterium
GCTTGCGGGCGCGGGCGACGACGTGGTCTCCGTCCAGCGCGCCGCCCGTGGCGTCCGGGGGGATGAACAAATCGCCGTGTTCGTTGGGGCTGTCCGGGCGGACGAAGCCGAAGCCGCGCGGGTTCGCCTGGAACACGCCCACCACGCGGCTGGTCATCTGCGGCAAGGTGAGTGCGTTGCCGGCGCCCAGCACCACGCGGCCGTCGTCTCGCAGGGCCTTGACCGACTCTCGGAACGCGCCGTACTCCGCCTCGGACACGTGCATCTGCCGGGCGAGCTGGCGGGGCTTGAGCGGCTGGTAGTTGCGGGAAGACAGGTACTTGATGATGGCGTCGATGTATCGTTCTGGCATGTGGGTATGCTATGCCGTGAGCCGGGGGCGGTGCACACAAATTCCGCACCGCGGAACAGAGCCTCCAAGATATCTGTCGACAGTGCTGGACACATCGAATTAACGTGGTTATGCTCTGAACCTCATGCAATCTGAACAGCAACAAGCGCAGACTGCGGCCGGCGGCAAAATGCCGATTCTGGTCCCGCTGAACTTCGAGCATTCCGAGCTTGCGGATGCCGACC